>NZ_BCNF01000085.1 GCF_001485495.1 Gordonia desulfuricans NBRC 100010 | reverse complement strand
TAGCATACCCGATAGTCAATCGACTACCCAAAGGTAGACTACAATTGCGAATTGTGAGTAAGTGCGAATTGTGTGGCAAATCGGCGAATGCGACAAGAAAACCCTCAGGGGTGCGAGCCGAGCAAGATGCTTGATATGACCGCTTGGAACATGCGGTCCTATCCACTGGTCGATATGACGGCGATCAGAGCGTGTGAAGCCGCCCCTAGAAGGGCGGTTTCGCTGGATCACCGCGGCTGTAGCTGCACGATTGACAACCCACGTCAGGGTGAAGTAGCTTTCTGCGTGGATTCAGCCCTTCTTTGAGATCACAGATCTCTGCTCGTTCCGAATTCAGAGTTGTGATAATCATTCCGTCGATAAGCGCTCTTACGTAAACGGCGAGACCTGCCATCTCGGCGCTTGCGGGAGCTTGTACTGTCGGAGTTGTGCCAGCGTTGATACCGAGCGACTGCAGCTGAGAGGAGATAAGGAACCACGTCGCCCGCCAGAGTCCGACGGCATCCGCTTCGGCGAAGCCCAAACCGCGCGCACTAGCGATGAAGGGTTCCGCGACGAGGATGGGCGGTGCTCCAGCCTGGGTGCTGGCACGTAACACGTCTGGTATCCAGCTGTTGGTTGCTAGGGCTTGGTACACGTCTAGAGCGTGGCTGACCAGCTCATCACGCGGAGACTCGGGTGCGCTGGTCCACGCGATCTGCTCCGCAACCTCTGCCACGATCAAGTTCAACAACACTGCCTTATTGGGCACATAGTAGTAGAGCGTCATGGGGCGGACGTTGAGCGCGGCTGCAAGCGCCCGCATACTAAGTGCAGACGCGCCACCGGTGTTCGCCAGATTGACCGCGCAGGCGATGATCTGTGATCTACGCGCGGACAAGGGACTTGACACGGATGTACCACCGTTTCGTCATTTCATAAAAGCTCTATAGTGGCAACCCGTGCAGATTGCGCAGTTGTTCATCGCGGTCCGCGATCTGAGCAGTCGTTGTGTAGCAGCTCTGAATCAATTGATCCGGTCAGTACTGTGATCTCCGACACGTTCTGTTGTTATGGTTTACGAAAGTTTCCAGTCGATCAACGATAATAACGACGCAAGGGTGATCTTGATGTAGTCCGGTCGGACGAATCTGGCGTGAGGTGAGTATGGCATGGGGTTCCCTAAGTGTTCACTTTCATTCACCGAGTGTGTGGTTCCTCTGTAGGTTGAGCATTGCGAGTCGGTGGGACGGTTGAGCAGAAAACTTGTCGTGCAACATAACTCAGCGTCGCCGAGATGGGTTCCGGTTGGGCCTACCTGGGCGTAGACCACGGAGTGGGCGTCATCTGAATCGATTGATTTAGATACTCCGGATTGCCTGTTCGCGTGCTGAGCCTTATCTTTTTCGTACACGTGCGAGACGTGTGGAGCTCGTCAAAATCGAACGATCAACCAGCCCACGGGCTGCGGGTTGCAGAACTTCGGTTCCGGCAGGCCGCCAGGAATGAAAGGTGCCGCCGCCGATGCCGCAGGGTGATCGACCGCTTCGTACTGTATGGGGGCAGACGTGACAGCAGAAGGTGGTTTCGACTTCGGGCCAGCCGGGGCCGAGTCGCGAGGATGGTCAGTCGATACTGACCGGCGTGTGGACTCCAAGCGTCGGCCTTGGGTCGATGCATACCTCCGCAAGGTCGCGTGTAGCGATGTCGTCATAATTGCGCTCTCGCTAGTAATCGCCCAGTTCGTGAGATTTGGGTCGCCGGGGTTGATGGCGCCGCATGGACCGTTCGGTATTCCTGCGCTCCTGGTGTGCCTCACGCTCGGCGTCGTATGGGCAGTCGCACTGCGTCTGGTTCGAACCTATGATTCGCGGATCGTCGGCGCAGGTGCGCAGGAGTACAGCCGAATCGTGACAGCAAGTGTATGGGTCTTCGGAGGGCTGGCGATCCTGGATCTGTTGTTCCATCTGAACATCGCACGCGGCTTCTTGGCTGTTGCGCTGCCCGTCGGCACCCTTGGCCTACTGACATGTCACCGCTTCTGGAGGCATCAACTCCACCGGCGCCGCGTACGTGGAAGCCACCTAGACGACCTTCTCATCGTAGGAAGCTCGGAATCAGCGCTTCCACTTGCCAAGCGCGTACTTAAGGACCCGTCACTCGGCTACCGGGTTGTGGGCCTTTGCACGCCACCCGGCCGGCCCAGTGCGCCGGCGAGCATCGCAGTTGCCGGACATATCGTCCCTGTGATCAACGATGTAGACGCCGTTAGCGTTGCCGTGAGGCAGAGTTGTGCGACAGCTGTTGCCGTGAGCTCGACAGACGAGTTTGGGTACGAGGCGCTCCGGGAACTGTCGTGGGAGCTGGAAACCGACAATATCGATCTGATGGTTTCCCCGGGAGTAGTGGACGTGACTGGCCCACGAATGCTCGTTCGCCAGGTAGATGGACTTCCTCTTCTTCACATAGACAAGCCCAGATACGGAGCGGCGCAGAGCTTGCTCAAGTCCACTCTCGACTATGCCCTCGCTACGACCGTGTTGATCATCCTTACGCCAGTGATGATCGTAACTGCATTGGCCATCAAATCCCATGACGGTGGGCCGGTATTCTTTCGGCATTTGCGTGTGGGGAAGGACGGCCAGACATTCCGAGTTTGGAAGTTCCGGTCAATGGCCACGGACGCTGACAAGCGTATTGGTGAAGCGCGAGAAAAGGCGCCGAGCTCAAGTTCAGTATTCTACAAGTCTGAACATGACCCGCGGATAACTCCGATAGGACGTTTCATACGAAAGACCAGTATCGACGAACTGCCGCAGCTATTCAACGTTCTCGCACGGCAGATGAGCATTGTTGGCCCCCGTCCTCTGGTACCTGGGGAGGGATCTGAGATACCAAACTTCGTGGAGCGAAGGCTACTCGTGAAACCTGGGATAACCGGACTATGGCAGGTATCTGGCCGCTCCAATCTTGCCGAGGAAGACCGCATTCGGCTCGACCTTGTTTATGTTGAGAACTGGACAATGGTCCAGGACCTAGTGATTCTCTGGCGCACAGTTAAAGCTGTGATAGCCAAAGACGGTGCGTACTAGGACCTAGTGGGTCCAGTAGCCAGCAACTGCCGAAACTCAGATCTTGAACAAGAAAAGCGATGGACTCTACGAATGACTAGCTCTTCCACCTATATTGTGCATGAGTGGATCGAAGGGGTGGGTGGAGCAGAGAAGGTACTCAACGAGTTTGCGCGCATGTTTCCAAATTCCGATATTCGATGCTTGTGGAATAGTGCGCCCGGGCAGCATGTCGAACTGGACAGGCGGACGACACCAAGCGTGATCGGACGGATTGGACTGCGCAATAAGGCTCTAACGCTACCTTTCATGTCTCCCGTGTGGAGGACAATGAAGTTAGACTCGGCGGACTGGATATTGGTGAGTAGTCATCTATTCGCTCATCATATTGCCGCAAGTCGGCCAGATATTCCCACGTTCGTATATGCACATACGCCAGCCCGATATATATGGTATCCCGAACTTGACACTCGGTCCGCTAGGGTTCCCCTAGTTAGACCACTTCTTAAGACCCTACGCGAGTACGATCGCTATTGTGTCACCAAGGGGAATGCCAAGTATGCGGCAAACAGTCGATATGTGCGTGACAGAATATCGGCCTGTTGGAATGTTGAATCTGACGTAATCTATCCTCCTGTCGAAGTGGACAAGATTATCGGCGTTCGTGACTGGACAAACGAGGTTACCGGGACCGAGCAGGGCATCCTAGACAATCTACCCGAGACGTTTGTGCTCGGCGCTTCTCGATTTGTGCCGTATAAGAGACTCGACCTAGTGATCGAGGCAGCTGCACGCGTGGGTGTCGATGTCGTTCTGGCTGGGTCTGGCCCCGATCGACTCAAACTCGAGCAGATCGCAGAGCGTGCTGGCACACGGTGTCTCTTCGTTGACCGTCCGTCAGATTCCCTACTGTATGCACTGTACCAACGTGCCGAGGCGTACGTGTTCCCAGCGATCGAAGACTTTGGGATCATGCCGGTCGAGGCGATGGCGGCTGGAGCGCCGGTGATCACTGGCAGCCTGGGTGGCGCGACGGAGTCCGTAATAGACAAGAAAACCGGAGTCCATCTAGCGGAATGGGACCAATCTAGCTTTGACAGCGCTCTGCGTCTTTGCAGTCAGTTGAAGGGAGAAGCACCGAGGTTGCGGGCAGCAGAATTCTCCAATCTGCGGTTCGAAGAGAGGATCAAAACGTGGATGCACAGCGTGTTGTAGTGAATGGATACTTCCGTAGTCAGCAAGTCACGGGGCAACAACGCTATGCCCGTGAAGTCGCCGACCGATTAGTGACCCGCCCAGGTTTTCGGGAGATCGGTTCGAAGTCGGAATCGAGCAAGTACGCAGACTGGATGGCTGTGCAGCTCCTTCCTTTCCGAAGTGACGGCAGCGTCGTCCTCTCTCTGACATCTAGGGCACCATATGTCGGAAGTCGCCGCGTCTGTGTAGTACATGACCTCTTCCCAATAACTCACCCTGAGTGGTATTCCGCTACGTACGCTTCGGTTCACGCGAATCTTCTCCGTAGAAATATTGCGACAGCAGAGAAGCTGGTTGTGGTCAGTCCGGTTGTTGCAGATGAGATAGCCGAACTATCTGGCCGGCGATGCGAGGATATCGTGGTGGCTCCCAATGCGCCTAGCTCCATCTTTTGTGAAGAAAAGATCAGTTCAAAGTTTGATCTTCGCAAAAGATTCGAGATACCTCCTGAAAACTACACGGTCCTGGCGGTAGGTTCGCTCGAACCTAGGAAGAATCTTGAAAGGCTGATACGCGCCGTATCAATGATTAACGATACGGGCATCAACCCCACCACTCTCTTGCTTGTCGGTTCTTCGGCATCAATCTTCGCCCCCGTTGGAGATCTGGGTGCTCTCAATAACGTCGTGTTTGCGGGCCGCGTAACAGACCAAGAGTTGGCTTCTTTGTATAGCGAGGTTGACCTTGTCGCGTTCCCGAGCTTAGCCGAGGGTTTCGGTCTTCCCGCTGTCGAAGCACTGGCATGTGGAGCACGTCTTGCGGTCTCGGATATTCCAGTCTTCCGATGGATTTGCGGGGATCATGCGCAGTACTTTGATCCGTACGATGAAGAGTCCATAGCGGCAACGATATCTATGGATCTAGTTCGAGGCTCTAGCGTGCCAGACGCTGAGCGGATGCGGGATAGTCCTCGACATATACTAGCCGAGTTCGACTGGGATAGAACTGCTGAGCTGATATCGACGGTTTGCCTAGGACTCCGATGACAGTCCGGCAGAACGTCGCCAATCAGGAGAAGCATCAGGAGAAGCTTGGGGCTAGAAAAGCCCCTGCAGTCCTGCGGAGTATTGCCAGGCTTTCTTCACCTACGCTCTCGGCGATCTTGAGTCGGATGTCGCAGTTCTTGATCTTGTTTAGTCTAACGGCAATCTCCGACGCAAATGACCGCAGCTCTGCAGTGGTGGCATTTGGGCTGATTAGCGCCGTCGGGATAATGGCGGACACCGGCGCGGCCAACTATCTGTTGACCCGCACTCTCGATGAGGCTACGCAAAAGACATTCATTCGGGTGGTTGGTGTGCAAGCTGTTTCCTCTCTAGTCGGGGCTGTCGGCTGTATTGCGTACGCATCTGCCGTCGTTCACCTATCCCACACCACGATTTCTGTAATAGTGGCGCTGTCTTGTGTACAGGTGTTTGAGGCTGTGGGTAAAGCTGCGCGGGCGCCATATCTGGTTCTTCACCAACCGGTCCGGTATGTGGTCCCGGAGGTTCTTATTGCGATAGTGAAAGCGTTCTGTGCAGGTTATGTACTGTTGGTTGGCGCATCAGCGCTACCGTACTGGCTGTTGGCCGTCTTCTCCGCGATGGTGATCGGTATTGTCGCCATACGAACCAAGAAGCTGCTAGTGAGCACGGGACCCGAACGCTCGAGGGTAACCGAGTTGCGGGACGTGCTCCGCTTTGGACTATCTGGAGCAACGAGTGCAGTATATTCACAAGTTCCGCTCTTGATCGCTCCACTTGTAATGCCAGTTGGTGAGGCAGCAATTGTAGCCTTCGTGCTCCGAATAATTCAGCCTCCTGAAGTTGTTCCTGCAACGATTTCCGCGCAGCTACTTCCTAGGCTGCGTGACGCAACCAGTCGAACGACTATCCTAACCTGGTGGGGATTCTTAGCAATCGGGCTTGTTACGGCAGTGTCGATTGGCTCAGTTAGTGGTTGGGTAACCGAGATATTCTTTGATTCACCGGTCAGTCTATTCGTACTGATTGCATTCTTGATGTCTATGGTCATAAAATCTGGAAACTACGGGTTGGTCGCTGTCGTTCTTGCTCTTCGGCGTCCTAACGCTAGGTCGATATGCAACATTGGTATTGGGGCCATTGCGGTTTTGGGCGCATGGTATGGCGGTACCTCGGCTGGCGCACGAGGGATCGGGGTCTCGATGCTCCTATGCGAGGCTTTGCTATCGGCCTGCCTTCTCCTAATAGTTCTTGTTCCAAGGCGGGTGCACAAATGAAGATTGCGATTATATCTGCTGATCGAACTGTGGATGGCGGGTACCCGCAGAACATCGGTGATGCATTTCTTACCGATCGGCTTGCGCTTCAATTGGCGAAGCTGGGCCATTCGGTTGTGGTACTGGACCTGGGGCCTTGTAGGTTGGGCGAAGTCCGAAGGGCGCGGTTGGTGCCGTTTATTCGCGAATTGCGATCATCGGATCTTCTGATTGTCGGCGGTGGCACATTATTGCAGGATGACCAGGTGGATACTCTATTCTCGGGGCTTCCACGCTTGTGCATTTTTGCACGGCTACTGGGCCTAATCTCACGAACGCGAACCTCCTTTTGGGGTGTCGGTGCGGAGGAGATCGAAAGAAGGCGCGCCGTTCTCGCGCTCAGGCTATCTCAAGTGGGATCATGGATCTGGGTACGCGATGAACGATCGCGGGAGATTGTTCGGGGTCAACTGAACGCGAAGCAAGTCCGTATATCTAGGGACGCCTGTCTATTGGGCGGAGCTATTTCCATCGGTAGTGAAGATCGGTTTGGCGGCGCAATTGTGGCGCTATCGTCGGCGGAAGCTGGAGATCTCAGAAGAGCCGATGTCCAGCATCTTCGCGAATTATATGGGAGTGTTTCCTTCATTTCTATGGACCAATGCGGTGCGGGGTCGGATCTGGACGCGATGGAAAAGGACGTCGTCGGCGAGTTCGATCAAGTGTATATTGGAATTGGATGGGATGAGTGCCTCACTATTATCGGTAGTTCCCGGATTCTACTCGCATCTAGAATGCATGCACTGTACATGGGACTACTCACGCATTCCGATTTACTGGCAGTAGGAGAACGTCCGAAGGTGCGACAGTTTTGCGTTCAGTACGAAGTCTCGTGCAATGCCGGTGTGCCCGAGGCTTTAGCGCACCTTGTAGATCGTGGTGCTGATTCAAACAAGCAATCACGTGAGAGAATGACACGCGATATTGAAGAGGCTTCTATCGCGTTGGCTGAGATGTTGGCTGGAGTGGCGAAGTGACTTCAGCCGGCCGATATCCAAGGATTCCTGCGATTATTGGCATGGGCTGCCTCGGGCTGCTAGTCGGATTCCTATCCAGTCTCTCGATTTCTGGGCTTCTTGCTTTGGCAATTTTGGCCGGATCAATTATGATTGTTTGTGTTAGTGTGGTAGCTATCGAGTTTCGGCTGTATGGAGATATACTAACGGCGGCAGGATTGGCGGCGGTTGCTGCGTGTGCATTTTTCGTAGTGCGACCCGTCGGTGTATTGCTAGAGGGTAGTACTACGGCTGGTGCTATGGCCGACTCCCGTTACTTGTCTGCGTCTTTGTCTGACGCGTTGACTAACTCTCTGCATCAGGCGTTGCTGTTTCTTGTGGCGTGCTTCGGTGTCTATTGGCTCTTGACTGCTAATAGGGGCGGCGACGGAATTCGTGAGCGGGTCAAACGCCGCTCGGCGGTACGCGGTCCGGTATGGACTCCGTCTGCCGATGTGACTAGATGGGCAGTGGTGGTAGCGTCGGCAGTTGCGCTTATCTGCGTGGTGGTTCTCGTATCTCGCGCCGGTGGGATTGGTGGGTATTTTGGCCAGATTGCCAATCGGAGCAGCTATCTGCGTGGCTCAAACTACCTGGTTTATTCATACCTGCCGCTCCTGGCTTCATGCGTAGTGCACATTCTTTCGAGGCGCAGGGAATCTCTTGCACCAGGACTCATTGCCTATGTCGGCGTTTCGTGCCTTTTTATTGTTACATTCGTTAGCGGCGGCCGGGGGCCGTTAATATTTGGTGGTCTTATCCCTATGTTGCTCGTCTTCCAGACGGGTAAGCGGCCGCTATCTATTGGTAAGCTGGTCGGTGTTCTGGCAATAGGTGCCGTTGGTGCAATGGCCTACTCTGTCAAGTTTCGTGAGAGCCAGTTCGCCACTGGAGATCAGTTGGGTGGTGGTGCAAGTATCTCGCCATCGTATCTATTTGAGCGGTTTATGGCCGGTACTGAACTTCGGCCAGTCGATAGCCTGATTAGACTAAATGAAGCAAACAGCGTTGGACAGCTCGATTTTCAGAACGGTTCAACGTACGCTGCGAGCTTGGCGTGGTTCGTTCCTCGTGCGGCCTGGGCATCGAAGCCTGGTGGTGGTGCAAACACCTGGTTTACTCAGCGTTATCTTCCTCGATTTTACGGTAGTGAACGTGTGGAAACGAGTATCTCTGCTGTTGGCGAGGCATTTGCGAACTTCTCGTGGTTGGGCGTGATAGTTGCGGGGATGGCCTTTGGTTTGGCTCTGTTCGGGCTTCGTCGGTCTCTGGTTCGTAGCGACCGGGTTTTTCAATCTTCGATCGTTATCGTGTGTACGCCGTATGTGGTGTCGTTGATGCGAGGAGACCTCTATCAGAATCTTGGTCAAGTTGTGGTGTTGATTTGTATTGTTGCCGCACTGTGTTGGATTGGGGACGTGCGATCGAAGGCCGATCGAGTTTTGGAAACGAAGTCTGTTGGTATTGTTCGGGGATCGTTCGGGACTTCTGAACCGGTCATGAGATAGTCGCAGTGGCCGCGGCACGTGGCATCTATTGTTTCGAAATATTCATGAGAGGTGAGGGTGATGAGAAGTCTGGCGGCAGTTTTTGTTCGTAGATGGTGGGTAGTAGCTTTGGTGTCCCTTCTTGCGGGCGTGGGATCTTTGATTTCATCGATGCTGTCGACACCCGAGTACCGTGCGTCTGCACGGTTGTTTGTGTCGAGCTCATCTGGGGCATCGGGAAATGACCTGTACCAGGGAGGTCTCTACTCGCAGCAGGTTGTGGCGTCGTACACCCAGTTGCTGACGGGCGAAACGCTTGCACGACGTACAGTTGAAAGGCTGGGGCTTGACGAGTCGGCGGACGATCTCCGTTCGAGGGTGAGAGCAACTGCGGCTCCAGGAACGGTTCTCATTACGGTGACTGTGAGTGATGAGTCTCCGTTCCGAGCCGCGGACATTGCGAATGCGCTGTCTGATGAGTTCGTTGAGTTTGCGTCTGAACTGGTCGGCTCCGATAGCGACGTGAAGGCAGAGGTTGTCCCGACACGGGTCGTAGTAGAGCAGCATGCGACACCGCCGGCAACTGCGGCGACACCTAAGGTGGCAAGGAACCTTGCGATCGCTTTGATCCTTGGTGGGTTCGTTGGTTTTGGGCTTGCATTTGCCGTGGATCGTTTTGACCGGCGTGTACGCACGCGTGATGATGTAGAAGCACTGGAGCTTGGGCCTGTTTTGGCCAGCGTGCCAAACGACAATGGTTTGGCGGAAGGTGGGGTCGTGAGTTTTTCGGAAGGTAGCAGCGGTGCTGGCGAGGCCTTTCGGCGGCTTCGTACGAATCTGTCCTTCGTGAGTGTGGACAATGGTGCTGATGTTATTGCTGTGACTAGCTCGGTAGCTGGAGAGGGAAAGACATCGGTCACGATTAATTTGGCAGCGTCGTTAGCTGAGTCTGGTAGGTCTGTAGTAGTGGTTGATGCGGATCTGCGGAGGCCAAAGGTCGGCGAGCGGCTAGGTGCGGTGGGAACGGTGGGATTTACAGATTTCCTCCGTTCTGGTTCGTCGATTCTAGATTTCGTGACTCCGACTAAGGTGGATGGCCTTAGTGTTTTGCCTGCGGGATCTTCAGCCCCGAATCCGACGGAATTGTTGGGGTCGCAGCGCGCGTCTGATGGTATAGCTGCGCTTCGCGATTGTTTCGACTTCGTACTGATTGATACTGCGCCTGTCTTGCTCGTAAGTGATCCGACAGTGATTGGCGGTTGTGCGGATGGGGTTGTAGTGGTTGCACGTCGCGGAGTGTCGGATATGAAGAATATTGGTTCTTCGGTGTCTCAACTTTCGATGGCTGACATTCCCCTGCTTGGATTTGTCTACAATGGTGACCTGTCGACATCTGGAGCCTATGGCTATGGTGAGTCGTACTCTTCGGTGTGAGCGGAATAATTTACTAGCGATCTAGCGATCGCTTGGTGTTCCAGGTGATTGGGGAATTGTTGCTGTTGGTTCGGTATTGAGGGATCGTGTTTCATCTGGCTGAATTTATTGTGAAGTAGGGGTCATTGTGACGTCCGGAGCGCTTCATTGAATCATCGTGACATCTTTGCGGTTAATTGCACGCAATTTGCATTGCGTGCAGTTCAGCGCCTGAACCCAGACGTTCCACTGAATGTGGTTCAGTATGTCGAGCTGCGTGGTCGCATTGACGTTGGGGTGTTCGTTGAACGTACTAGTACGACGACTCGTGCGGCTAAGTTCGCGCAGGTGAGGTTCGAGGACGCTCCGGATGGCCTCATTGGGATCTATGATTCGGGTCTGGATTGTTGGCTTAAGGTAGTTGACCTGCGAAGCGTGGAGCACGGCACGTTGGTGGCGTTGCAGGCTATGCGAGAGGATTACTCGAGTCCAGTCGACCTGCGTGTAGATCGCACAGCTCGTGGCATTCTGTTCCAGCTCGCCGACGAACACTTCCTGCTCTACAACCGTGTCCACCATCTGATCACCGACGGGTACGGCGGCAAGGAGCGGATGAGCGAGGCTCTCCGCGCCTACTCGGCGGGTGTTGCCGGCGAACCGCTGCCCGAGATCGAACCGGTGGACTTGGACCTTCCGGCTCGCGCTGATGCCGAGTACCGGGCCTCGCGGCGGTACGTCACGGATCGGGCGTACTGGCGTGAGGCGATGGAGGGCGTTGGCCTTCCACGAACGTTGGCACGTCGGTTTGCCCGGCCTGAGGCGGTTGCTCGTCGTGTCGCCGAGCCGGTTCCCGACCGGACGATGTCGCTGTTGCGGCAGGTGGCCGAACAGCACTCGGCGATTCCGCCGGCCGTGATCGTGGCGGCCTGCTCGGCGTACATGGCCCGGGTGGCCAGTGGCGACGAGGTGATCTTCCAGTTCCCGGTGGCCGCACGCACCACAGCGGCGTTGCGGCGGACACCGTTGCCTGTCTCGAACGTGGTTCCCCTGCGGACCGGCGTCACCTCCGAGAAGACCGTCGCGGACGCCCTGGTGAGTGTCCGGACCGCGCTGATGGGTGCGTTGCGCCATCAGCGTTTCCGCGGTGAAGAGATCTGGGCCGACGTCGCGGCGGATGAAGAGAGCGGTCGCACCCCGCGCACCGATGCCCAGCTGCGATCGGGACCGATGCTCAATCTGATGCTGTTCGAGCGTCAGATCCAATGCGGCGAGGCCATCGCCACCTACCATGTCCTCTCGACCGGCCCCGTCGAAGACATCGCCATCAACATCTACAACCAGGCCGGCGACGGAGACCCCGACGGCCTGATGCTCTGCCTCGACGCCAACCCCAACCGGTATGACGAGGCAGAGGTCGCCGAGCATCATCGCCAGTTCATGACGATGCTCGACACCTTCGCCCACGCCGTCCTCGACGCACCCGAAACGCTGGTCGACGACCTACCACTGGTGGTCGACGAGCCGCGCGTCGTGGATTCGGAGGCTGTTGACGAGACCGCGTCGTCGGCGAGTGCCGATGAGTCGCAGCGGGCGAAGCGGTGGTTCCGGCGGCGCAAGCGCAAGAACGGGAGTGAGGGCGGCGCGCTTGGCGCGGACAGTCTCTCGCTCACCTGCGGTGTGTCCGGAACCCGGGTGGAGATGCCGGCCGCGGCCGTCGAGACGATCATCGCCTCGATGGCGGAAGCCTTCGACGCCGTCGCCGATGGAGGCACGCTCGCTCTCGACGTGGTGCCCGAGCTGGGCCGAGTCATGTCCGCGGCGTACGGCGTTCGGGTGGTCGCCGATCGGGCGGAAGCCACCCACTGGATCACCACCCCGACCCGGCTGGCGAATGCGGCGTCGGAGACCCTCCCGCACACCGTGATCACGCTGGGCGAGCGGCTCTCCCCGGCACTCGCCGCGCATGTGGCCCGCGACCATCGCCTCTACGACCTCGGCGGCCACCCCGAACTCCTCGGCGCCACCAACGCACTGCGCGTCGACGCCGGCATTCCACTCGACCGGCCGCTGCCCTGGGGAGCCACCACCACGGCGTGCACACCGGTGGTACTCGACCACCGACTCCGCCCCGTACCACCCGGAATCACCGGAGAGCTGTACGTCATCGGCGCACCGGTGGTGGGCTACGCCGACGAATCAGGGATCACCACAGGCTCATTCGTCGACTGCCCGTGGAGCCCCGCGCACCGAATGTGGCGCACCGGCGATCGCGGCCACCTCGAGGCGGGCACCGGGACCGTCGTGGTGGACCATCGGCCCGGAGAGATCGTGTTCCCGCAGGGAATCCGCGTCGACACCGCCGAACTCGCCCGCACCGCAGCACCCGCCGACGGCGTCGTCGACGTGGTGATCGTCGACCGTGGCGATGAGCTGGCCGTGGGAATCGTGGCGCAGCGAGACGCCGACCGCTCCCGGGTACGCGCTGCAGTACGCCGACGCGTGAACGGTGCACTCCCGCAAGTATTGTGGCCCCGCCACGTCGCGGTACTCGATGCGTTGCCGGTCGATGACGCCGGCACACTGGACCGACCCGCCGTCGCCGAACGGATCGCAGCAACCCCCGAACCCGCGGCGCCCTACCGCGCCCCCGCGACCGACACCGAACGACTCGTCGCCGACGCCGTGACCGACATCCTCGGCGTCACCAGCCCATCCATGGACGACGAACTGGTCAAACTCGGCGCCACCTCGCTGGCGTTCATGCAGCTGGCCGTGCAACTCGGGCCCGCGCTCGGCGTGGTGGTCAGCATGCGCGACCTGGTGGACGTCACCACCCTCGCCGAACTCGCCACCGCGATCGACGCCGCCACACCGCGTCGGACCTCCGCCGACGGACAACCCGAATACCGGCCCACCCGCACCCAACACGAGATCTGGCTGCTCAACCGCGCCGACCCGAACGCCATCGTCTACCACCTCCCACTGCACCTCACCGTGGCTGCCGGTGTGGAGGTGTCGGCCGTGCGGGCCGCACTGATCGACGTCGCCATCCGACACGAAGCACTCCGGACGATCCACCCCGACGTCGACGGCGAACCCGTAGCGCGCATCCGCGACACCGACGGACTCCGGGCGACCGCGCCGATCAGCGAAGGCATCCTCGACGTCGCCGGCACCGAACGCGCCGTCGCTGCACCCTTCGACCTCACCGTCGACCTCCCATGGCGCGCCGTGATCGACACATCCGGCGACATCGTCGAGCTGGTGCTGGTGGCCCACCACATCGCCATCGACGAGTGGTCGGTGCCGATCGTGCTCGGCGACTTCACCATCGCCCTCGACGCCCGCACCGCCGGACGCGCCCCGGAATGGGCAGACGAACCGATCGGATTCGGCGCCACCCTCGAAGCGCGCGCATCGACCGACACCGGGGCCAGCGGGCTGTATTGGATGCGTGCCCTGCGCGGTGCGCCGGAACGGCTCTCGCTGCCGGAACCGGCCCAGCGCACAGAGAACGGACTCACCTACGGTCCCGCCACCTATCTGACCCGGCACATCGACCCTGAGGTACGGCGCCGCGCCGAAGCACGCGCGCAGCAGGCGGGCACCACCCTCAACACGCTGCTCAGTATGGCCCTGGCACAGACACTGTCGGTGTTCTGCGACACCGACGACGTCGTCTTCGGGATGCCGGTCGCCGACCGGCGCTCATCGGACGAACTGCAACAGGTCGGCATGTATGTGCAGACCGTTCCGGTGCGGGTCACCGGGGTGCGGGAGATGGACGTCGACACCGCCCTGCGCCGCGTCGGGGGAGTGGTCGGCAAGGCCGTACAACGCGCCGCGACCGCGCCGAGTGGGCTACCCGATGTGGTATTCGCCTATCACGGCGTAGACGTGGCACCCCCATCCGGTGGTGCCGGTGCGGTGCGCGCATTTGAGGGACTGCGGACATACCGAGCGCGCGTTCCGCTGGAACTTGTTGTCGACGACGGGGAATCGCCGCTGGTGACGCTGGTTGTTGCCGGGGGAGCGGTGGATGTTGTTGCGGCGGAGGGGATGGTTGAGTATTTCGTTGGGCGTGTTTCCCGCGTAGCCGGCTTGGGTGCCTCGGGTGACGGAGGTTTCGACACGGTCTCGGCTAGCGCCTCGACCGGCTCAACCATCGTTGGGGGCGCCTCGACCGGCTCAACCATCGTTCGGGGCGCCTCGACCGGCTCAACCACCAAAGACTGCGCCTCGACGGGCTCAGCCATCGTTGGGGGCGCCTCGACGGGCTCAGCCATCGTGGGGGGTGGGGCGGGTCTGCTTGATGTGATCCGGTCGCATCCGGCGGGGGCGACGGCCGTCGTCGGCGATGGGGAACACCTAACATATGGAGAAATTGTCGGGCGGGCCGACGCGTTCGCGGCGCGCCTGCGAGATACCGGTGTCCGCGACGGCGACCGCGTCGCCCTGATCATGGGGCGTTCCGCCGACACCATCGTCGCGATCGTCGGCACCCTGATCGCCGGCGCCGCCTACGTACCCATCGACCCCGACCACCCGACGTCGCGGATCGAACACCTCCTCGCGGCCACGCAGCCGGCCGCGATTGTGCGCGACGGACTGCAGATCACCGACGGCCCGGGCCTCGGGACCGCCGAACCGATGCCGGGTGCGGCGTACATCATCCACACCTCCGGGTCGACCGGCGTGCCCAAGGGCGTGGTGGTCACCCTGGACAACCTTGCGGCGCTGCTCGATGCGGAACTCGGCCGACTCGGTGCGCGCGCCGACGACGTGTGGACGTGGGCGCACAATCACATCTTCGACTTCTCCGTGTGGGAGATCTTCGGCGCGTTGACCTCCGGCGGCTCCGTGCTGGTGTTGTCCAACGCGGTGCTGCGCGACCCGCGCCGCCTGGCCGCCACCCTCGACCGTCACGGCGCCACCCTGCTGTCGCAGACCCCGACGGCGTTCGCCGCACTCACCGACCCGGCCGTCGTCGGTGCTGCTGCACTGAGCACGCTCCGCATCGTCACCCTCGGTGGCGAGGCCCTCGCACCCGCCACCCTGCGGCATTGGGCCGCAACGCATCCCGACTGCCGGCTGGTCAACCTGTACGGTCCCACCGAGACCACCGTCGGTCTCACCACCGCCGAGGTCGACCTCACCGACGAACGCAGCGTCATCGGTACCCCGCTCGACCACGTCGAGTGGGCCGTGCTCGACGCCCGGCTGTGCCCGGTCCCGATGGGGGCGATCGGCGAACTGTACGTGTCGGGAGCCCACGTCTCCCACGGCTACCTCAACGCGCCCGCACTCACCGCCGCCCGCTTCGTCGCCGGACCCGACGGCACCCGCCGCTACCGCACCGGCGACCGTGTCCGCGAGATCGCCCCCGGTGTGCTCGCCTACCTCGGCCGCTCCGACGACCAGATCCAATTACGCGGGCACCGCATCGAACTCGGCGAAGTGGCTGCCGCGCTGCGCGCCGTCGACGGGGTCGGTGACGTCCGCGTCCTTCTCCAGCCCGGTGCGCGCCCCGGCGACGAGCGGCTCGTGGCGTTCGTGACCGCCGACGGATTCGCCGACCGCGCCGCACTCGACGGACTCACCGAACCGACCCTGCTCGCCGCCTGCGCCACACGGCTTCCCGCCTATGCCGTCCCCGCACGGATCGGCGTCGTCGAGGGATGGCCGGTCACCCCCACCGGCAAGGTGGACAAGATCGCGCTGCTCGCCCAGCTCACCCACATCGAGACCACCCGCACCGACACCGCACGGGCCCTCACCGACGACGAGCAGACCATCGCCGATGCGGTACGCGAGATCGTCGGCGAGATGGCCGGCGAGCTCACCCCGCACACCAATTTCTTTGCCGCGGGCGGAACCTCGCTCTCGGCGGCACGACTGGCCGCCACCCTCAACCGTGACGGACATGCCGTCGGTGTGGCCGACATCTTTGCCGACGCCACCATCGAAGGCCTCGCCCGCCTGATCGGCACCGCCCCCGAGCAGCCGCTTCCGGCCCTCGCCGAGCACCGCGTCGAGCCCGACCGGCTGCCGCTGACCCCCGAACAGCTCGACCTGTGGCTGCGGTGGCGCGCCGAACCCGACTTCACCGGCTACCTGCTGCCCATCGCCCTGCCCACCACCGCCGACACCACCACCCTCGGCGCCGCCCTGCGCGAGGTGCTGGGCCGCCACGACGCGCTGCACACCAGCTACCCCAGTCACGACGGCGTTCCCCATCAACAGCGCTGGGGCACCGAAGAACTCGACTCCTTCATCGCGACGCACTGCATCGTCACCCGGGTGCACGACGAGGCCGAGCTGGGGGCCGTGCTCGCCGAGGTCGCCACCCCGCTCGACCTGGCCACGGCCCTCCCGTGGCGCATCCGCATCGTCGAGATCACCGATGCCGGCACCGGTCCGCGCACCTGGATTCTCGGCGTCGTCCACCACATCGCCGCCGACGGCGAGACCCTGGCGCTCTTGCGCGCCGACCTGCAGGCCGCGCTCGCCGGGACACTGCCGCCCGCACCGCCGGTCGGCTACCGGCAGTACAGCCTGTGGCGTGCTGCGACCCTCGCCGCCCGCCACGACGAGCTCCTCGCACACTGGACCGCAGCCTTCGCCGAACCCGTGACGTCCCTGCGGCTCCCGGACATGAACCTGCAGGCCGTCGGGGGTGCCGCCACCACCGTGCACCGCGCCCGCCACACCCTCGACGCCGAGCTCACCGCCACCCTCGACCGCCTCGCCGTCGACCACCACACCAGCGGATTCATCGTGGTGCACACCGCCCTCGCCGCCGTCCTCGCGCGGCAGAGCGGGGCCGGGGTGATCACCGTCGGCACCGCGGTGTCCGGGCGGATCGACCCGCTGCTCGCCGAACTGCCCGGACTGTTCGCCCGCGGCGTCCCACTGCACACCCCGATCGACCTCGACGCCACCTTCGGGGCACTCCTGCGCGAGATCACCGGCATCGACGTCGGGGCCTTCGCGCACGCCGACCTGCCGCTCACCGAGATCACCGCGCTCGCCGATCCCGGCCGAGCCCGCGCCGGCACCCCGCTGTTCGAGGTGTCCCTCGGCGCGGTACCCGACGACCTGTTCGCGAACGACGCAGGCCCCGGCGGACTCTCGGCCGATAGCCTCGCCGCCCTCGCCGTCCCGCTCTACGGAGTGGACGTGTCGGTGCACCGCAGCGGCGGTGCCCTGCACCTCACCATGACCTGCCGCGACACCGTCGCCACCGCCGCCCGCCTGGACGCACTGTGCGCGGCGGTGGTGGAACTGCTGTCTCGCGGTGTGGCACAGCCGGATCGGGTGGTCGGTGAGCTGCTGACCGGGACAGAGAGCGTTGTCCCCGAGGCGGCGGCGCCGGACATGCTTGCCGCACTGCTGGAGAGCGGACTACGGACGGCTCCCGATGCCCTCGCCGTGGTGGACACGCGTCACCCGGTGCCCGGATACGGTCCGCACCTGACCAATGCCGAGCTGGATGCGGCGTCGGCGGGGCTGGCACGCCTGCTGATCGCCCGCGGTATCGGCTCCGGTGATGTGGTGGTGCAACACCTTCCGCGCTCGGCGGTCGCCGTGGTCACCACCCTGGCGGTGGCGCGTGCCGGGGCGGCCTTCGTCAACGTCGACCCGGCCGACCCCGACGAGCGGCGCCGGGTGATCATCACCCGTGCCCGCCCGGCCGCCGTGCTGGCGCTCGATGCAGCTGCGGTGCCCGGCGAAGCGCCGGTGATCGTGGTGGACGAGACGGTGTGGGCGTCATCGGAGATGCCGTTCGACGCGCGCGAACGTGTGCGACCGCTGACGGCCGACGACCTGGCCTATCTCACCTTCACCTCGGGAACCACCGGAACCCCGAAGGGGGTGCAGGTCACCCAGCGGGGGCTCGCCGGATTCGCGCGGAGCACCGTCGAACGCCTCGGCCTGCAGGCCGACGATCGTGTACTGCACACCTACGCACCAGGATTCGATGCGCAACTGATGGGGCTGCTGCCTGTCCGGGTGGCCGGCGCGACCATCGTCGTCTGCCCGCCCGAGGTGATCGCCGGTGACGACCTGACCCACCTGATCACCGACACCGCCGTGAGCATGCTGTTCACCACCCCGTCGGTGCTCGCCACCCTCGACCCGGCCGACATCCCCGGGGTTCGCCACGTCGCCGTCGGCGGTGAACCACTTGGTGCGGGCCTGGTGCGCGACTGGACGCAGGGCCGCTCGATCACCAACGAGTACGGACCCACCGAGACCACCGTGGCCGTCACCTCCATCCGCTTCGACACCGCCGAAACCGGGGCCGACGGCATCGGGATCGGGATCGGGGGCATCGGGATCGGGGCGGCACTGCCCGGCATCGGACTCCACGTACTCGACGAGGCGCTGCGCCCGCTGGGCGATCACACCATCGGCGAACTGTACGTCTCCGGGCCGGCCGTGGCACGCGGCTACCTCGACGACCCGGCGCGCACCGCAACCACATTCGTCGCCGGACCCGACGGCCGACGCCGATACCGCACCGGCGATCTCGTCCACCGACGCACCGACGGCACCCTGGTGATCCACGGCCGCAGCGACGACCAGGTCAAGGTCCGCGGAATCCGGCTGGAACCGGCCGAGATCGACGCCGCGGTGTCGGCGCAGGACGGGGTGGCCACCTCGGTCACCGCGGTCCGCGCCAACGGCGGCGGCGAGAAAGTCCTCGTCAGCTGGCTGGTGCCCGAGCCCGGCCACGCCGTCGACCTCACCGCGGTACGGACCGGCCTTGCGCAAGTACTGCCGCGCAGCATCATTCCCACCTACCTCGTGGTGGTGGACGAACTGCCCGTCGGCCGCAACGGCAAGGTGGACATGACCCGGCTGCCCGAGCCGGTGGCCGACGGCGTGGCGTCGGAACTCGTCGGCGCCACACAAGAACTCGTGGCCGCGGTGTGGGCCGAGGTACTCGACGTGGAACCCGCCGGGATCGGCGCCGGCACGGACTTCTTCGGGATCGGCGGGACATCGTTGTCGGCGACGCAGGTGGCCTCGCGGCTGTCGGCGGCGACCGGCATCGACGTCGGGGTGCGAGTGCTGTTCGAGGCACGCACCGTCGCCGGGGTGGCCGCGCGACTCGCGGTGTCCGACGGCGCCGACGACGAAGCGGCCTCCGACGGAGTCGATCTGATCGTGCACCGCGAGATCGACGGGCCGGTACTCCTGGCATATCCGCAGCAGCGCATGTGGATTCACCATCGCTACGATCCCGATTCGACGGCCTACCATGTGCCGCTGGTGCTTCGGCTCGGTGACGCGGTGGATGCCGAGCGGCTCACCACCGCGGTGGATGCGCTCGTCGCCCGGCATGCCGTGCTGCGCACCGTCTACCCGGACGTGTCCGGGGAACCGATGCAGCGGGTGCTCGCCGCCGGACCGCAGATGGCGGTGCGGGAAGTGGCCACGGCCGACGTCGACGACGCGATCGAGGAGTTCCTGGCGGCACCGTTCGACCTGGCCGTCGAACCCGGATTCCGGGTGGCGCTGTTCGTGGTTCGGGACGGCGACGGGGAGACCGATCGGGTGCTCGCGGCGTCGTTGCATCACATCGCCGTCGACGGCTGGTCCATGCGTCTGCTGTTCGAGGATCTGCTGCGTGGCTACGCCACGGGTTCCATCGAGGCGACAACCGCGTTGACGTATGCCGACTTCACGCTGTGGCAGGCGCAGCGGCTCGGGGACCCCGCCGATCCGGACAGCCGGTATGCGCGGGAGATCGCCTACTGGCGTGCGGTACTCGACGGTGTCGGGGAGCCGGTGCGGTTGCCGGGGCTGCTCGAGATGTCGGGGCGTGCGGCCGGGCGGGCCGGACGGATCGTCGAACATCTGGATGCCGACGTCGCATCGAAGCTCTCCGAACGTGCGGATGAGCTGTCGGCGAGCATGTTTCACGTGGCACATGCCGCTCTGGTGTCGGTGATCGGTGGATGGACCGGCCGACGGGATGTTGTTGTCGGCGTGCCGGTGCACGGGCGCAGCGCTCCCGAATGGGAATCGGTGGCCGGCATGTTCGTGAACACCGTCGCGATCCGGACCGTCGTCGCCGACGATGCGCCGTTCGACGACGTCGTCGGCGTGGTGCGCGAAGCGGCGCTCGGTGCCGCCGCCCACGCGGAGGTGCCGTACGAGGCCGTCGCGCGCGCCGTCCGCCCCGATGCCGCCGGTGGCGACCCGCTGATCTCGGTACTTCTCGTCAACCAGGACGTGGTGCCCGAGGTGTCGGCGGGTGTCGGGGAGCTGGTGTCGGTGGTGGATTCGGCTGTCGACGTCGTCGATGCGAAATACGACATCGAGGTCGTGTTGTCGGCGTCGGGTGGATCCCCGGCGGGGCTCGACGTTCGAGTCGTGCACTCGGGTCGCGTGCCTGCCGTGGTGGCGTCGCGGTTCCTGCGCGTATTTGTGGAGGTCTTGGCGCGTGTTGCCTCGGGGGATGTCGGGGTGAGGCGTGCTTTTGGTGCTTTTGGTGCGTTGGGTGCGTTGGGTGCCTCGGGTGGCGGAGGTTTCGACACGGCCTCGGCTAGCGCCTCGACCGGCTCAACCATCAATGACTGCGCCTCGGATGGCTCAAGTAGCAATGACAGTGCGTTGGGTGCCTCGGGTGACGGAGGTTTCGACACGGTCTCGGCTGGCGCCTCGACCGGCTCAACCATCAAGAACTACGCCTCGGGTGGCAATGACAGTGCCTCGGGTGGCTCAACCAGCAATGACTGCGCCTCGGGTGGCAATGGCGATGAGCTGGTTGCCGCGATCATGGCCGAGGTGCTCGGCGTCGATGCCGTCGGTGCCGATGACGACTTCTTCTCGATCGGCGGGTCGTCGCTGTCGGCGACGCGGGTGACCTCGACGCTCGGCCGCGAACTCGGTGTCCGCGTCCCGACCCGCCTGCTGTTCGAGAATCCCAGCCCGGCGCTGCTCGCGGTGGCGGTCGACGGCCTGGCGGCCGAACCGGAGATCTCCACCCCGGTGGTGGCGGCCGGTGTCGACCTTCCGCTCGCGCCGACACAGCGTCGGATGTGGGTCACCGCGCAGATGCTCGGGCCGCTGTCGATCTATGCCGTGCCCGTGGTGGTTCCGGTGCCCGACGGCGTCGACGACCAGCGTGTGGCCGCGGCGATCGCGCACGTCGTCGACCGTCATCCCGCGCTGCGCACCCACTACCCGTCGAGTGCCGACGGGCCGCGGCAGCGCGTCATACCCGGCTGGCTCCCCGAGCTGCGGCGGGTGGCGATCGCGCACTTCGGGGCGGGGACCACCGACCCGGAGGCGTTGCTGTCGGTGTTCGGCCGGCCCTTCGACCTCGAGGCGCAACCGCCGGTACGGGCCTGGATTCTGGTCGATGGCACCTCCTCGGCGGTGGTGATCGTGGCCCACCACATCGCCTTCGACGGAGAATCGGCGGCGGTGGTGGCCACCGAGCTGGGCATCCTGCTCAACGGTGGCGACCTGGGCCCGGCACCGCTGGGATTCGATGCGGTGTCGGCACGGATGATCGACGAGCAGGCGCGCACCCACACCGCCGACCTCGCGTTCTGGCGGCAGACCCTCGACGGCTACAGCGGCCGGCTCGACCTGGTGCCGCACCGTCCGGCGGCCCGCGACCTGCTCACCGCAAGCGTGGACATAGCGCTCGGCGGGGATCGCTCACAACGGATCGGGGAGACCGCACAAATCCTGCGCGCCACCGACTTCCACGTGCTGCACGCCGCGCTCGCGCTGGCACTCGGTGCGCAGGCCGGTGTCGACGACGTGGCGGTGGCCACCCCGGCGTCGATGCGCCGCGACACCGATGCCGCCGACGTCGTCGGCATGCTGGTCTCCACCGTGGTGTTGCGCACCCGGATTCCCGGTCGCGTCAGCATCGGCGACTGGGTGACCGCGGTGCGCGACGCCGACCTGGCCGCCTTCGACCACGCGCTCACCGCCTTCGACGACGTCGTGGCGGCGGTGGACCCGGTCCGCGAACCCGGACGGCACCCGCTGGTACAGGTGGCGTTCTCCAGCATCACCGCAGGACCGGACACCGTGGCGCCCGGCGCCTTCGACGACGTGATCGCCGCCCGCAGCGAGTTCGACCTGCACGTGATCGCCGTCGACGACCGCGGACGCCGACGCCTTCGCCTGGAGTACGCACGAGACCTGTTCGACGAGAACATGATCGATGCCTTCGGTGCGCGGATACTGGCCGCCGTCGACGCCGTGGTGGGCGACACCGGGCGCACCCTGGCGAGCCTGGATCTGCTCGGCGACGACGAACGGGCCACCGTACGCGCCCACGCCACCGCCACCGATGCCGATCGGCCGCTGTTGCTCGCCGATCTGCTCGCCGATGCCGTGGCGCGGTATCCGCGCCGGGTCGCCGTCGACGACGGAGAACGGGTACTGACCTATCGGGGCCTCGACGACTGGGTGTCGGTGACTGCGCGAGCGCTGCGCGACAAGGGATTCGGTGCCGGTGATGCGGTGGCCGTCGGGGTGGCGCGCTCGATCGAATCGGTGGTGGCGATCTGGGCGATCAGCCGCATCGGTGCGGTGTGTGTCCCACTGGATGTGAGCTATCCGGCGTCGCGGCTCGCCCAGATCGTGTCGGCGTCGGGTGCCCGGGTGATCCACGCCGACGACATCCCCCGACGACCCGTCGACCGGGTTGTGCCGGAACCGATCACGCGGGTGTCGCCGGATGCGTTGGCCTACATCATCACGACGTCGGGGACCACCGGCGCACCGAATCCGGTGGGCGTCAGCCATCGGGGCGTGCACCGCGTCGCCGGGCTCGGGGACGTGCGCGACCGCGATCGCGTGGGCATGACGATCAGCCCCGGATTCGACGCGACCTTCCACGACATGCTGCTGCCGCTGGCGACGGGGGCGACGCTGGCCGTGGTGCCCGCACAGATCATCGGCGGCCCGGAGCTGACCGCGTGGCTACGGGATCAGCGGGTCAGTGTCTTCACCGCCACGCCGTCGGTGATCCGCACGCTCGATCCGGCGGCCATCACCTCGTTGCGTCTGGTGTACATAGGCGGTGAGGCGCTGACCACCGACCTCGCCGATCTGTGGTCGCCGTATGCGCAGGTGATCGACATCTACGGGCCCACCGAGACCACCGTGACCGTATCCACCGGGCACTACCGCCCGGGTGATCCGGTGCGGATCGGACGGCCGGTGCCCGGCGTCGGGTGCATCGTGCTCGACCCGTGGCTGCGCCCCGTACCGCCCGGCGTGGTGGGTGAACTGTATGTCTCGGGAAGCGGCGTCGCCCGTGGCTACCTCGGTGACCCGGCACTCACCGCAACACATTTCGTCGCCGGACCCGATGGACGTCGGATGTACCGGACGGGCGACTTCGTGCGGTGGGAGAGCGTCGCCGGTGCCCGGTCGACGGAAACGAGTGCCCGGTCGACGGGATCTGGCGCCCGGTCAACGGAAACGAGCGCCCGCTCGATGGAAACGGGTGCCCGGTCAACGGGGGGCGGGGAGCCGGCGATGGAGCTGGTGTACGTCGGGCGCGCGGATCGGCAGATCAAGATCCGTGGGCAGCGCGTCGAACCGGCCGAGATCGATGCCGTGCTGACCGGTGCCGGGGCAACCGGATCGGCCACCGTGCTGCGGGACGGCCCGGCCGGACCCGCCCTGGTGTCGTATGTGACTGCGCCGACCGTGTCGACCGTGGCACTACGGGCCGCATGCCGTGCCGGCCTGCCGCGGCACATGGTGCCCGCGCAGATCGTCGTGGTGGACGAGCTACCCCGTACCGGCGCAGGCAAACTCGACGAACGCGCGCTGCCCGAACCTCAATGGGCGCAGTCCCGTCGCGCCCCCGCACCGGGTCCCGAGTCCGAGCTGGTGGCGTCGTTCGAGGCCGTCCTGGAGGTGCCGGTGGGCGTCGACGACGACTTCTTCGCCGCCGGCGGCAACTCCCTGGCCATGCTGCTGCTGCGTGACGAGATCACCCGGCGGACGGGCGTGCAACTGTCGGCGACCGATCTGTTCGCCCACCCGACACCTGCTGAACTCGCCGCACTGATCGTCGACCCCACCCGGATGAGCAACGACCGCGTCGTCGAGCTGTCCGGTCCGACAACCGAATCCGACGATGTGCCGATCGTGTGGTGTGTGCACACCGCGGCCGGGATCGTCGAACCGTTCCGGCCGCTCGCCGACGCGATGGAACATACGCGGGTGCTGGGGCTGCAACTGCCCGAACTGGTCGACCCGGCGCTCGAGCTCCCGGCCACCCTGCCCGAACTCGCCGCACGGCATGTCGCGGCACTACGGTCGGCGCAACCGAGCGGACCGTACCGATTGGTGGGCTGGTCGCTCGGCGGACTCATCGCCCACGAGGTGGCCCGACAGCTCGTCGCCGCCGGCGAGCAGGTCACCCACCTCGCGCTGCTCGACGCGCGCACCCCCGCCGAACTGCAGAGCGCTCCCGACGACGAGCTGCACGGGGAATCGCCGCTGCGGCAGGCGGCATTGCAGCGTGACCCCGACGCGGTGCGGCGCTTCGACGAACGATCCGAGGCGCTGGCCGCCGCCGCCCGAGGCTACGCGCTGGTAACCGCGGGAGTGGGTAAGGTTCTGTATCTCGCGGCCGCGGAGAATCCCGACCCGGACGCGTGGGCACGGGAGGTCGGCGACGGGGTCGAGGTGGTCCGTGTGGACGCCCGCCACGCCGAGCTGGGTGACCCAGGGGTACTGAAAACACTTGCGCGACTACTCGAGGAGGAGCAGCTGTGAGCGCACCGGAGGACCGTCCGACGTCGATCCTGTTCGTGTGCACCGGCAACATCTGCCGGTCACCGATCGGTGAGCGGGTGCTGCGCGACCTCGCCGCCTGGAGTGGCGCGCAGGTGACGGTCACCAGCGCCGGTGTGGGTGCGGCCAACGGGCAGCCGATGCACCCGTCGTCGGTGGAGGTACTCACCGAACACGGCTATGACGCAGCGGGATTCGAGTCGCGGTACCTGCGTCCGCAGATCCTCGAAGAATCCGACCTGGTGCTCACCATGACCCGCGAACACCGTGCCGCCTGCCAGCGTGCACTCCCGGCCAGGTGGCGCCGGATGTTCACCCTCGCCGAGTTCGTCAAACTGCTCGGCGATGCGCCCGCCGACGCGGAGGGACTCTCGGAGCTGGTCGCCGACCGCGGCCGAGTCGACACCAACGCCGACGACCTCGACATCGCCGACCCGATGGGCAAACCCACAGCCGAGTTCGAACGCTGCTTTGCCGAGATCGAACCGCTTGTCGGGTCGGTTGCCGCGTGGTTGGGCGGAGATGGGGAAGTGCTCGGGCGGGTGGGGGCGTTGGGTGCCTCGGGTGACGGAGGTTTCGACACGGCCTCGGCTAGCGCCTCGACCGGCTCAACCATCAATGACAGCGTCTCGGGTGGGGCGACCGGCAACAGCAGCGCCTCGGGTGGGGCAACCACCAACAGCGGCGCCTCGGGTGGGGCGACCGGCAATGACAGTGCCTCGGGTGGGGCGACCACCAACAGCGGCGCCTCGGGTGGGGCGACCGGCAATGACAGCGCCTCGGGTGGGGCGACCGGCAATGACAGCGCCTCGGGTGAGGCGACCGGCAACAGCAGTGCCTCGGGCGGGGAAGACACCAAGGATGGCGCCTCGGGTGGGAGTCACCGTCGTCGCAGGATGCTGATCGGTAGCGGCATCGTGGTGGCGCTGATCGTCGTCGTGGTGGGCTGGCTGGCGTACTCGGCGTTCGGGATCAAGTCCGATCTCGAGGATGCGCGGGTCGACGCCAATGCCGCACGCAAGGCGGTGCTCAGCGGTGATCAGGATGCGGCGACGAGTCGTGCGCAGGCGGCGGCGTCGTCGGCGAAGAGTGCCTCCGATCGGGCGCACGGTGTGGTGTGGGCGGCGGCGGCGTCGGTGCCGTTGCTCGGCTCTCCGCTGAAGTCGGTGCAGGAGATGAGCGACACCGTTGCCGACTTCGCCACCGAGGTGCTGGTGCCCACCGCGGATCTCGGTGCGGCCCTGGACCCGTCGGAGCTGCGTCGGGGTGACACCATCGGCACCGCTCCGCTCGCCGCCGCCCAGCCGCAGCTGGCGAAGCTGGCCGCCGCATCCGACGTCTACGTCACCCGGGTGGAGGGGATCGATCCGAGCTGGCTGGGGCAGGTCGCCGACGCCCGCGACGAACTGTACGGCCTGGTCCACGACGCATCCGGCACCCTGAACGGGTCCAATGTTGCGGCGCAACTGCTTCCGGCGATGACCGGTGCGGACGGACCACGCAACTACTTCGTCGCATTGCAGACGCCGTCGGAGTCGCGCGGTACCGGTGGTCTGGTCGGTGGTTTCGCCATCCTCAATGCCACCAAGGGGCGGCTGACGGCCCCGGAACTCGGCGCCAACAACGACTTCCGGTATCCCACCACCCCGCAGACCGATCTGGGCTCCGACTTCAACAGTCTGTATGCCACGTTCCACCCGTACACGGACTTCCGGAACGCCAACATGTCGCCGAGTTTCCCTGATGCGGCACAGATCTGGATCGCGAACTGGCATGAGGTGACCGGCGAGCAGCTCGACGGTGCGATCGCGCTCGACCCCATCGCGCTCAGCTATGTGCTGAAGGTGACCGGCCCGCTGACCCTGCCGGGCGGGGAGAAGATCACCGCCGACAACGTCGTACCGATCACGCTGTCGACGTCGTATGAGCGGTTCGCCGACAACAACCAGGCCCGCAAGGACTACCTGCAGTCGATCTCCAAGGCCGCGGTGAAGCAGCTGTCGACGTTCAAGGGCGACACGTCGGCACTGCTGGAAGCGCTCGGGCGCGGGGTACACGAACGACGGATCATGGTGTACAGCACCGATCCCGACGAAGAGAAGATCCTGCAGACCACCAACCTCGGCCACGAGATCGGCGACGTCGACGCACCGTATGCGTCGGTGACGATCCAGAATGCCGGCGGCAACAAGCTCGACTACTACCTGCGGCGCAAGCTCGAGTACGTGGCGGCCGGATGCAGCAGCGACAAGCGGGATTCGGTGATCACCATGCAGCTCACCAACACCCTCGACGACCTGTCACTGCCCGACTACGTGATCGCCCCCAACGGCACCGCCTTCCCGATCGACAAGGGCACCGCGCTGAGCAACGTGGAGTTCCTGCTCAGCAAGGGCGCCACCGTCAAGGGCGTGTTCGTCGACGACCAGGAGGTGCTCTACCAGGACGGCACCCTCGGCGGGCATCCCTATGTGGGTGCGATGGTGCAGGTGCCGCCCGGCAAGACGGTCACGGTGAAGGTCTTCGCCACCGAACCCACCTGGCCCGGTGAGGCCGTCGTGCCGGTGCAGCCGCTGGTGGACAACCCGGAGGTCACCGTCCGCGTCCCGGAATGCGGGTCATAGGTTTCGCCAGAAGGTGGCGGTCGAACGCGGGGCGTGTGGATCATCCACACGCCCCGCGTCAGCTCGCCAGGTTCTGGACGGGCTTGCGCTGACGCGGGCCGCGATGGTGGCCGGCGCGAACGGTCGCGATGATCGTTTCCTCCGTCCGCGCCCAGTTGAACACCACGTCGGAGTAGGTGAGTCGCATCCGCAGATACCCGAGCCGGGCCGCGACCTGGTCACGGCGACGATCTTCGGCATAGTTCTCGGCGCCGGTGTGGTGGGCGACGCTGTCGACCTCGATGATGAGCCGGTCGCCGACGAGGAGATCGACCCGGCCGAGATCGGGGATGAAGACCTGCGGACGCACCTTGATCCCACGCCTGCGCAGGCGGAGCCGCACCAGTGTCTCGGTTCCGGACTGGGCCCGCCCGTCGGACAGATCCAGACAGCGTCGTACACGCTGTGGGGCACCGGTGAAGGCAGCGGTGACCTGGGCTGGTGTCAGAACTCGGGTGGACGGTTCGCGTGACAGGTCGAGCAGGGAGTCGACGACGATGACGATCCCCTCATCGTCGAGGCATCGCAGTGCGTGGCGAAGGGCGGTCTGGGCGTCGTCGACGGCCGCGGTCACCGCGAACGGACGGTCATAGCTGCGGCATAAACGGCGGGGGTGCTCGGCATGGGCGCTGCGACCGCCCCGGATGTGGACCTCGCGCGGGTGGTCAGGAATCCACACGCCGTGTCGGGCGAGGGTGGTCAGGCAGGTGAGTGCACCGCCGAGCCGCACGGCCTCGACGAGTTGGATGTCGGCATCGGGAGTCGAGTACCAGCCGTACCGGAGCTTGGTCAGCGTCTTGTCGGCGAGATGGTGTCTGATCGCGGTCTGGTCCAGGCCGAGACCGAGGAGCTGGGCCCAGGTGTACACGCCGTCGGAGAGCATGGGTCGAGTGTGGGGGAGTTCGAGGTCTGCACCGATCGTGCGTACACAGCCTGTGGATCGCGGTTCGGTGGCGGTGCCGACTTCCGGAAGAGCCCAGAAACCGGCGGCATTTCGTGAGCCGTGGGGATAGTCCCATCGGCCCTCCGAACCCGTCCAGTTTGTGGCAGAAGTGAATTCAATACGCCAAATAGTCTGTACTGCTAAAGAAATGATGCGGTAACGAAAGGTCTTGCCGTACAGTCCTGTCCGGGTCGGGCCCAAAATACTTGTGAGGCGTTTCGTATGCGTGTGGGTGGACTGCGGTCGACGGTTGCCATGATGACGGCGGCAGCGGTGAGTGCATTGGCGCTCGGAATGGCCGGACCGGCCCATGCCGTCGACCCCGACCGGCTGCGGGACGGCTGCAGATGGCTGTCCGACGCCGACGAGGCCAACCATGTGCAGACGTGCACCATCCACTCCGAGGCGTTGGGCCGAGACGTCGTGGTGCAGATCCGCGCCTCCGACAATGCGGCCGGCTCGACCGAACACGCCGTGTACTTCCTCGACGGCCTGGGTTCCAACGACGAGTACTCGACGTGGTCGAAGGACGAGGCCGGGGCGCTCACCTCCTACAGCAGCGCCACCAACCTGGTGATGCCCGCCGGTGGCGCCGGTGAATGGATGACCAACTGGCAGGATGCGCCCACCGGCAGCGAGACCGCGCCGCAGTGGGACACCTTCATCGGCGACGAACTGCCTGCCTACCTGGACGAGAACTTCGATGTCCAGCAGACCGGCAATGCGATTGTCGGGGTGTCGATGTCGGGGGCGCCGGCGGTGATCATCGGTCTCAACCACTCGGACACGTTCACCGTGATGCGCTCCTACTCCGGCTACTACGAGACGAACAATCCGCTCGGCTGGATCCTGATCCCCTACATCCAGGGGGAGCGCGCCGACATCGACAACGGGTTGTCGGCGATGTGGGGACTGCCGTGGAGCTCCGGTAACCAGTGGGCTGCCAACGACGTCTTGACGCGCATCGCCGAGGCGAAGGCCAACGGCCAGACCGTGATCATCTCCACCGGAAACGGCCTGCTCACGCCGAAGGAACTGGAGATCGCGTGGACGGTGCTCCAGGAGGCCGTCCGCGACACCCCCGAGCAGCTCCCCACCCTGCTGGCGGCCGCGGCGTCGGGCATGGTGCTGGGCGTGACCCTGGAACTCGGGGCGCTGGTGTCGACGGCCATCCTCAACGTGGGCGCCGTCGCCCTGGATCTGCCGGTGGAGTTCCGGTACTCCAACGGCGGGCACAACTGGTTCGCCTGGGCGCAGGGCGAGGACGAGGACGCCGCCCACATCGAGGATCTGCTCGGTATCACCTCGACCACCCAGACCGCCACGACCCAGAAGACGGCTGCGCGTACGGTGGCCGCCGCTGCGGTGGAGGGTGACAACACCGGCACGGGTGAGGCTGCAGCAACGAATGATGCTGGGACGCCGACGACTTCGACGGTGCAGGCCCCCGCCGTGACCGAGACCCCCGCCGTGGCCGAGACCCCCGCCGTGACCGAGGCTCCCGCGGTGACCGAGAGCGATGTTCCGGCGGCGACCACACCGGCCGAGACGACTCCCGAGACGAGTGAGCCCACGGAGTCATCCGACACCGATACACATGACACGGATGCACACGACACCGATGCACCCGACACCGATGAGACCGTGCAGACTCCCGAGGTGGTCGGGGCCGCCTAGCCGATGCCGGTGGCCGGGGAAGACGCCGGTGGCCACAGGGAAGCCCGCAACGCCCGCCGGTCGATCTTTCCCGGTCCACGGAGGGGGAGGGCGGCCACCGTCACCACCTCCCGGGGTGCGGCATACCTGCCGAGCCGGTCGGTGACGGCATCCTGGATGCGGTGGGCATCCACCGTCATTCCCGGCTCCGGAACCACCACGGCCACAACCTTTTCCCCGAGCCGTTCGTCTGCGACGCCCACCACGGCACACTCGGCGACGGCCGGGTCGTCGGCGATGACGGCCTCCACCACCTGCGGGACGACGGTCAGTCCGCCGGTGGAGATGGCCTCGTCGGCGCGGCCGGTGATCTGTAGGACACCGTCGACGACGCGACCGAGATCGTCCGTGCGGAAGCCCCCGGCGTGTGCGAAGGCGGGATGGTCGGGCAGCAGCCGATAACCTTGCGCCACCATCGGTCCCGACAGCGACACCCGCCCCACACCGTCGGGGCCGGCGTCGACGATCTCGATCTGCACACCGTCGAGCGGGATGCCGTCGTAGACACATCCGCCGGCGGTCTCGCTCATCCCGTAGGTCCGCACGATCGGGATGCCGGCGTCGATCGCCTTGTGCAGCAGGGCCGGTGGGGTGGCGGCACCGCCGACCAGCAGGGCGTCGACGCCGGTGAGGGCGGCGACGGCGCGCGGCGAGTCGAGTGCCTTGCGCAACTGGGTGGGAACCAGCGAGGTGTAGCGGCGCGGACCGTCGAGCGCCTCGAGGGCGTCGGCGAAGGCGTCGGGGTGGAATCCCGCTGCCAGGTCGAGCACCGCCGGGGTGAAACCGGCTGCCAGCGAACGCAACAGCACCTGCAGTCCGGCGATGTGGTGTGGCGGCAGGGCCAGCAGCCAGGCACCCGCACCGCCGAGATGTGTTGCGGTGGCCTGCGCCGACGCGGTGAGGGTCGCCGCGGTGTGTTGTGAACCCTTGGGGGTGCCGGTGCTGCCCGACGTGGCGATCACCAGCACCACGTCGTCGTCGATCCCGGTCCCGATCCCGAACGCCCCGGTGAGCAGCTCCTGCTCACGGGGGTCGTCGGGGACCGGTGCGAAGGATGCCTCACCGGCCAGCAGGGCGCGCAGGTCGTCGAGCCGGTCGAGGACGGCAGGACCGGACGGAAGGGGAAGTGGCCGTAGGACTCTCAGGACTCGTCCTCGTCCGTGTCGGGCCGGTCCCCGCCGTCGTCGGTGGTGTCGGTGTCGGGCGGCGCCAGCGGCGAATCGTCGAATGGCCAGCCCTGGTCCTCCAGATAGGTGCGGACGCGTGAGATGTCGGTCTCGTGCGGCAGTTCCTGGGTGACCTCGGTGATCTTGACGCCCGCGTCGATCTTGGAGATCGGCTCGGGTGGGGGAGCCGACTCGGCGATCAGCTCGGACGACACCTGCTGGACCTCGTCCTCGGTCAGCTGGCGGCGCAGGATCGCCAGGAGTGGAACGTAATCGTGTTCGGGAACGCCGTTGGGATATCCGGCGCGCAGCCATTCGATGATCCTGCTCACGAGGGATCGCTCGGCCATACGTCAAACCCCCTCTCCGTGGTGGATGGTGGCTATTGGGTGATTGTACGAAAGACCCGGCCGCACTCCGAGGGGTGCGGCCGGGTGCTCGTCGTCTGTCTGGCTCTCACACCGCCGTCGTCGCGAGGGGCCAGCCGGCGGAGGCCAGCCGGCCTGCGACCTGGTTGATCTCGTTGTCGGTGGGCAGTTCGGAGGTGACATGCGCGATGGCGTCGCGGATGGCCTCCTCGGGCACCGGCACGTTGACGTCGTTGTCGCGGGCCAGGCGCAGTGCGACCTGGGTGACCTCGGTCTCGTCGAGCTCGGACCGGATCAGCAGGGCGAGCAGGGGCGGGAAGTCGGTGGACGGGATGCCCTCCGGGTAGCCCTTGCGAATCCAGCCGACCGCGGACTCGAACAGCGAGGGGTTGCTCATCGGTACCTTCTCAACAGTCTCTCGGGGGGCCTACTTGTAGGCCCAGCTCGGGAAGATCTTGACGTCGGTGTAGTACAGGATCGTCTGGCGGGTGATCCACAGGATGCCGAACACGATGGCCGCCAGGACCAGGGCGTAGAGCACGTAGGCGGCGAACTTCAGTGCCGGGTTGGGGGCGGTGACGGTGCCGTCGGCGTTCGCGTCACCGGAGCCGGCGGCCTGCAGGCGCAACCCCACCGCGAAGATGGCCGGCAGACCCGCACCGAACAGCAGCCCCACGATCAGCACCTTGCCGATTGCTTCGAGAGTGTGCATCGTCGAAATCCTTTCGGGCCGGCGCTCAGGCGACCGGGGTGGACTTGGGCGAGTCGTTCAGCTCGGCCGGGATGAGGCCGGACTCCTCGTCCCATTCGGCGTTGACGTTGTTGGCGTCGATCTTGTTCTGCTGTGCACGCCAGTACATGAAGGCGGAGAGCGCCACGAGGATCGCGAAGATGACGATCGCGCCGAGGACGTTGCCGAGCAGGTGGGCGATACCGAAGCAGATCGCGCCGACGATGCCGGCGGCCGGCAGGGTGGTGACCCAGGCGATGGCCATGCGGCCGGCGACGCTCCAGCGGACCTGGGCGCCCTTCTTGCCGACACCCGAACCGAGGATCGAACCGGTGGCGACCTGGGTGGTGGACAGCGCCATACCGGCGGCCGACGAGGTGAGGATGATGGCGGCGGAGCTGGCCTCGGCGGCCATGCCCTGCGGCGAGGAGATCTCGACCAGACCCTTGCCGAGGGTGCGGATGATGCGCCAGCCACCGAGGTAGGTACCCAGGGCGATGGCACCGGCACAGGAGAACACGATCCAGAACGGGAGACCGTGGCTGACGCTCGAGGCCTCGAGGTGGCCGGAGGCGATCAGCGCCATCGCGATGACACCCATCGTCTTCTGTGCGTCACCGGTGCCGTGTGCCAGCGAGACCAGTGAGGCGGTCGCGATCTGCCCGTAGCGGAAGCCGGCCTCCTTCTTGGACTCCATGATCTTCTTGGTGATCGCGAAGACCAGCCAGGTACCGCAGGCGGCGACGATGCACGCGATCACCGGCGCCAGCAGGGCGGGCACGATGATCTTGGAGATGATGCCCTCCCAGTTGAGGCCGGAGAGACCGAGAGCGGCGATACCCGAACCGATGAGGCCACCGAACAGGGCGTGGGAGGAGCTCGACGGCAGGCCGAACAGCCAGGTGAAGAGGTTCCAGAGGATGCCGCCGATGAGGCCGGCGAAGATGATCAACAGTGCTGTGGTGGCACTCAACCCGGCGATCAGCTCGCCTTTGTTGTCGCCGCTGGTCTGTTGGATTTTCAGGACGTCTTTGGTGATGGTGGCAGCGACCTCGACCGAGAGGAACGCACCCACCAGGTTCAGGATTGCCGACAGCCCGACGGCGACCTTCGGCTTGAGTGCGCCGGTGGCGATCGAGGTCGCCATGGCATTGCCGGTGTCGTGGAAGCCGTTGGTGAAGTCGAACCCGAGTGCTGTGATGACGAGCAGCACAAGGATCAGCATCTCTCCGCTCATGGGGACAATCATGCTTGCCCGGAGGTCGATTTTCCTAAACTTCGGAGCCCCGAAATCGCGGATGAATCAGTCCGTGACCTCGCCGTTTTCCTCCCCGTGAGTCAAGTTCACCAAGTGTTCACTTCGGTGACTCTCGGTGTCTATCGAGGAGGGAGTGGAACGAGCGCTCGGAAAGTCCTGCCCAGGGGGTGATTTCGTGTGGAAGAATCCGCGTCCATGACATCGATGACGTTGGGCATGCCGATCAACTACGCGGGCGACTTCCGCGAGACCATCGACAATCTCGCCGATTTCGAGGCTGCGGGTGTGGGGAGAGTCACGGTGCCCGAGGCCTACAGCTTCGACGCGGTGAGCCAGCTCGGCTACATCGCCGCCCGCACCGAGAAGATGGAACTGCAGACCGGCATCCTGCCGATGTACTCACGCACCCCCACGAATCTGGCGATGACCGCCGCCGGGCTCGACTACATCTCCGGCGGCCGCTTCATCCTCGGCATCGGCGCCTCGGGCCCGCAGGTCATCGAGGGCTTCCACGGCGTCAAGTACGACTACCCGGTGGGCCGTGCCCGCGAGAACGCCGACATCTGCCGCAAGATCTGGCGCCGTGAGAAGAGCGAGTACCAGGGGCGTCACTACACCCTGCCGCTCACCGAGGAGAACGGCGGCACCGGCCTGGGCAAGGCCCTCAAGATCATCAATCACCCGGTGCGCGACCGTATCCCGATGCTGCTGGCCGCGATCGGTCCCAAGAACACCGAACTCGCCGCGGAGATGTTCGAGGAGTTCCAGCCGTTCCTGTTCCATCCCGAGTACGTCGACGCCGCCTTCGGTCCGGCACTGGCCGCGGGCCGCGCCAAGCGTGATCCGGCACTCGGCGAGCTGGGCATCGTCGTGCAGGCGTCGGCGCTGATCACCGAGGACGCCGACCAGATCGAGAACGCCCTGCAGCTGGTCCGCCACCACGCGGCGCTCTACATCGGCGGCATGGGTGCGCGCGGCAAGAACTTCTACAACACCCTCGCCGTCCGCTACGGCTACGCCGACGAGGCCAAGCTGATCCAGGACCTCTACCTCGACGGCAAGAAGGCCGAGGCCGCCGCCGCGGTGCCCGAGGACCTGGTGCGGGCGATGAGCCTGATCGGACCGGTGTCCCTGGTGGCCGAACGCGTCGAGGCATTCCGCGGCGCCGGCGTCACCGTCATGCTCGCCTCGCCGGTGGCACCCACCCACGCCGAACGTGTCGAGGACATGGGTCAGCTGGCCGAGCTTGTGTGAGAGCCACTCGGACCCTGCCGTCGTCCTCGCGCTCGCATTCGACCCGTACCGGCAGGCCACCGTCGCCTACGAGCGGTCGGAGACGATCGGACGGGCCGAAGCCCTGATCGCCCTGGTCGGTGCGTGCCCCGATGTCCGGGTACGACGCCGTGGTGATCTGGACTGGCTGGTGTTCCTCGACAGCGACACCGGTCTGGACGACCAGCCGGTGTCGTCGTACGTCAGGAGACCGAGAGTCCTTGCCCGCCTGGGGGCGTCGACCGCCTCCTTGCCGGTCGCGGCCGGGGTGGCGCGGGTCGCCGACCTTCCCGGATTGCCGGTCGACCGGCTGATCCGCCTGGCCGACGCCGCACTGGGTGAGGCGATCGGTGCGCATCGCAGCACCGTGTTCGCCGATGTGCAGACCCTCGAGCGGGTGGCGGCCGCGGTGACGGTGGCGAGCCGCCTGGCCGCCGCCGGCGAGGACGAGTTCGTCGTCCACCATCAGCCGATCGTCGAGCTCGGGGATCGGCGCATCGTCGGGTTCGAGTCGTTGATGCGGTGGTCCACCGATGACGGCCTGCGGTTGCCCGCGGACTTTCTGGAGGTGGCCGAACAGACGTCGATGATCGTGCCGATCGGACGCCACACCACCGAACGCGCGATCGCCGACCTCGCCGAGGTCATCATCCCGCGGTACGGCGACGACGCCTTCGTCACGATCAACATGTCGATCCAGGAACTCGTCGCGGAGGGGAACGACCCGCACCTGGCCGGTGTGCTCCGGCGGCACGGGGTGAACCCGGCGAATGTCTGGATCGAGCTGGGCGAGACCCAGGTGATCACCGCCGACGGGCAGACGGCGGCGGTCATCGGCGATCTCCACGATCTCGGGTGCACGATCTGCATCGATGATCTCGGTGCGGGATTCTCTGCGCTGCGTTACGTGTTCGACCTGCCGGTGGATGTGCTCAAGGTGGACCGGTCGCTGATCTCGGCGCTCGGCGCCGGTGGCACAGCGAACGCGGTGGTGCGGGCGATCTGCGGCATCGCACGCGGCGTCGGCGCGACGCTGGTCGCCGAGGGGATCGAGAACGAGGAGACGCTCACACGTGTCGATGCGCTCGGCTTCGACCTGGGGCAGGGGTATCTACTCGGCAGGCCTGCCCCGCTGACCGGCGCTACCGACTGACCGGCGTGGTGGGCTGACCGGCGAGAACCGTTGCGCCGCCTCCATGTCCGGGCCGATCACTTGTCGCATCCGAGGACCGCGGCCTTGACCAGGCCACCGTACTGATAGGCGTAGACGTGTGACCAGAACGCGAACGACGACGGGTAGGTCCGCGGGACGGCCCGCATGACGACGTCGCCGTCGAAGCACTGACCGAAGATGTAGCGCGCGCGAACCAGGTGATAGCGCCAGCTGACCACGATCACCGATGTCCAGCCGCGCTCCTCGGCCAGCTGCTGGACCTTCATCGCCTCACCGCGGGTGGTCGATGGGTCGGGGTCGAAGCAGATCACCTCGATGGTGTCGGTGCCCGCCGAGCAGACCCGTTGCATCAGTTGGGTGTTCGACTTGCTGTGATCGTCGAGATAGGGATTGGAGATGACCACGGTGCTCGCATAGCCCTCCCGGGCGAGCTGCAGGCCGTAGTCCTCGCGCCCGTCGTGCTCTCCACCGAGGACCACGATGGCGTCGGCGTGACGTAACGGATCGGAGTGGTCACGGTAGAACAGCTGGTAGCCGAGGCCGTAGAAGGCGGCGGTGGCCACGAGTGCGGCCACCGCGACGATCAGTCCGGCCCGCCGCCATCGTCGGCGGGCCGTCGACGGACCGGGCACGTCAGTAGTAGTAGGGATAGGCGTCCCAGTCGGGATCGCGCTTCTGCAGGAAGGCGTCACGGCCCTCGACGGCCTCGTCGGTCATGTACGCCAGGCGGGTGGCCTCCCCGGCGAACACCTGCTGACCCATCAGCCCGTCGTCGGTGAGGTTGAAGGCGAACTTCAGCATCCGTTGTGCGGTAGGCGATTTGCCGTTGATCTTGCGGGCCCACTCGATCGCGGTCTGCTCCAGCTGGGCATGGTCGACGACCCGGTTGACCGCACCCATCCGGTGCATCGTCTCGGCGTCGTAGGCCTCGCCGAGGAAGAAGATCTCGCGGGCGAACTTCTGGCCGACCTGCTTGGCGAGGTAGGCGCTGCCGTAGCCGGCGTCGAAGGAACCCACATCGGCGTCGGTCTGCTTGAAACGTGCATGCTCCCGCGAGGCGAGGGTGAGGTCGCAGACCGCGTGCAGGGAGTGTCCGCCACCGGCCGCCCAGCCGTTGACCACGGCGATGACCACCTTGGGCATGGTGCGGATCAGGCGCTGCACCTCGAGGATGTGCAGCCGGCCGCCCTCGGCCTTCGCGCGGGCCTCGTCCACGCCGCCGGCGCCGGCGGCGGTCACGTCGGAGTCGTGGGAGGTGGCGTACTGGTAGCCGGAACGTCCGCGGATGCGCTGGTCGCCGCCGCTGCAGAAGGCCCAGCCGCCGTCCTTGGGGCTCGGTCCGTTACCGGTCAGCAGGATGGTGCCGATGTCGGGGGAACGGCGCGCGTGGTCGAGGGTGCGGTACAGCTCGTCGACCGAATGCGGACGGAAGGCGTTACGGATCTCGGGGCGGTCGAAGGCGATGCGCACGATGCCATTGGCCCGACCCTCGCCGACGTGCCGGTGATAGGTGATGTCGGTGAGGTCTGCGAACCCGGGAACCGGGGCCCATTGGGCGGGATCGAACGGCTGCTCAGTCGCTGCGGAACTCATGGGTCAGAGCCTAGTCGGGCCGGCCGGTTGTATCCTCCAACGCATGGGAGAGGAGGGTCCCGCCCGGGGGACCAGACGACGGGGACAGACGCGTCGCCGCCTCCTCGATGCCTCGTTCGAGGTGTTTGCCGAACTCGGCTACGGATCGGCCTCGGTGGAGAAGATCGTCGAGCGTGCGGGCTTCACCCGAGGCGCCTTCTACTCCAACTTCGGGTCGCTCGAGGAGCTGTTCCTGGCGATGTGGGAGGACCGGTCGGCGGCGATGATCGGGGCCATCGGCACCGCGCTCGAACAGGCGGCGGTGTCCGAACCCGTCGGTGTCGACGACGTCGTCGAGCAGATCCTGGCGATGGTGCCGATCGATGCCCGCTGGTTCGGGATCAGCGCCGAGTTCACCGCGCATGCGCTCCGCGACCCGGCGTTGCGGACGGTGATCGCGCAGCGCGAGGCGGCGATCGCCGACGCCCTGCTGCCGATGGTGGTGGAGTTGCTCGGCTATCTCGGCCGGGTCATCCCGGACCCGGATGCCTTCGTACAGGCCATCATCGCCGTCCACGACGGCACCATGATGCAGGTCCTGCTCGACGACGATCTCGGCCCGGCGCTGCGTCGGCGGGCCGATCTGTTCCGGCATGTGGTGCTCGCCTACAGCGACGTCGCCGAGCGCGGGTCGCCTGCGGCCATGCGAGAAACCGACAGAAAATAGCCCTCGACCTCTGGCGATACACCAATGTATCCGATACGGTTCTGTATCCGTATAGGGGAGGAAGGCGATGTGGTGCGGGGGTCTCCCGTGCCGATCGCTGCGATCGAGGGGTTCGACGTGCGTGAAGACCGGCATTTCTCTGTCACCCGCCGCCAGGCGCTGCTGGCCGGCGGTGTCACCGCGGCGGCGGCCGGAGCCCTGCTGGGGACATCCGGGACCGGACCGGCATCGGCCGCGCCGGGGACGGGCGGGTCGAGGCACGACGCCGACGTCATCGTCGTCGGCCACGGATTGTCGGGTCTGGTGGCCGCCTGCGAGCTCGCCGACGCCCGCAAGAGGGTGATCATCGTCGACCAGGAGTCGGGCGAGAACCTTGGCGGACAGGCACATTGGAGCCTGGGTGGTCTGTTCTTCGTGGACTCGCCGGAACAGCGGCTGATGGGTGTCCGCGACAGCCATGACCGCGCCCGCCGCGACTGGTTTGCCACCGCAGGATTCGATCGCGGACCGAATCAGCCAGGCGGAGAAGACTTCTGGGCGCGACAGTGGGCCGAGGCGTACCTGCACTTCGCCGCCGGGGAGAAACGCGCCTGGCTGGCGGGGATGGGGATGGCGTGGATCCCGGTGGTGGGCTGGGCCGAACGTGGCGACGGCCGGGTGGGGCGTCCGGGTAACACGGTGCCGCGCTTCCACATGACGCTCGGCACCGGACCCGGGGTGGTCGAACCCTTCGTCCGCCGCATCCGTGAGGCGCAGGCCAAGGGGCTGGTGCGATTTCGGTACCGGCATCAGGTGGACGAGCTGATCACCTCCGGCGGTGCGGTCACCGGTGTGCGCGGTACCGTGCTGGCCGCCGACGACGCGCCGCGGGGCCACCGCAGCAATCGCACCCCCGCCGGCGACTTCGAACTGCATGCGCCGCTGGTGATCGTGGCCTCCGGCGGGATCGGCGGCAACCAGGCCACGGTCCGCAAGAACTGGCCCGCCCGGCTCGGCACACCGCCGGAGTTCATGGTGACCGGTGTACCCGCCCACGTCGACGGCCGGATGCTCGACATCTCCGAACAGGCCGGTGCACGGCTGGTGAACCGGGATCGCATGTGGCACTACACCGAAGGTCTGCGCAACCACTCGCCGATCTGGCCGGCCCACGGCATCCGGGTGCTCGCCGCACCGTCGTCGATGTGGTTCGACGCGGCCGGGAAACGGTTCCCGTCGCCGGGGATCCCGAGCTATGACACCCTCGGCACGCTCGAACTGATCCAGAAATCCGGATACGGCTATTCCTGGTTCGTACTTAACAAGCGGATCATCGAGAAAGAATTCGTGTTGTCGGGGTCGGAGCAGAATCCCGAACTCACGGCAAAGAATCTGCCGCTGTATCTGGCGAAACGGGCCACCGACGACGTGCCCGCACCGGTGCAGGCCTTCCTCGACCGTGGACCCGACTTCGTGACCGCCCGCAGCGTGCCGGAGCTGGTGGGCAAGATGAATCGTCTCGCCGGATCGTCGCTCGTCGACGCCGGTGAACTCGAACGCCAGATCCGTCATCGGGATCGGGAGGCGGCCGATCCCCGCTCGAACGATCCGCAGATCCGGGGAATCCGCCGGTCGCTGGACTATCTGGGCGACAGCCTGATCCGGACCGTGCCGCTGCACCCGATCCTCGACCCGCAGGCCGGGCCGCTGATCGCGGTCAAGATGAACATCCTCACCCGAAAGACCCTGGGCGGCTTGCAGACCGACCTGTCGGGACGGGTCATGGGGACCGACGGCAAGGTGATCGACGGGCTGCTCGCGGTGGGCGAGGCATCGGGTTTCGGCGGTGGTGGCGTGCACGGCTACCGCGCCCTAGAGGGGACCTTCCTCGGCGGATGCCTGTTCTCGGGCCGGCAGGCGGGACGGGCCGCGGCACGCATGGTGTGACGTTTGACTGCCATCGGATCGTCGGTGCCCGCCGGCAGCCGGCTGTGCAAGATCTGGGGAGGTTCTGACGCGTCGGAGTCAAGAGTCCGTTTGTTTGGCATCCTGGATGGGTGAGCACTTGGGCAACGGTTGCGGTCATCCTCGTGGTGTGGGTGGCGCTGTCGGTGGTCGTTGCGCTTGTGTTCGGTCGGATGATCGCCCTACGGGACCGTAAGGAGAGGCCGCGCCGACCACGTCGGGGGCATCCCGCGACGTCGGGCACCCACAATGGATCGCCGCATCGACACAGCAGCTGAACATCGGCTTCCAGCAGGTCGAGGACCGGCCCAAGTGGGCCTCGCCCGGTCGGTGCCGTCGAGGTGCCGATAGCGTAGCGGACATGAGTCCAGTCTCGCATTCAGAATGGGATCGCCCCGCGGACGCGTCGTCGCCGCATGAGGGCGGGTTCCGGGCGCAGATCGACATCTCGACCACGCGCGGTGGCCCACGCTATGGCGAGCTCAACGAGGAACTGCGGCGCCTGATGGATCTGGCGCGCTACGCCTGCCCGCCCGAGGAACTCACCGAGGCGATGATCGCGCAGGTCCGGGCGCTCAACGAGAACCTCGCGAAGGTTCAGGTGGACGAGTGGGAGACGCCCTCGGGGACGCGGATCGACCTGCCGTCGCGGGGCAACCTGACGTTGCCGCCCTATGTGGTCACCGACGGCGGACCGGACGGCGTGATCGCCGACGTCACCTTCCGGCCGTTCCATCTCGGCGGCAACAAGGCCGCGCACGGTGGACACATCGCCGTCGCCTTCGACGACCTGGGCGGTCTGGCGTCGGCGCTGAAGGTGGAGGGTGTGACACGCACGGCCTACCTCACCGTCGGCTATCGGTCACTGACCCCGCTGGACACGCCGCTACAGATGCGCACCTGGGTCGAGACCCTGGACGGTCGCAAGGCGTTCGTGAAGGGCACGTTGCACGACGGAGACCGGTTGTGTGCCGACGTCGATGCACTGTTCATCGCGCTGAAGCCCGGACAGCCGTGATCGGTTGACCATCTGATCGGTTCACGAGGCCGGTGCGAGTGGAATCCACTCGCACCGGCCTCTGTCGTATGAACGTGTGAAGGAAAGCGTTCTGGGTGTCCCCCAAAATGATTACGACGGCGCCGAATTCGTATCTTCGGACGACGATTTGGCGCTGTGTGCCGTACATGTCCGGTGCTAGTGGTT
>NZ_BCNF01000084.1 GCF_001485495.1 Gordonia desulfuricans NBRC 100010 | reverse complement strand
CCAGTTTGAAACTCGGTCCGAACAGGGTGAGCACGAACGAGGCCAGGACACCGATCCACGCGGCGAGCATGACCTGGGGCCGCACGCCGATCACGGTCACCGCGATCGCGATCACCGTCCAGACCGCGGGGATGGTGGCGATCGCCTGGAGCAGGGCGTCACCGAAACTGATCCCGATACCGGCCGTCGAGGCGAAGATCCCGACGAACACGCCGGCCAAGAGCAGGAACAGGATCGGCGTGGCAAAGGCGACGACGACGGTACCCGCGAGGTACCGCTCCCGACTGACCGCGGTCGCGAGTACCGGCTCCGCACGATCGGCGAGTTCCTCGGCGCGGACGCGAATGACGATCTGCACTCCGGCGACAGCCGCGATGATGCTCACCAGGGACAAGATCGTGGTGAGGAATGCCGCCACCAGATCGGCCGGTGAGGCCGCGCCCGACGCGAACACCTGGGCCATCGTGGGATTTGCCGCGAAGAGATCGTTGACCGACCGGGTGAAGTAGCCGAACACGACACCGAGTCCGATGAATGCGAATGACCATGAGATCACCGCCGGTCGGTTGAGGTGGATCGCCAGGCCCAGGGGAGTGCGGGCCCGTCCGCGTGGCGGGCCCGGCGACTGGGCGATGAGTCCCTGACCGAAGTCGCGGGAGATCTGAAGGGCGAAGCCGATACTCGCGACGGCGAGAGCGAACAGAACCCCGAGGAGCAGTGGCCACCAGTGATCTCCGGTCGCCGGACGTGTCTCTTCGATCCAACCGAGCGGATTGATCCATGCGGTCCAGGCAGGCGCATCAATCGAGTACAGGAATCCGCGGAGGACGAACAGGATGCCGAGCACAGTGACTGCGATCGAGGAGGCGGTCCGCGAATCGGAACCGATCTGGGCGGTCACCGCGGCGACGGCGACGAACATCCAGCCGGTGATGGTGAACCCTGCGCTCAACAGCAGTGACGCCTCCCATCCGCCACCGCACAGGCCGGTGATCACCCCGGAGACCACGCCGACCGCGAGCGCGGCGATCACGGCCATCAGCAACGCGGTGAGCAGACGCGACTGTCGACCGAGTACACCGGCGGCGAGCAGTTCTGCCTGACCGGTATCCTCCTGGCCACGACTGGCCTTGGTGACGATGAAGATCGCTCCGAGTGCGGTGGCGAATCCGCCCAGGGCCAGACTGCGCCAGGCGTTGAAGCCGTCCACGGTCGAGAGATCATAGGCGGGTCCGAAGATCAACCCGAGTGCCGGGTTGGCGCCGACGGTGGCCGCGAACACCTGGCGATCGTGGATGTCGGGGAACAGCAGCGGATAGGCGATCACCGACGACACGGTGAGTGCTGTCGCGATCACCACCCACGGCGCAAAGGAGCGCGCCTCGTGGCGCAGGGACGTTCGCAGTAGCGGTGTGGTGCCGGCCAGTGAGCCCGGGGCGAACAGTCCGGTCGTCATCACCGTCGGCCCTCGTCGGCGTCGTCGTACAGGCGAAGGAACAGACTTTCCAGTGACGGTGGTTCGACGGTCAGCGATCGCAGGCCACACGACGTGAGTGCGTCCATCGCCGTGCCGATCCGATCGGAGTCGACGGTTGCGGTCAGGCGGTGTCCGTCGAGTGTGACGTCGTGCAGGATCGAGAGACGGCCGGGGTCCGGGACGGTGATCAACTCGGCACGCACCGTGGTGCGGGTGTGTCCCCGCAACTCGGTCAGCGTGCCGGTCTCGACGATGGCGCCGTCGCGGATGATGCTGAGGCGGTCGGCGAGGGTCTCCACCTCGGCCATGATGTGGCTGCTGAGCAGGACCGACGTCCCGCGGGCCGTGGCCTCGCCGATCACATCCTGGAAGACGCTCTCCATCAACGGGTCCAGACCCGACGTCGGCTCGTCGAGGATCAGCAGTTCCACATCGGAGGCCAGCGCTGCGACGATCGCGACCTTCTGCCGGTTGCCCTTGGAGTACTGGCGTCCACGCTTGGTCGGGTCGAGTTCGAACCGTTCGATGAGATCCGCTCGCCGGGCCTCGTCGAGGCCGCCGCGCATCGATCCGAGGAGGTCGATGGCCTCGCCGCCGCTCATCGACGGCCACAACGACACGTCTCCCGGGACGTAGGCCAGTCGGCGGTGCAAGGCCACGACGTCGCTCCAGGGATCTCCGTCGAGGAGTCGCACGCGTCCGGAGTCGGCGCGCAGCAGACCCAGCAGCACACGGATCGTGGTGGACTTGCCCGCGCCGTTGGGGCCGAGGAATCCGTGTACCTGCCCGCGTTCGACGCGGAGGTCGAGGCCGCGCAGCGCTGGGAACTTCCCGAACGATTTGTGCAAACCCGCGATGTCGATGACCAGGTCATCGGTGGCCATGGCGTCCTCCAGAGTGGTGCGGCTCGACTGATGGTTCCACATGTGAGGTATTAATTCCACGCGTGGGGAGATATTTCGGTACCCCGGGTACTGTTGTCCAGGTGAATCACCACGTGGCGGCTTCGGAGCGTCGCGGTCGCGGTCGTCCCGCCGGCGACGGCGCCAACCGGGCGGCAATCCTCGATGCGGCGAAGGTGATGTTCGGTGCCCACGGGTACGACGGTGCGTCGATGCGGGCCATAGCCGCGGCCGCGGGCGTCGACCCCGGAACGATCAGACACTTCTTCACCGACAAACACGGCCTGTTCGCCGCGACGATCGCCGACCGCACCGAGTTCACCTCCCGGATTGTCGCCGCGTTCGCCGGTGACCGGGAGCATCTCGGTGAGCGGGTGGCGGAGGCCTATCTCGGCGCATGGGAGGACGAGGAGACCGCGCCGATCCTGCGTGCGATCGTTCGGACGGCGCTGACCTCGGAACGCACCGCGAATGTACTGCGCGCGATGTTCGCGACCAGGATCATCGCCGAGCTGCCCCCCACGATGGCCGACATCGGTGAACTCCCGCTACGTTTCGCGCTGGCGGGCTCGCATCTTCTCGGTGTCGCGGTGGCACGCAACCTCGGACACATCGAGGCCTTGACCACGATCGACCGCGACCATCTCATCGCGATCCTGGCACCGGTGATCCAGGCGTATCTGACCGGACCGCTGCCGGCGAGCGCCGGCACACCGTGACGGGGCAATGCGGTCGCGACGGGCGACGGTGTGCGACCCCGGGCTCGGTCACGACCCGGTGAGGCGCCGGCGGGCCCAGGCCCAGTCGACCCGTTCCTGTTCGAGGCGGACCTTCTCGCCGAGTGAATCGTCGACGAGGTCGGCGTAGAGATCGTGCTCGGCTGGGGAGAGCCGGGTCAGCGTCGAGGTCGCCGGCCGATCCTCGCCGACCCATCGATCACGGTGCGCGAGCAGGGTTTCTCGATCCATCAGGACCGACTCGGTGTGCGGCAGCCAGGCACGCAATCGGTCGAGGATCGCGAAGCCGTGGGTGTCGAGGTCGCCCCAGTAGCGAACCTGCACATCGGCCAGCCAGGTCAGCCGTCCGATCCGATCGACCTCGAACCCCTTGCCCCACAGCACGAGACCGTGGTCGGGTACCTCGACACTCAGGTAGGTGATCTCGTTCTCGACCACGAGGACGTCGTGGGGCTGCAGCGTCAGCTGTGCGAGTTCGTCTGCCCGGACACTCATCTCGGTGAGTTGAGGCGGAAGCCCCAACGACGGCGACGGCCGGAACCGGATGAAGTCGGGCTTGGACCGCAGGCCGAGGCCGGACAAGAATCCGGCTGCCGTCGACGGAACCCCGAGCATCGCCGCCAGCACCACACGATGGCGCTCGGCGAACTTGGTGTCGACCCCGGGTGCGGTGATCTCCCGCAGGTGGTGTTGTGAATCCCGGTGTGTGTCAAGCCATGTGTGGGCGGCGATCAGCCGAGAGAACTCGGGGAGCAGGTCGATCGCACGCAGGGGATACCGGAGCACCCATGCGTACACGGGCGGGTGGCCGGCCGCGAGGTGTGCCACCGTGTCGAATTCCCGGACGGAGGCCGCCACGCCCAGCAGCGCCCAGGCCTGGTCGAAGGACGACACCACAGCACGGGCGGGAAGGGTGTTGCGACCGATGCGCCGGCCACCGACCGACTGCCAGACCAGGGTGTAACACCGGTCGTCACGACGTCCCCTGTCGAGGGCTGTCACCCAGGTGCGGGCGGCGTCGAGGTCGTCACCGATCTGCGACACGGTGGGGCCGTGCAGCGGGATCTCGATGCGCTCGAACGAATCTCCGTTCGCATACGCACGCAACAGGCTTCCATCGTCCCAACGGCGGCGGACCCTGGTGGCGATGTCGTCGGGTGAGGTCCACCGTCGGCTCACCGCAGCTGCCCGTCGCGGCGGCTGCGATACTCCTCGATCGTCATCGTCTGCAGCCGTGAGAAAGTGCCCGTGGGGTTGTCGACGAATCCGATGGCCTTCACGTACGGTTCGATCACGTGCACCTTCTGCAGGGGCGTGACGATCAGCAGCTGCAGTCCGAGCTTGGCGAACAGATCCAATGCGTAACGGGTCGACACATCCGACCCCCGTCCGAAGGCCTCGTCGATCACCGCGAACCGGAAGTCGCGGGACTTCTCCACACCCCACTCCAATCCGAACTGGTACGCAAGGGATGCCGCGAGGATCGTGTAGGCGAGTTTCTCCTTCTGGCCGCCGGACTTACCGTCGGAGTCGCTGTAGTGCTCCCATTCGACATCGGTCTCCACATCCCGCTCGGATGCGGAGAAGACGAACCAGTTGCGGACATCTGTGACGCGGCGAGTCCAGTTCTTGTCGGAGTCGGCGTGGCCGTCGCGACCGCGGAATCGTTCGATGATCCGCTTGACATCGAGGAAGCGTTGTTCGGAGTACTGATCGCCGTCGACGGCGAGACTGTCGTCGGTCAGGCTCCGCAGGTCGACACGGAACTGGGCCACATCCTGATTCGTGGTGGACTCGCGTTCCAGCCGGATGAATCGGCCCGGGTTGTAGGGCACCGCCCCGAGTGCCTCGTTGATACGCGCGATGCGCTCGTCGATCGACGCGGCCTGCCGATTGAGCCAGTTGTTGAACCCGGCGAGCTCTTGGATGGCGTTCTTGTTCAACTGCTCTTTGAACTCGTATTCGAAACGCGGGAGGTCGTCGGTGGCGACCCGGTCTCGGAATGCGACGAAGTCGGCGCGGGCATCGACGTCGGCGTCCATGTCCGCGCGCAGGTCGGGCCATCGTCGGAGCACGTCGGCCATGTACTGCGCCAGGCTCTGCCCGTAGCCGCCGAGCTCGCGGGTGAGTCGCTCGATCCGTTGGTGGAGTGCCGACGACAACACCGACTCGGCCGCCGCGCAGTCGTCGGCCCGGAGCGGCCGGGTGCCGTCGAGGCGTTGGGTCAGGGCGTCGTATGAGGCACGTGCGGAGTCGAGTTCGGTGTCGGTGTGCGCTGCGATGAACTCGTCGTCGGTCCGCTTGTCCTGTTCGGCCCGGTTCATCGCGGCGGCCGAGGTCGCCAGCCTGCCGGTCAGCCCTTCGATCGTCGCCGTCGTGGCGGTGGCGAGTTCGGCATTGCGTTCCAACGCCGCCGTGATCTCCTGCAGGCGTGAGGAACCCGATTGCAGGCGAGCCCGCTCGGCTTCGTGTGCATCGGCACGGTGCCGGGCCTCGTCGACGTCGAGCTCGGCCCAGGAATGGAAACCCTCCAGCCGTGCGAGGGCCTCGCCGCGGCGCTGCACCGCATCACGTTGCCCCGACAGCATCGTCACCTCGCCCACGGCGGCCGTGCGTTGACGGTCGAGATCGGCGAGATCATCGACCAGTGCGGCGATCTTGCGTTCGTTGGCCCACCCGAGCACCCAACGGCGGGGGTCGTCCACACGGTGTCGGTCGTCCTTCTCGTGGCGCCCGCCGGAACGCACCTGACCCTCACGGGTGACCGCCCGCTTCGTCGCGCGGAACTCTGCGATTGTCGTCGTTCGCTGATGGTCGGCGCGCTTGAACAGTTCGTCGCGCAGATAGCCTTCGAAGGGGCCGTCCCTGACCTCGAGGCAGTCCGCGAGTACGGGTACTCCGAAGTCCGGACGTTGCAGCCGAATCCGCCGTGCCGGCACCCGCTCGTAGACCAGCCGGGCACCCACGGAGCGCCCGCCGGAGGCGTGGAAGGTGAGCCTGCGGTTGTTGACCCACTCGGTCACCGCCTCATAGTGCTGTTGCGGCACCAGCAATGACAACGCGAATCCGCGCAGCACCCGTTCGGCCGCGCCACGCCACTCACCGTGTTCCTCATCGACATCGAGAAGCTCACCCGCATAGGGCAGGTCGTCGTGGGTGAGACCGAGGTCGGTGGTCAGCTGATCCCGGATCTGCACCTGGTCGGGCGGCAGGTTGCTGGTGCGGTTGCGCAGGTCCTCGAGTTCGGCGCGGATGGCGTCGCCGCGTCTGGCTGCATCCTTCTCGCGCCCGATGGCGTCGGCGATCGCGGTATCCAGCGCACGTTTGGTCTCGGCCAGCCGCGTGCGTTCGTCGTCGATGAGGCCACGGAGCGCAGCGAACTGCTCTGCGGTACCGACCGGATCGAAAGCCGCATCGGCGACGGTGGCATCGAACAGTTCCCGACCGTGACGACGTTTTGCCACGTCGTCACGAGCGGCGGCAGCGAGGCGTTCGAGCTCGCCGACCCGATCGCCGCCGGCGCGCGCCCGCTCTTCGATGAGCGACTCACGCTCGCGGGACAGATCGCGTTGACGGGCGCGGGCCTCGTCCTGTTCGCGCAGCAGCCGCTCGCCCTGGACGGTGTGGTCGGCGATCTCGTCGGCGAGCAGCGCCGAATGATGCTCTGCGATGAACAGACGCACCGCCGCACGGTGTCGGTCCAGGGTGTCCCGTTCGGCCAGTGCGGCGTCGTATCTACGGGTCGTCGAGATGATGGGGTCGAGGGCCTCGAGCTGTTCGCGGGCGCGTTTGACCGCGTCGTGGGCCTTGGTGAGATCGTCGAAGTGGGAGATGATGTCGCGTACCCGGCCACTGGCGTCACTGGGTTCGAGCATGTGGTCGCGCACGAAGTCGTTGAGATTGCCGACGGACTTCATCGACACCGTCTGATGCAGCAGTTCCAATGCCTGCTCGGACCGGATGCCGAGGAGCCGCCGCAGCGACGTGGAGTACTTGGGGAAATCGTCGTGGACGTCCGCACCACCGGACCGCAGCCGCTTCCGCAGATCACCGAGCTGGGAACCGAAGTCGGCGAAGTCGGCGGCAATGGTCAGCTGCTTGGTCGCGGTCACATAGAACCGGTAGGGCTGTCCGGCGGTGTCGCGTTGCTGGAAGACCTGGGCAAGGGTGACGGTCTCGTCGTAGCCGGGGTTGGTGAACACGCCGAGGATGACCGAGTACGTGTTGCGTTCCTGCCGTAGACCCTTGGCGCGTGAGCGCCCGGTCGACTCCTGCCGCTCGGACTTGTAGTGGCCCTCGACGTAGGAGCGGAGCGTGCGCTCCTTGGCCTCGGCGCCGGCAGCCTTGTTGTAGGCGATCTTGTGGGCGGGCATCAGCAGTGTGGTCACCGCGTCCACCAGCGTCGACTTGCCTGATCCGATGTCCCCGGTGAGCAGCGCGGTCTCGGTGTTCGGGGTCAGTCGCCACACCTGCCGGTCGAAGGTACCCCAGTTCAACACCTCGACGTGCTGTAGCCGGAATCCTGCGCCACCGGCCGGCGCCGTCAGTTCGACCGTCGAAAACAGGCCGTCAGTCATCGCCGTCCTTCCGTCCCGCGTACTCGCGCAGCTTTCCCGCGAAATCCGACAGCGTCTGTGCGTCCACGTAGGCCTTGATGATCCGCCGCACCTCCCACTGGTCGGTCTGCCCACGCAGCTGGCGCAGGAAGCCCAGCTCGACGGTCTTCTTGATGGTGGACTCGGCCTGGTCGACCAGCCGGGCCTCGTTGGTCGACTCGGTCTGGAACAACCGCAGCATCTCCACGATCTGATCGGTGGACAGCACCAGTCGTCCATCGCCTCCGCTGATCTCGAACTCCAGCAACCGTTTACGCAGCAGTACGAGCAGCAGGCTCACGTGGTAGGTCAGCGCGCGTCGGCGGACCAGCCGTGGAAGCGGTTCCTCGCCCTCTTCTTCGGGGCGTGAGCGCAGATAGGCATATCCTTCGGAGTCGTCGACGACCACTTCGACGCCGATGGTGGCGAAGTGGTCGCGGACCCCGGCGCCGGACCGCTCGAGGGTGGCCCAGGTGTCCTCGTCGGACTCGCGATAGGTCACCCCCTGCATCAGCCGGATGATCGCGCTCGCCACCGCGCGTTCGTCGGTCATCGTCGTCTCACCGTGACCTTCGGGAGGCGGGCGCGCTTCGTCGTGGTCGGGTCGTCGGGATCGGGATACTCCAGCAGCGTCTCGTCGGTCGCGTCGATGTCGACGCTGAGATCATCGTCGGTGAGGGCGAGATAGCCGACGATCTCGGCTGCCCCCTGCTCGATCGGGTACATGTCCACCACGTCGGACAGCAATGCCGATGATCTCTTCGGCAGAACGCTCCGGATGTTGGCGGCCAGGCGGACCTGGTCGATGTGGGTCTGGGCGAACAGCAGCTCGGCATCGAGATCCTCGGTCGCATCGTCGATGCGGCTCTCGACGGTCACCGTGGCGGCCTTCTGATAGAGCGGCCGTTCGAATGGCAGTGTGATGTCGATCCCGGGCTGATCCACCTCGAGCCCGAAATCGGGTGTGTTTCCACGCAATTCGAGGGCACTGCTCTCGACCGAACGGACCAGGTCGAGGACGCGTCGGTTCTCCAGCCAGACCTGGTCGTCGAGGAACCGGCGTAGTTGCTCGGAGATCTGACGCACGGTGCGCTGGGTTCGGTCGGCAGCCTCCGACCAGTCGTGGTGGATACCGCGGATGCGTGGGTCGGCGTCGACGATGCCGAGCGATGACACCTTGGCGAGTAGGTCGGCGAGCTCGGACTGACGGGAGTCCGACAGCAGGAACTCGTAGAACGACCCGAAGCTGCGACCCTGGTCGGAGGAAGCGATCTCCGAGCGGTCGTCCACCAGTTCGGCGAGCAGCTCGCCCTTCGGGCCGTCCCAGGCGGCGATCTTCTCGCGGGCGGCGCGGTCGAGGAGCCGGAAGTTGTCCTCGACCTCCCGGAAGTCGGCGAGCAGGTCGCGGGCGGTCGACGACAGCTGCTGGTAGCGGTCACGAATCCCGGCTCGGTCGAGCATGGTGATGTCGCCGGCCTCGACCGCGGCGATCTCGGCATCGATCTCGGCGCGACGGCGTCGGAGCTCGGTCAGCCGGATCTCGGGATCGACTTCCGTTCCGTGCACGATCTGACGAAGCAGTTCGACGACGGTGTGCAACCGCGATTCCGTCCCGACGAACGCCCTGCCCTGCAGGGAGATGATCCAGGCGTAGGCCTTCTCGAAGGCCGGGGTGACCTCGTAGTGGACCTCGTCGTCGCCGGTGGGGTAGAAGCGGCGGAGAAAACCTGCCTCGGTGGCCGCCCAGTCCTCGAGGTATGCGCGTGGTTCCTTCGGGAACCGAACGTGGTCGTCGTCGGTGGGCAGCACCGCGTTGAGCTCGTAGAGCAGGTCGTCCAACGCCGCGGCCAGCTCGCCGGCAGGACTCGCGCCTCGATTGTCCTCGACGAAGTAGGTTCCCAGGAAGGCCAGGATGAGGGGCGAGTGGTGCGCACGCAGCAGCCGCCACGCGGGATGCCGGTCCCACAGTGCGGTGAATGCGTGGAAGTCCATGGGCCAAGGGTAGACAAGGTGACCGACATCGCCGCGGCGGTCACCGACGTGTGTCGACGACCGGGGTCAGGGTTCCGGCTCGGATGACCGGATCGCTCGTCGCGATGGTCAACCCTCGTGGGGGCGTGGGCGATGATCATGGCGATGATCATGCGGTCGAAAGGGTCGAGATGGTCCCCGGTCGGTTGGTCTGAGGTCGCTGCGTCGGTCGGTCGATCGATCGCGAGAGAGACCCCGTCATCACCCCCGGGGGTCTCTCCCCACGCCCCACCAGCGGGCAGCCACCATCGACAAGACCCAGTCCGGTCTCGATCGCGATCTGCCACGTCGGTACCGCAGACACGTACGAGGTGTTGGCCGGAACCTCGAGAGTGGCCATTGCCCGTGGATCGAGGCGGGTTCGGATCGGTGACCGACCACAGGACTGTGTTGGTGTCGAGCAGGACGTCGGTCATGGGCAGGCCTCCCACACCCCGGAGCTCGTCGGCGGGCAGCGGGACGTCGAGATCCGCAGGGACCTCCAACCCCGGGAACTGCCCGAACCGACGCACCCGTGGTGTGATCGGGGCTGATCACGGACACCGGGCGACGATGGTCGGTGATGGTGATCGCCTGCCCTGTCTGCTCGACCTCGGCGACACCGCGTTGCGCCGCGCTGTGGCCTCGGTGCCGTTGATGGTCTTCATCGCACCAGTCGAGACCGATCGGATCAGTCGGACCGTCAGATTGACTTTCGGCTCCTACGGAGTCCACCGACAGGCGATCCGATCACTCCACCCGGCGTAGCACGCCCGGTTCGACGCCGTCGTCGGCGGCCAGTGCGAGCACCTCCCCGAAGCCTGCGATCAGGCACTCGGCGAACAGTTCCAGATCGGTGACCGCGGCACCGTCGGAATTGATTCCGAGACAGGCTGTTCCGTTGTGGGTGATCATGGTGGCCATCATGGCGCAGCCGGGCAGCGGTCCGAACGGGAACATCCGCTCCACCTTGGCGCCGGCAACGTAGGTGTCCCAGGGGATTCCGGGGACGTTGCTGGCCTGCAGGTCGTTCTGGCTGGCGGCCCCGCTGAACTGCATGAGCATCGTTCCCGGTAGCCAGGCCATCACCGAGCCGAGTGTGTTGAAGATGTCGACGGCCGGTTCGTGGCGGGCCAGCCGCACCTGCTCGCGGATGGTGAGCACCCGTTCGAAGGGATCGGCGATGCCGACCGGACCGGCGAGGCGTCCGACGGCGATCCGGTTGCCGCCGGCCGGGTCCTCGGGGCGGCGCACCGAGATCGGGATCGCCACCGGGATCGTGTCCACCGGGGAGCCCATCTTCTCGTGGTAGATCCGGAATCCGCCGATCAGGCCGGCGAGGTAGATGTCGTTGATCGAGGCGTTCACCGCCGTCGCCGCCGCCTTGAGGTCGGTGAACGGCACCTCGAAGGCGCTGAACCGCCACGAGAGACTGCGATGGGCGAGCAGGGGGGAGCCGGGCGGGCTCACCAGGCCGGCGACTCGTGGCACCGAGCGGCCGTAACGCAGTGCCGAACTCAGTGCTTTCCGTGGATTGGTGAGGGCGCGAACACCTTTGAGCGCCAAGTCGACGCGGTGCGGGATTCGCCCGATCTCGTCACCGATCTGGCGGCCGATGAGGTCGAGTGGGCCGATGTTGACCGGGTCGGGGCTCGGTGGCTGCGGTTTACCCGGATTGTGTTCTCGTGTGGGCGAATGCAGTTGGGCCAGACCGATGATCGCGCCGAGCCCGTCGGTGAGGGCGTGGTGGGCCTTGAGGAAGTACGCGGCCTTGCCGTCGGGCAGCCCTTCGATCAGGGTGCCCTCCCACGGCGGGCGCGCGGCGTCGAGGGCCGTCATCGCGAGCTGCTCGCAGGTCACCAGCAGCTCGCGCATGCTGCCGTCGCCGCCCAGCTTGATGCGGCGCAGATGGTAGTGCAGGTCGAAGTCGGGATCGACTGCCCAACTGGGTGTTCCGGCACCGAGTGGGGAATCGACGACGCGTTGCCGGAACCGGGGGGCCATCCGGCTTCCCCATTCGTGGGCCGCCACGAGCCGATCCCAGTCGGGGCTGCAGTCGTAGATCTCCAGCATGCAGATGGTGCCGCGCATCCGGCGGTCGGTGTCGCCGCGCCACATGATGGTGTCGACGGAGCTCATGTGGGGTTCGTTGGCCCAGTCGAGGGGCCGGTCCTCGCCGCCTGTCATCTCGCCCTCGTCACTCACGAACGGTCCTCCTCGGTTGCCCGGTCCACGGTGTCGTTCGAGTCGTCGGCAAACGACTCGAATGGCCAGTCGGCCAGCGCCGTCACATACATCTGTCGTACTTCTTCTGCGCGGGAAGCGATCTCGTCGGCGGTCCAGTCAGAGGTGTCGACCGGCGGCAGGACCATCACCTCGACGGTACCCGGACGGATGAGCTGCGAACCGCGCCACATCAGTTCACCGGTGTTGCGCAGGACCACCGGGACGACGGGCACCCCGGCCTGCATGGCGATGTGGAACGGCCCCTTCTTGAACGTCCCGACCCGCGGTGTCGGCGAGCGGGTCCCCTCCGGGGCCACCACCAACGACATCCCGTCCTCTTGCAGGGCTTTGACCGCCGGTTCCAGCTGTTCGATCGCGCGTGACGGGTCGCCCCGGTCGATGAACACCAGACCCGCCTGATCGAGGATCTGCCCGAGTACGGGCACCCGCTGGATCTCCTTCTTGGCCACCCCGGTCGCATCCGCCCGGACGAGGTTGATCATCACCGGCAGATCGAGTTTCGACTGATGGTTGAACAAGAAGACGCACGGCCGTGCCGAGGTGAGGTACTCGCCGCCGTCGAGTACCTGGACGTGGATGCCGGCGAGTGAGAGCCCGACGTCGGTGCCGGTCGGCAGGATGTCGACCAGGGCATGCCGATCACGCCGGATCAGCCCGGTGGTGAGACCGACTGCGGCAGAGGCGATGAACGACCCGTAGAAGGCGCCGGTGCGGGCCAGCATGCCCACCCGGTTGTAGGTGGGGTTCTTCAGGTCGATGATCGGCCACCCCCGGGACTCGGCCTCGGCGCGCAACACCCGCCGCGGCGACACCGCCGCCGGATTGCCCACCGACTCCAGGTAGGGGATGTCCTCGTCGCCGTCGCTGTAGGCGAACGACGAGGCCAGATCGATTCCCTGCTCCCGTGCCAGTGCCCGGACCGCGGCGGCCTTTCCCGGACCCCACAGCGGGCGGCCCAGGATGTTGCCGGTGACCACACCGTCGACCACCTCGACGTCGGTGGCGAGAGCGTAGTCGGCGTCGATCTCCCGGGCGATCGGCTCGATCTGGAATCTGGTGGCCGACGACGCGATGACGATGGTGTGCCCCATCTCGCGGTGCGCGCGCAGGATCTGCCACATCTGGGGCCGCAGCTTGGATGCGGTCTCGTGTTTGAACAGCTGATCGCCGAAGTCGATCAGTTCGGCATAGGTCTTGCCGGCGAAGGTCGGCTTGGTGGCCTCGAGCACTTCGGCATAGTCCTGTTCGGAGACCACCCCGCGCAGCCCGATCAGCAGGAACTCGGCCAGTTCGCCGAAGCCGAACTCCATGCTGCGCAACCGTGCCCGCATGATGTCGGCTGCCGAGAAACCCTCGATGAGGGTGCCGTCGTAGTCGAACAGTGCGGCCACCTTCTTGCCGGTCGGGGCGGAGCGGATGGCCTGCATCCGGTCGGTGAAGGCGTTCACCGTGCCACCTCCGATCCGATGGTCGGCTGGATCGCCTCGATCGAGGCGATCCGGGACAGCCGGTCACGCATCAGTTCCACCTCATCGAGCCATTGTTGCCGGGCCAGCGGCAGATCGTCGGTGTTCTCGCCGTGGATCAGGCCCCGGTTGTCGGCGAGCTGGTAGCCGCCCTCGTAGAGATCCTTGGACACCGAATCCTTGCTGCGCACCACATTCTGCAGCGACAGCTGCTTCCCCAGGCCGAGGCAGTCGGCGACCAGGTCGTCGCGGTCGCGGGAGGCCGAACCCAGTTGCACCAGCCGGGTCGCCACCACCAGCTGCGCGTCGAAGAACGGTTGCAGGGTGCGCCGGGCCAGCAGGGCGCCGGTGTGGCCGTGCAGCACCTCATAGGTCCAGTCCTGGGTGGGGGTCACCTCGCGCCATCCGGGGGCGAGCAGGTCGAGTTCTTGCCCCAGCCGGTGCAGGAACTCGGTCTTGGGCGGGAAGAAGAACTCGAACTTGAGCAGATCGCGGATGCGCAGTGCCTCCTGCTGGGAGGCCGAGAGCAGACTGTCGTGTGACTCGGGATCACCGAGGTGGGTGACCTCGCCCTCGGCCACCGCCAGCATGCCGACCTCGACGATCGCGCGGTCGACGAAGTGGTGCAGTGCGCCGTTGCGGTAGTAGGCGGCCACCGCGCGGTTCTCCGGCACGATCGACCACACCGGTTCGACGCCACCCTCGAAACAACTCACCACGCCGTTGCCGGCCAGCACCCGCAGCGTCTGGGTCAGTCCGACACCGCGACACAGTGTCGGATCCGGTCCGGGCAGGTCGCGGCGGGCGATGTAGGTGAGCAGTGGGGACAGGATCGCCTCGATCTCGGGGAGTGTGTACGCCCGGTCCTGGGCGCCGAGCAATGCGAATCCCACCAGCGACGTCGCCGTGATCGGTGTAGCCGAGTTGATCTCGTCCATCACGCGGAAGGCGACCTTGTCGAGCCGGGCGGGTCCGTCACCGGCGTCGGCGAGGGCCGCGCGGAGCGAGATCGGCGCACCGAAACGCACCCGCGCCTCGCCGAGGTAGTGCCGCTGCGCCTTGGCATACCGCAGCAACCAGGCGACACCCTCGGGCTTCTTGGTGCCACCGGCGTCCTCGGCGGCCATCGCCCCGATCTCGTGGAGCTGGTCGTAGACGATCGACGTGGGGACGATCGTCACGTCGGCGTCGTCGAGCTGGCCGACCGCATCGACGACGTAGGTGAGCAGGCCCAGCTTGGGCTGGCGCAGCTTTCCGGTCCGGCTGCGGCCACCCTCGATGTACCACTCGAGGTTGAAGCGCTTCTCGACGATGTAGGCGAGATAGGAACGCATCGCGAACTTGTAGACCGGGTCGGCACCGAACTTGCGGCGGATGAAGATCATTCCGGCCCGGCGGGCGACCGGTCCGACCGGCCAGAAGGCCAGGTTGTTGCCGCCGAGGACCAGATTCGGGGGGAAGTCGTTGTTGCGCAGCACCTTCGCCAACACCAGCGGATCGACGTAGGAGCGGTGCGACGGCAAGAAGATCAGGCCGGTGGACTTGTTCAGGGTGCGCAGTTCGTTGAGATGGTCGACGTCGACCGACACATTCCACGCGCGCTCGTGCAGCCGGTTGAAGGTCGCGGAGAAGACGTCGTCCATCAGCCGGCTCTGCGTGGCGACGAAGGTCGACAGCTTGTCGGTGGCCTCGGCCATCACCGCATCGGTCTGTCTGCCGAGTGTCGCCGCGAGTGCGGCCGCACCCGACTGGAACCGGGCCGAGCTGCTGATCTGCTCGGCGACGAGCCGCGGGACCTTGTATCGGTCGCCCACGATCTGGCGTTCGGCCCGCTCCGCCGACAACGAGGCCTGCACGGAGACGAACTCGCCGAACGGTTCGCCCTCGGCCTGGCTGCGCGAGTAGCGGGACCGAAGTTCGGCGATGGTCGCGGGTGCGCCGGCGGCCACCCGCAGGCTGTCCGGGCGCCTGCTCTGGATCAGCGGCTGCATGAGCCGGGCGGGCCGCCGCGGATTGGACAGCACCAGCACGTCACCGAGTGAGACCCGCCGCTCGCCGCCCTGCCGGACGGCCGGGAGCCAGACCGGACGGACGGGGACGAGCAGCGCCTGCGGGGGCAGCGCGTCGTAGTCGACATCGGCCAACTGGTGGACCTCGGCGTCGGGATAGGTCGACGACGCCCAGTCGGTCACCGCACGCATCTCACTCGGCGTACGGGCCTTGGTCAGGACCAACACCGGATCGGTCATGCGCATCACCCCGCGTCTCATGGGCCGGTGCCGCCGTGGCACCGGCCATCCACACCTTATTGTGACCTGGGTTACACAAAGGTGGGTGGGTTTTTGGTGATGGAGATGGCGAGATGCAGGTGGAGAAGTCAGTCGAGTGATGAAACCGTGATGGTCTGACTCATCGAGTGGGTGGTCTGGCCGGGTACCTCGACCACGTCCGGTCCCGCATTCGCGGCCTCGACACACACGAACCCGCGCCAATGCAGGCCGACGTCGGCCATCCCCGAGGCCACCGCCTCGCCCGGATTCCACACCACCGCCGACCGCGCCCCCTGCGTGACGATCTCGATCCGACGTCCGAGCCCGGGATCGACGAGGAGATACCGTCCGCCGGCACCGGGATAGATCCGGTCGCTGCGGGCGGGATCGGCCGGGAGCCGCCAGTCGCAGTCCTGCTCGTGGGCAGCCATGTCGTCGAACTTGTCCAGGTAGGTCAGACCGGCGAGCCCGTCCACGTGGACTGCGGTGGCGTCGGAGACGCGGAAGTAGTTGTGCAACGCCTCGGTGAGGCGGACCGGCCGGGTCCCCGGATTGGTGGTGGACAGCGTCTGTTCGAGCGATGCCCCGATGCGCAGGGTCATCCGGAGCCGGAGGTCCAGATGGCCGAGGCCCACGGGTGCCAGATGCACCTCCACGTCTCCGCCGTCGAGAACTCCGCCGCCCGTCACCGTCCACCTGGCGGTCCGCGCATAACCGTGTGACGGCACATCGCCGGTCTGCCCCTCCTTGCCGAAATACGGCCAGCAGACCGGGGTACCACCCCGGATCGGGGTGGGTGGCGCCTTGACGAGCGGCGACACCCAGAACACGTCCACCGCGCCGGTGGGGACGAACGACAACACATGCCCGCCGAACAGGGAGACGGCCGCCCGGGCCTGGGGGGTCTCGACGATGATCGCCTCGAGGCCCTGGTGGATTCCGATGCTGACGCCGGGGATCTGATCGAAGTCGCTCACCCCATGAGCCTGGCACACGACGGTCACTCGTCGATATCCACCTGATATGCCCGTGCCAGTGCCGCCAGTCCGTCGTCCCACCCCTGCCCGACGGCACGCATCTTCCATCGTGTGGACCCATCCGGATGCGTGAGTTGGTAGATCTCGAGCAATACCACCGCCCGGACCGACGGTTCGAGGCGTGGGACGAAGCTCCATGCTCCGGTGCGGCTTCGCATGGTGACCGCCGCTTGGGTCAGAGCGGAGAACGTCAGTCCCGCTGCGATATCCATGTTCGCGCTGACCACCACCTTGCGTACCGACGGTCGAAGTGCGCGAGGATGGATCACGGCGGACTCTGCGGTGGTGTCGCCCACGAACTTGCCCAGAAGGCGTGCGGCGCCGTCGGCAGCGCTGGGGTTGTTGTAGAAGACGAAGTCGTCATCGGTTGCGACACTGTCGAACTCGTCGACGAGAAGGAGAGACAGATCCGCGTCGGCGCCGCCGGATCGAAACTCCACGTGAAGCTCGAACTGTGCGTCCTCGGGGAGGTCGATACTCTCCCCACTACGCAGCGATTGGCAAGGCGGCGTCTGCGCGGAGGGCGCAGGCGGTGCCGACGGAGCGTTGTGCGGGGCTGTTCGAGCTGCCAGCCATTCGGCAAATCCGAAGGGCGCATAGGGATCGGCGTCGGACAGACCTCCGAGTTGTTCCGAGGTACCGCTGAGCTCGGCATCGATCCGCCCGAGGACCGAGTCCGGCTCGTCCACGCAGTCGGCCACCAGGGCTGCGAGCGCCGGTATGTCGGTGAGGTCGAGTGGCCGGACGACACTGGAGATGTTGCCCGATGCGGTTGCCCGGATACTGCATCGGACGTCCGAACCGATATCGAGGATGCGCCAGGCGTCCTCGGCGGTCCGCCACGGGCGAGCCGCCATCGCCGATCTCGACCAGGTGCCGTAGGCGACCACTCCAAGGCGTTGCGTGTCGGGCATCCGGGTGACCACCGCGGCCGAGACCGCATCGATGGAGGGTGCCGTCGCGAGCGCTTCGAGCACTGCGGCAGCCAGATTCGACGCCAAGATGTGCAGCCACCAGCGCATGCGGTCCCGTTTCGGCATCGCCTTCAGCGTGGGGCGACCCGCCGGTGACGTGGCAGGCATCTGCGTCGGCAGGGTGTCGAGATCCGGGAGCCGCATGAGGATCGACAATGTGGTCCCCTGGACGCCGACAGCGCACCCGGCGGCCGGATTGTCTGCGAACGCGATGTTGACCGCTTCACACACCGTCGATTCATCGTTGTGGCACAAGGCCTCCCACCATTGTCCCGCCGCTGACTGCAGGGACTGGTGGATGGCCTCGCGTCGCTGGGTCTCTGCGGCGAGGTAGTCCTGGGCGGCTTCGCGTGCGCGGTCACGTGCCTGCGCTCGTGCGGTCCGGGCGAGTTGGCTGACACCGGCGGTGAAGTGCGCCTGGGCCTGAGCCTGTGCCACGGCGAACCCTATCGGCGGTGGTGGGGGCAGAACCGGATGAACAGACTGCCGGAATGGTTCCAGGTGTGCCGTCGTGGAATCGACCCGCATCCGGGTCAGTTCGCGAATGGCGGCATCACGGTCACTCTCCCGCTGGGCGCGCTCGGCGGCGCGTTGTGCGGCAGCCAACTGCGAGGGCGACGGACCCGTCGACCGCGACGTCCGGCGGACCGTCGTCCGCCGCCGCCCGGACGCCGGAAGCAGTGCGGTGGAGGCAAAGAACGGGCCCAGTCCGGTCGACAGGGTGGTACGTCCGCCGCCGACGTGTATCCGCGCTGCACGCGGACCCACCGATGTCCGTACCCCTCGGGTCGACACGCGGACCCGCATACCCGGAACCCCGACCCTGAACCCCATTGCCACATCGAGCAGCGTAGACGCGAGGAGTGGTCGGATGGGGGTTTCATGCGATCAGCGGCGTCGTCGGGGCCGAGCACTATCCGGCCCCTTCCACCTCTTCCACCACCGGCGACATCGCCACGACCACCGCGCCCACCACCGCGGCGACGAACGCGATGGCCGCCGGGATCTGCCATCCGGCGCGGGTGGTGTCGCCGAGCAGCGCGATTCCCACGACGCCGGGGATCACGGTCTCACCCACGACGAGCGACGCCGACGCCGCACTCACCGACCCGGTCTGCAGGGCCACGGTGAACATGTAGAAGCCGCCCGGTCCGCACACCAGGATGGCCCAGAACGCCGGATCGCCGATCAGCGTGCCGACGTCGAACGGGTCGAGTCCGCCGACGATGCGCACGGCGACGGCGAGCACCCCGAACAGCACGCCACCGGTCAGTCCGGCCAGGACGGCGACCCGTGACCGCAGGCGCACCAGCACGAGTGCGCCGATCACCAGCAGGCCCAGTCCGACGCCGAGGACCGCCCAGTGCATCCACCGGTCGTCGACATGCCCCTCATCTCCTGCGGCCACGCCGAGCACCACGAGGGCCGCGACCACCACGCCGATCGCGACCCAGTCGCGCATCGCAAGTCGGGCGTGTAGGAACAGCACCGCGAGCACCACGGTCACGACGAGATTGGCACTCACGATCGGTTGGGCGAGAAACAGCGGGAGCAGACGCGCCGCCACCATGTTGCCCAGGAAGCCCACACCGTCGAGAAGCAGTCCGGCGAGGTAGGAGACGGTCAGTACCGCGGCGACGGTCGACCGCAGGGTGGGAGCCGAACCGCTTGCCGGGCCGACGGTTTCACTGCAGACGCGCTGCGCTCCGCGCGCCTGCAGGACCGATGCGGCCCCATAGCCCAGGGCGGCGAGGACGGCGGCCGCGATACCCAGGAACATGACGTCAGTGCGCGGCGGCGTCGGACTTCTTGCGCTTCGGGATGAAGTGCATGATCAGCACCACGATCGCGCCGACGATCAGGCCGACCACCGCCGAGACGACGGTGCCCGCCGTCCACGACAGGACGCCCCCGAACCAGCCGTGGACGAGTTCACCGAACCAGTGCTCGAGGTCATGCAGATGGTCGGCGGGCCAATGGAATCCGGCCTCGCCCAGGTTGGCCAGCAGGATGTGGCCACCGACCCACAGCATGGCGGCGATACCGACGACGGTCAGCGTCGACATCACCTTGGGCATCGCGCGGACCAGGCCACGTCCCACGGTTTGACTGAACGCCGAATCCCGTTCGGCGAGAGCCAGTCCCACATCGTCCATCTTGACGATCACCGCCACCACGCCGTAGACGAGTGCGGTGATGACGAAGGCCACGACGACGAGGACACCCAGGCGTATGAAGAACGGCTCGTCCTCGACCGAGGCGAGCGAGATGATCATGATCTCGGCCGAGAGGATCAGGTCGGTCCGGATGGCGCCGCTGACCATCGACTTCTCGAATTCGGGACCGCGTTCGCCGGTGTCCTCGGCCTCCTCGTGATGTCCGGTGACGGCCTCGTAGACCTTCTCGGCGCCCTCATAGGAGAGGTACAGACCACCGGCGATCAGCAGATAGGGGAGGGCTCCGGGCAGGAACTGACTGAGCAGCAGCGCCACCGGGAGGATGATCAGCAGTTTGTTGCGGATCGATCCGAGAGAGATCTTCCAGATGATCGGCAACTCGCGGTCCGGGGTGAACCCGTGCACGTAGCGAGGGGTCACGGCCGCATCGTCGACGACGACCCCGGTCGCCTTGATACTGGCCTTGCCGGCCGCAGCGCCGATGTCGTCGATGCTCGCGGCCGCGGCTTTGGTGATCGCAGCGACGTCGTCCAACAGGGCGACGAGACCTCCGGCCACGCGAACCTCCTCGGAGTCGATGGGTGTGTTCGCGTCGAACGATACGTGGTCTGCGCCGGTCTGCGGTGTGTGACTGCGGCCGGGAACTGCCCGTTCGCCGGGCCGTTGTGCGTCGCGCGTCGAGGTGCTCAGACCATCGCACGCCGGTTCCCGTGAGCCGCCGCAGTCGGGAACCGGCGCGCGATGCCCACCTATTCGGTGGTGATCCGGGCGTCGGTGGCCGCGAGGACATCCCCTCGCGAGACACCCGGGGCCAACTCGCGAAGGGCGAGCGTTCCGTCGCCGACCACGTCGAGCACGGCGAGGTTGGTGATCACCCGGTCCACCACACCGGCGCCGGTGAGCGGCAGGGTGCAGGTCTCGACGAGTTTGGGGTTGCCCGCGCGATCGGTGTGTTCCATCAGCACGATCACGCGGTCGGCCCCGTGGACCAGGTCCATGGCGCCGCCCATCCCCTTGACCATCTTGCCGGGGACCATCCAGTTCGCCAGGTCGCCCCGCCCCGATACCTGCATGCCGCCGAGAACGGCGGTGCCGATGTGGCCGCCGCGGATCATGCCGAACGACGTCGCCGAATCGAAGAACGCGGCACCGGGATTGACGGTGACGGTCTCCTTACCGGCATTGATCAGGTCGGCGTCGACATCGTCGACCGACGGGTATGCGCCGGTGCCGAGGATGCCGTTCTCCGAGTGCAGGGTGACGTGTACGCCGGCGGAGAGATGATCGGGGATCAGCGTCGGCAGCCCGATCCCGAGGTTCACGTACTGGCCGTCCACCATCTCCGCGGCGGCGCGGGCCGCCATCTGGTTGCGGGTCCAGCCCACCTGGGCGGTGACGGGGGTCGTGGCGGTCACTGGCGGGCTCCTTCGGCGTCGCTGACGGTGAGCTTCTCGATGCGCTTGTCCTGCGGTCCGGTGTGCACGATCCGCTGGACGAAGATGCCCGGCAGGTGCACCGCGCCGGGATCGATCTCGCCCGGTTCGACGAGGTTCTCGACCTGCGCGATCGTGATCGTGCCCGCCATGGCGGCCAGCGGGTTGAAGTTCATCGCCGACTTCTCGAACACCAGATTGCCCGCGGTGTCGCCGAGCTTGGCGTGCACCAGCGCGAAGTCGGCGCGGATGCCCTCTTCCAGGACATAGGTGCGGCCGTTGAACTCGCGGGTCTCCTTCGGCGGCGACGCGATCTCCACCGTCGACCCGTCCGTCGAGTACTTCCACGGGATGCCGCCGTCGGCGACGGGAGTGGAGACCCCGGCCGGTGTGTAGAACGCCGGGATACCGACGCCACCGGCACGGAGCCGCTCGGCGAGCGTCCCCTGTGGGGTCAGCTCCACCTCGAGCTCACCCGACAGATACTGCCGCGCGAACTCCTTGTTCTCGCCCACATACGACGCCGTGACCCGACGGATCCGGCCCTGCGAGAGCAGGATGCCGAGACCGTGGTCGTCGACGCCGCAGTTGTTCGAGAAGACCTCGAGGCCGGTGGACGCGGTCGCGGCGATCGCCTCGATCAGCGCATCGGGAATCCCGCACAATCCGAATCCACCGACGGCCAACGTCGCCCCGCTACCGATGTCGGCCACGGCCTCGGCCGCAGAGGAGAAGACCTTCGACATGTTCTCACCGCCTGATACTCGTTCATTGAACGGACGCATCCAGTGTGTGTCCGTTGGAGTGAGACCGAGTCTGCACGACAGAACGATGCTGGTGGAAGCCTTTGAGGGGCTCCCAGACAAGCTGCTCGGAGAATGATCGAACCCCTTATATGCGTTCACTCAGTGAACTAACCTCGAACCATGGAGACCTCGCCGGCAACCGGTGTCATCGAACGCGCCGCCGCGGTCCTGCGCGCGGTGAGCGCCCGGGCATCGGCCGGTGCGTCCACCACGGAGATCGCGCGGACGGTGGATCTCGCCCGGCCCACGGTGCACCGGTTGCTGACGACGATGGCCGACGAGGGCTGGGTGGACCGGGATGCCCGCTCGGGGCGCTGGACGCTGGGGCCGGAGCTGTACCTGCTCGGTGCGGGTGCCGCCGCACGCTATGACATCGTCGACCACGCCCGCGACATCGTCGACCACCTGGCGCGGGAATCGGGGGAGAGCGCCTTCCTCTCGGCCCGCCGGGGGGACGAGACCGTGTGCATCCACTCCCAGGAGGGCAGCTTTCCGCTGCGCTCCCATGTCCTGCACGTCGGGCTCCGTCTGCCGCTGGGTGTGGCCTCGGCCGGGCTGGTCATCCTCGGCCATCTGCCCGATCGGGAGATCGACGAGTACCTCGACCGTGTGTCGCTCGAGGGTCGCTGGGGTCCCGAGCACTCCGGCGACGGAATCCGGGAGCGCATCGCACAGACGCGTGAGACCGGGTACGCCACCAACCCGGCATTGCTCGTCGAGGGCAGTTGGGGCATGGGCGCGGCGGTCTTCGACGGACGCGACCGGCCGACGTGGGCGCTGAGCCTGACCGGGGTGGAGACCCGGTTCAGGCCGGATCGTCGGATCGAACTGGGACAACTCCTGCTCGAGCAGGCGCATCGGTTGACAGTGCGATTGCGGTAGGCGCCGTCGCATACTCGCCCCGGAGTGCGGGCGTACCCGAATCGTGCACCGTTCGCTATCGTCGACCCAGCATCGGCGGTCAGCGTGCCGCCGCACCGACCAGGTTGGGGGACCGATGACCGAGCGCGCCGCGTCCGACCCGCGGGCTGCGGTGGAGCCGCGCAATCTGGTGATCTGTCTCGACGGCACCACCAACGAGCCCGAGACCGGATTCACCAACGTGGCGCGCCTGTTCGACGTGTGCGTCAAAGACGACACACAGCTGGTCTACTACGACCCGGGGGTGGGGACGATGGGGTCGCGGGCCGCGGTCACCCAGATCGGGCGGGCCGCAACCCGATTCGGTGGCATGGTAGCCGGATACGGTATCCGCGACAACATCGAGGAGGCGTACGGGTGGTTGTGCACCCGGTACCGGCCCGGTGATCAGATCTACGTCTTCGGGTTCTCCCGCGGCGCCTACACGGCCCGTGCCCTGACCGGAATGCTGCGCACCGTCGGACTCCTCCACCCGGACGCACTCAACCTCGTCCCCTACGCCCTGAAGCTGTACACCACACGCGGTCCGGAGGACGTCCCGGCGGCTCCCGACGAGCCGAAACCCGCGGCTGTGCAGGAGTACTGGCGTCTCCGGAACGACTTCCGCACCAAGTTCGGCAATCCGGACTTCCCGGTGCCGTTCCGCCGTACCAAACAGGTCCGCTTCCTGGGTGTGTGGGACACCGTGAAGTCGGTCGGCTGGCTCAACCTCCGGGCCCGCGTCGAGATCGCGCGGTGGCCGTTCACCGCCAACATCGACAACGTCGAGACCGCCCGGCACGCACTGGCACTCGACGAACGCCGACGCCCCTTTGCCGAATACCGCTTCGCCGGTGAGAAACTCGACCGGCGCGACGTCCAGGAGATGTGGTTCGCCGGGGTTCACGGCGACATCGGCGGCTCCTGCCGCCCGGACAGCCGACTGCCCGACGTCGCGCTGTCGTGGATGGTCGACGAGGCACATGCCGCCGGAATCCGCATCAACCGCAAGGCATATCGGCGCAACCTCGACATCGGCTTCGGCACCCCGTTGCCCGACGACCGGGTGCTCGGCCCGATCGTCGGCAACAACGCCGTCTGGCGTCTGGCCCGGGGATGGCGCGACCGCGAGGTGCGGCACGACGATCTGATCCATCCCAGCGTTGCGCATCGGGTGCAGCACACCGCCGGTGACGCGAAGCCGTACCGTGCCCCGGTCAGGTCGGCCGAGGCAGGTCGATAGATCTCGTCGGCTGTTCGGCCCCGCCGAGCCGGCAAACGGGATGTCGGAGCGGCCGGTGAGTGGGGGCCCGACGGTGTGACCACTCACCGGGCGACCCCACCTGGGCTCACCTCAGCCGGCTCAATCCGATCGAGCCGAAGCCCACCACGTAGATCAGCGTCCACAACACCAGCCAGTCGATGAATCCGAGGGCGTTGCCGTACAGGCCGTCGGCGACCGCCGGTTCGTGTAGTACGTGTTGGGCGGCGAAGCGGTAGTACAGCAGGAACGTTCCGATTGCGAGGGCGAAGGTCAGGACCGCTCGGATCGGCGGGGCGAAACGGTTGCCGAAACCGTTGGCCCAGAAGATCATCCAGAACGCCCAGCAGACCCCGATCTGCGCCGGGAACTGATGGAGGACGCTGCCCAGCTCGGTGGTGGCGGTGGGACCGACCAGGAACTCGGCCAGCGGCACCATGATGAAGTAGATGCCGGTGCCGACGACGACGTTGCCGATGGTGGCGGCCAGCGCGGTCCGGCCACCGCCGCCGAACAGCTTCCACGGCCAGTTGTCCAGCGTCTGACCGGTCAGGATCACCGACACCACGATCGAGTAGAACCAGCCGAGTACGGTGTCCACCGACATCGGTGGATCGGCGATCGACGACGACACCGCGGGCAACCCGAGGACGACGTACAGGGCCAGTGTCGGGACCGCGACAAAGGCGATCTCGCACAGCCCGATCAGGGGTTGCTTCATCCCGAGCGCGGTCCACGGCCAGTGCTGCCAGTTGAGGACCACCATCACCCAGGTGCCGAACCCGAACAGGACGAACAGCGCCCCGGTGAAGTAGCCGAGGCCACCTTCTCGGGAGCCGGCGAAGTCGGGGAAGATCGCGCCCAGCCCGCTGCCGAGCAGCCAGGTCACCACCACGGCGAACACCGCGGTGCAGGCGAGGATCGCCAGGCCGCGAGCCGGTTGCCCCCACCGGTCGAAGCCGTGGAACTCGGCGTTGAAGCCGATGAAGACGATGAACAGGATGGCCCAGAACAACGCGGCGTTGAACGGCAGTGGATAGAAGTTCCACGGGCTGGTCGTGGGGTCCGCCAGCAGATACCAGGTGGCCAGCGACAGGGCCACCACGATGGCGATATTGGCCAGGCCGAACGCCACCCAACGGCTGTCGGCGGTGGTGGTTGCCGCCGATGGCGGTGCCACCTGCGTTTCGTCGGGCGGTTCGATACCGGTGGTTGCGGCCATGGCGGGACTCCTCGGGGGATCGCAGTCGATGATGCGCGCTCACTATGAGCTGACTCACACCGCGGGTGTCAGGGTTGCGAAGGGTTGCAACCGGCGACGGCGCCGGTACGCGCCGGCGGCTGCAACCTCCCGCAACCCTTGGCTTCTGTGCTCCGGGTCACAACGATTGCTGCACATCGGTACCTGCCGACGAGAACAGGAGTCACAACGTCATGGACGCAATCACTTACGACACTGCCGGGCAAGCGATTCGATCGGCGGTGCGGGCATGAGCGTCGCACTCGTCACCGGAGGCGGTCAGGGAATCGGACGCGGGATCGCGCTGCGCCTGGCACGCGACGGACATGACATCGCGGTGGTCGACATCAACGAATCGACCATCGCGTCGGTCGTCGACGAGATCCACGAGATCGGTTCCAAGGCAGTGGGAATCGTCGCCGATGTGAGCGACCGCGACCAGGTGTTCGCGGCGGTCGATTCCGCGGCCGAGCAGCTCGGTGGTTTCGACGTGATGGTCAACAACGCCGGTATCGCACAGGTCGCCCCGATCGACGACGTGACACCGGCCGACGTCGACAAGATCTGGCGGATCAACGTCGACGGCGTCCTCTGGGGTATCCAGGCCGCGGCCGCCAAGTTCCGGGCGCTTGGATGCAAGGGCAAGATCATCAACGCGTCCTCGATCGCCGGCCACGACGGCTTCGCGATGCTCGGCGTCTACTGCGCCACCAAGTTCGCGGTCCGGGCACTCACCCAGGCTGCGGCCAAGGAGTATGCGGCACACGGGATCACCGTCAATGCCTACTGTCCGGGGGTGGTGGGCACCGACATGTGGGTGACCATCGACAAGCGTTTCGCCGAGCTGACCGGTGCCGCCGAGGGTGAGACCTACGACAAGTTCGTCGGCGGGATCGCCCTCGGCCGCGCCGAGACCCCCGACGACGTCGCCTCGCTGGTGTCGTATCTGTCCGGACCCGACTCCGATTACGTGACCGGACAGGCGATCCTGATCGATGGTGGCATGGTGTACCGCTGATTCCAGGAGGAGCGTAGCGACGAGGCGTGTCGAAACCTCCGCCGGCCGATCTGGGGAGGTGAGCATCTCGGAGGTGGTTGGGGACATTCTCGTCTCACCGGGTCTCGACTCGGGTCCTCGCCCTTGGGGCTCGGTCCCGGATCGACCATCGGAAGTGGTTGCGTCC
>NZ_BCNF01000083.1 GCF_001485495.1 Gordonia desulfuricans NBRC 100010 | reverse complement strand
CCATCCATGGTGGTTGGGGGCTCGGTCCCGGCTCGACCATCCATGGTGTTTCGATGGCCGATCGAGCTAGAGGCCGAGCTTCTCGAGGGCTTCGTCGAACTCCTCGGCCGCCTGCTTCTCGGACCTGCCTGCGTCGATCGCGTTCTGGTACACCGCGAACAGTTCGTCGCCGTACTGGGCGAAGCGTTGCGCCCAGCGTTCGCCGTCGAAGCGCCAGTAGCCGATGGCGTCGTAACGGTTGCTCGGCCAATGAAGTTGATGCCGTAGGTGTTTGCGCACGATCCGGGACTGCGCCGCCTCTCCGGCGAACCAGCAGTATCCGGGGCCGTCGGGCAGGCCGACCTCGGTGACGGCGGTGCCGAGCCGGCTGGGGGACACGCCGTTGCCGCTGCCGATGATCGGTACGACCTCGGCAGGGGCGACCTGTCCGAGGTAGGCGAGATCCGCGTCGTCGACCACCTCGGCGAGTATCAGGATCTGTACTGGATCATGCTGTGCGCGTAGTTCTTCGATGATACGTGCGGCGGCCGGTAGGCCCGCGAGGTCGGTGGCCAGCAGGAGCCACCCGGTCCCGGCGGGAGGGGCGAACCAGCCTCGGGCGTGTGACATCTCCACCCGATCGCCGGCCGTGGCACCGGCCGCCCACTCGGTGACCGGCCCGTGCTCGTGCAGGACGACGTCGACGGTGAGGGTTCGCGCCTCGTGGTCGACGTGACGGATCGAATAGTTGCGGCCCTCGGTGGGATTCGGACCGTCCGGGGTCGGCACGTACATGCCGACCGCCTCGTCCGGCGTCCCGGGGAGCGCGAGGTCGGAGAGATCCGGGACATCGAAATACAGCCGTCGCAGATGCGCGGAGATCGACTCGGTGCCGGCGACGGTCGCGGTGATGGGCCCCATGCTGCCGCAGGGTACACGGCTTCTGAGGGCACCCTATCTTGTCCGCACCTCCCATTGCTTTACAGCAGATACTCAAACGTCTAGACAGCGGACTTATCAATAGCTATTGTCGAGATCTGAGAGTGACCCGCGACACAGGAGGAGATGCGCGATGTCATCGCACGAGACCGTGGCGAGCACCCCGGAGGTGCTCGACTGGAAAGACAAGAAGCGGTATCTGTGGCTGCTCGGCCTGATCCCGCCCACCGCGCTGTTCATCGGCACCGGCCTGGTGGCGGCGTTCAACGCGCTCGGCTGGGATGTGGTGGCCCCGGTGTGGTGGTGGTTCGGTCCGATCCTGCTCTACATCCTGTTGCCGATCGCCGACCTGTTCTTCGGTCCCGACGGCCAGAACCCGCCCGAAGAGCTGATGGCGCAGCTGGAGAACGACAAGTACTACCGCTACTGCACCTACGCCTTCATTCCGTTCCAGATGGCCAGCCTGGTCTTCGCCTGCTATCTGTGGACCGCGTCGGACCTCTCCTGGCTCGGCATCGACGGCGGGCTGGGCCTGGCGTCGAAGCTCGGGGTCACCTTCACCGTCGGGGTGATGGGTGGGGTGGGGATCAACACCGCCCACGAGATGGGGCACAAGAAGGAGGAGCTCGAACGCTGGTTCTCCAAGATCACCCTCGCGCAGACCGCCTACGGCCACTTCTACATCGAGCACAACCGCGGCCACCACGTGCGCGTCGCGACCCCGGAGGACCCCGCGAGCTCACGTTTCGGTGAGAGCTTCTGGACCTTCCTGCCGCGCAGCGTGTTCGGCAGCCTCCGCTCGGCCTGGGAGCTGGAGGCCAAGCGGATGGAACGCCTCGACCGGCCGGTGTGGCACCCCAGCAACGACGTCGTCAACGCCTGGGCGATGACCATCGTGCTGTGGGGGGCGCTGGCGGCGATCTTCGGCTGGCAGGTGCTGCCGTTCGCGCTGATCCAGGCAGTCTACGGGTTCTCCCTGCTGGAATCGGTGAACTACCTCGAGCACTACGGGCTGCTGCGGCAGAAGACCGCGAGCGGGCGCTACGAACGGTGCGCCCCGCGACACAGCTGGAACTCCGACCACATCTGCACCAACATCTTCCTCTATCACCTGCAGCGGCACAGCGATCATCACGCCAACCCCACCCGCCGCTACCAGACGCTGCGGTCCTTCGACGAGGCGCCGAACCTGCCGAGCGGATACGCCAGCATGATCGGTCTCACCTACATTTCGCCCCTGTGGCGCAAGGTGATGGACCATCGGGTCCTCGACCACTACGACGGCGACATCACCCAGGCGAATCTGCAGCCGCGCAAGGCCGCCCGCATCCTGGCCCGGCACGGCGTGGAGACGGCCGGATGAGCGCCTACCTGTGCCCGGTCTGCGACTACGTCTACGACGAGACCGCCGGTGCGCCGCGCGAGGGATTCCCGGCCGGAACCGCCTGGACCGACGTGCCCGACGACTGGGCCTGCCCCGACTGCGGGGTCCGAGAGAAGATCGACTTCGAGGAGAAACCATGAACTACAAAGTCTTCCGCTGCGTCCAGTGCGGCTTCGAGTACGACGAGGCGCTCGGTTGGCCCGAGGAGGACATCAGTCCCGGAACCCGCTGGGACGACATCCCCGACGACTGGAGCTGCCCGGACTGCGGGGCCGCCAAGGCCGACTTCGAGATGGTCGAGGTGACCCGCGCGTGAGTGCCACGGCGGTGATCGCAGGCGCCGGGATCGCCGGGATGACCGCCGCGGAAACGCTGCGTGCCAACGGCTTCCCGGGCCAGATCACCGTGATCGGCGACGAACCGGGACTGCCGTACCGGCGCACCGCGCTCTCCAAGGACCTGATGCGCGCGGACCTCTCGGCCGACCGGATCGCGCTGCGTACGCAGTCCCAGTGGGCCGACCGGCAGATCACCCTGAAGACCGGGCTCACCGTCGAACACATCGACCCGGACCGGCGGATCGTGCTGCAAGACGACGGCACCACCCTGCGCTATGACGTCCTGATCCTCGCCACCGGCGGTACCGCCGTCACCACCGGCGCCGACGATGCCGCGATGACCTGCGCACCCGCGTCGACGCCGAACGCATCCGGGCCCAGATCGGTGACCGGGGCGCGCTGAGGGTGATCGGCGCCGGACTCATCGGGCTCGAACTCGCCGCCTCGGCGGCCGCCGCCGGATACCCGGTGGACGTCCACGAGCGTGCCGGGTGGGTGATGGAACGGGTTGTCCCCGAACCTGTCTCGGAGTTCCTGGCCGAGATGCACACACGTCACGGGGTGCGCCTGCACGGTGGTGGGGCGCCCGGCGGCATCGGTGCCGCGGCCACTGCTCCGGCCGTCACCCCCGCTCCGGCCCTGGTGGAGGCCCTCGGCATCCGCCCGGATGTGCGTGCGGCCGAGACCGCCGGGATCACCGTCACCGCGGCGGGCATCGTCGTCGACGATCGGCTGCGTGCCGGGATCGACGGGAGGTGTGCCGCCGGTGTCTATGCGGCCGGTGACGTGGCCGCGCCACCCCACCCGCTCACCGGGGAGCCGTCGCGCGCCGACCACTGGATGGCGGCCACCGAACAGGGCAAGACGGCCGCACTGTCGGCGATCGCCGACCTCGACGGCCTGCCCGCCCCGGCCTACACGGGTGTGCCGCTGGCCTTCACCGTGCAGTACGGGATCAGCGTCCAGATCGCGGGATGGCCCGGCGGGTCCGGGCCGGATCGTCGGATCGAGGTGGACGGTGACCTGCATGCGCGGGACGCCACCGTCCGCGTGTTCACCGGATCGACCCTCGTCGGCGGGGTGACGGTGGGCCGACCCCGCGAAGGCCGGGCGGTACAGCAGGAGATCGCGTCGGTAACCTCGTCGGCGTGACCACCAGGCGGACGTTCGCGGAGGCAAGCAAGGCGCTGCTGCGGACGACGCTGCTCGACGGGCTGCGCGACCTGCTGCTGGACAAGGACTGGCCGGCGGTGACGATGGCCGACGTCGCGGGGATCTCCGGGGTCAGCCGCCAGACCGTCTACAACGAGTTCGGCTCCCGCAACGGCCTGGCGCAGGCGTACGCGCTGCGGCTGGCCACCGAGTTCGCCGGGGTCATGCGCGAGGCCGTCGAGGGCCATCCCGGTGACGCCGACGCCGCACTGCACGACGGGTTCGCGAGGTTCTTCACCCAGGCCGCGGCCGATCCGCTGATCGGTTCCCTGCAGCGTGGTGAGGCCAAACCGGACCTGCTGCGACTGATCACCACCGACGCCGGACCGCTGATCACGTCTGCGAGCGCACTGCTGACCGAGACCTTCAGCGAGTCGTGGACCGGCCTCGCCGCCACCGACGCGGAACGGATCTCGCGTGCCATCGCACGGATGGCACTGAGTTATGTCGCGATGCCGCCCGAGGGCGACCGTGACGTGGCGGCCGACCTGGCCGCCGTGATGGCCCCGGCGGTCGAGGCCGCCCGCGAGGGCAGAGGAAGGGTGTGAGGGTGGTGAGCGACATCCTGATCGGTGTCGAGGAACTGACCGATGCGATGCTGTCGTCGGCACCGCCGGTGATCCTCGACGTGCGCTGGCAGCTCGGCCGCACCGACGGACACGAGCGGTACCGCCAGGGACATCTCCCGGGCTCGGTGTACGTCGACCTCGACACCGAACTCGCCGACCCGCCGTCGCCGGAACTCGGCCGGCATCCGCTGCCGTCGCCGGCTCGACTGCAGGACGCCGCCCGGCGCTGGGGGCTCGACGACACCAGCCGTGTGGTGGTCTACGACGACATCGGCAACCTCGCCTCGGCCCGCGCCTGGTGGCTGCTGCGCTGGGGCGGGCTCACCGACGTCCGGATCCTCGACGGCGGACTCGGTGCCTGGGATGCCGCCGGGATGCGTCTGTCGAAAGGGGATGCGACCCCGCGGCCCGGTCGGGTGACGTTGTCGGCGGGCCATCTGCCGACGGTCACCGTCGACGAGGTGGCCGACCTCTCCGCACGCATCGCGGCCGGGGACACGCCGTCGCCTGCGCTGCTGCTCGATGCCCGCGCCGGTGAACGCTACCGCGGTGAGACCGAACCGGTCGATCCCCGCGCCGGACACATCCCCGGTGCGCACAGCGTTCCCACCGCCGGGAACCTCGACGCCGACGGCCGGTTCCTGTCACCGTCGCAGTTGCGTGAGCGTTTCACCGCGGCCGGGGTCACCGACGCAACGCGCGCCGTCGTCTACTGTGGGTCCGGGGTGAACGCGGCCCATGAGTTGGCCGCGATCGAGATCGCCGGATTCGAGGGGATTCTGTTTCCGGGTTCGTGGTCGCAGTGGTCGGCTGATCCGAATCGTCCTGCCGGATCGGGTGCGCAGCCCTAGACCGAACCGTCGACCAGTCGTCAGGAGTACGGCAATGCGCGATTTCTTGTGTCGGGAATGTGGCCAACAGCTGACCTTCGAGAACTCCCTGTGCCTCAATTGTGGTCGGGCGCTGGGTTTTCACCTGAAGTCTCGGACCATCGTGGTGCTCGACGACGACGGCCGTGCCGACGTCGACGGCACACCGCTGCAACGGTGTGCCGATGCCGATGTGGCCGCGTGCAACTGGCTCGTCGAGCGCGGCGAGGGATCGCCGTCGCTGTGTGAATCGTGCCGGCTCACCCGCACCCGGCCCGGCGACGACGACGCCGATGCCCTGGCCGCCTGGGCCGAATCCGAACTCGCCAAGCGCCGTGTGGTGCTGGAACTCGACGAACTGTCGCTGCCGATCATCGGCAAGGACACCGATCCCGACAACGGCCTCGCCTTCGACCTGCTCTCCAGCGCGGTGAACCCGGTGACCACCGGCCACGCCAACGGGGTGATCACCCTCGACCTCGCCGAGGGTGACGACGTGCACCGCGAAGAACTGCGCGTGTCGATGGACGAGCCGTACCGAACCCTGATCGGCCACTTCCGCCACGAGATCGGGCATTTCTACCAGATGGTCCTCGTCGGCGACGGGCCGAATCGCGAACGCTACGAGGAACTGTTCGGCGATCCCGACACCGACTACCAGGCCGAGCTGGACCGTCACTACTCCGAGGGGCCGCCGTCGGGCTGGGCGGACGACTACGTGTCGTCCTATGCCACCATGCATCCCGCCGAGGACTGGGCCGAGACCTTCGCCCACTACCTGCACATCCGCGACACCCTCGACACCGCAGCGGCATTCGCGCTGGCACCGGCCGGCGCCACCCTCGATGCCGACCTGCCGGGCACGGTGGGCTTCGAGCGGATCATCGAGTGGTGGCTGCCGCTGAGCTGGTCGCTCAACCAGATCAACCGGTCGATGGGACACCAGGATCTCTACCCGTTCGTCCTGCCGCAGCCGGTGCTGGACAAGATGGAGTTCATCCACACACTGGTGACCGCCGACCGGTAGGTCAGCGCACGGCGGCCTCCTCGCGGATGGGGCACTCGGTGCGGGTGTAGATGGTCGGCATGCACAGATTGCAGTGGATGCACTGCGACTGTGTGGTGGGGTCTGCGCTGATCCGTTGCGGCAGATCGGGTTCGCGCAGCAGGGCGCGTCCCATCGCGAGGAAGTCGAAGCCCTCGCCGAGCACCTCGTCCATACTGGCGCGGTCGGTGATGCCGCCGAGCGCGATGATCGGCAGGTCGACGGCCTCGCGCAACCGCCGTGCCAGTGGCAGCAGGTATCCGGAGTGGTACTGGTAGCGCTTGAGGAAGAACGGGCCGCCGACCTTGAGTCCCCACTTCATCGGACCGCTGAACGCATCGGCGAACGCGGCGCGGGGTGCCTCGCCGTGGAACAGATACATCGGGTTGAGAAGTGAACTGCCCGCGGTGGGTTCGATGGCATCGAGGTGGCCGTCGGTCTCGAACAGCTGCGCCACCTGGCATGCCTCGTCGACGTTGAAACCGTGCCAGGGCCGACGCGGTGCGCCGATCGCACCCACGCCGTCGTACATGTTGAGTTTGGCCCAGACCGCGACGCCGTCGCCGACCTCCTCACGAACCGATTCGAGGACCTCGCGCGCCAGCCGTGCCCGGTTGACCAGCGATCCGCCGTATCCGTCGTGACGGCGGTTGAGCAACGGTGACAGGAACGAACTGATCAGATAGTTGTGGCCACAATGGATTTCGAGCGCATCGAATCCGGAGTCGACGGCGATACGGGCCGCACGGCGAAAGGTCGCGCGCAGGGCCGCGATGTCGTCGGCGTCGGGAGATTTGCACAGTGCCATGCCCATCGGGGCCGGAATCCGTGAGGCGGCCAGTGCCGGAGCACGATTGGAGATGGAGTTGGCGACCGGGCCGGCATGTCCGATCTGCGCTGCGGCCAGGGCACCCTCGCCGTGGATGGCGGCGGTCAGCTGGGTGAGGCCGGGTGCGGCCTCGGGGCGCAGGTAGATCTGATGGCGGTCGGTGCGACCCTCCGGTGACACCGCGCAGTAGGCGACGGTGCTGATCGCGACGCCACCGGCCGCGGTCTCCCGGTGGAACTCGATGAGGTCCTCGGTGACCAGCGCGTCGGGGGTGCGGCCCTCGAAGGTGGCGCATTTGATCAGCCGGTTGCGCAGGTGCAGCGGTCCGAGCCGGGCGGGGGCGAACGGGTCGGGGGTGGCGGGGTCGGGCGGGATGTGGGCCGGGCTGGTCATCGATCTCTCCTCTGGGGCTGTGCCGGATGGGGCTGTGCCGGATCGGCGGGGGCGCCGAGACCGGCGCTGACGAACTGCGTGAGGGTGCTGATCGACTCCGCCGACAACGACCGCTGTCCGCCGAACCGCGTCAGCAGCAGGGCGAAGGCCAGCGCCCAGCGGCGGCGGGCATTGGCGGCGTCGAGGCCGGGGACCAGTGCGGTCAGGACGGTGGCCCACTCGTCGAGGTGGAACCACGGGCGCGACCAGGTGGCATCGGGGTGGTCGTCGACGAACCGGGCCAGCAGCTGCAGGTGCAGGTGTCCGAGCGGATCGGCGTGCAGGGCCACGAACGGTGCGACGATCACCGTCACCACGTCGGCGACCGTCGTGCCGGCATCCGGCGAGGTGTCGATGGCCTCGAGGGGATCGGCCCACAGCGGTGCCAGACGGGTTTCGATCAGGGCTGTGGTCAGGCCGTCCTTGGAGCCGAAGTGGTAGTGCACCGCCGCCGGGTTCACACCCGCGCCGGCGCAGATCGACCGTACCGACACCTTGTCGTAGCCGTCGGCCAGGAACAGTCGTTCGGCGACGGTCAGCAGCATGTCCCGGGTGTCGGCCCGATCGGGAAGTGGGCTGATGGGGGCCATGGATTCTGATTCAAGCACAGTTCAATCACTGATTCAATCAGTGATTGAAAGCGGGTTGTGCGGCCGGCCGGTGACCGGGTTACCGACCGGTAATGGGGACGCACTGCGGCCCCGATGGCCTGCGACGTAGGCTGGAGGGCGTGTCTGAACACTTCCAAACAGTTGTCCTGGGTGCTGGTCCAGGTGGGTATGTGGCCGCGATCCGGTCCGCCCAACTGGGCATGAAGACCGCCGTCATCGAAGAGAAGTACTGGGGCGGTGTCTGTCTGAACGTCGGGTGTATCCCGTCCAAGGCGCTTCTCCGGAACGCCGAACTGGCCCACATCTTCAACCATCAGGCCAAGACCTACGGCATGTCGGGCGAGGTGTCGTTCGACTTCGGCTCCGCGTTCGACCGCAGCCGCAAGGTCTCCGAGGGCATCGTCAAGGGTGTCCACTTCCTGATGAAGAAGAACAAGATCACCGAGATCGACGGCTACGGTGTCTTCACCGACGCCAAGACCATCCAGGTCGGCGACCGGACGATCACCTTCGACAACGTCATCATCGACACCGGCTCCACCGTCAAGCTGCTGCCGGGTGTTCAGCTCTCCGACAACGTCGTGACCTACGAGACCCAGATCCTCACCCGCGACCTGCCGTCGTCCATCGTCATCGTGGGTGCCGGCGCGATCGGCATGGAGTTCGGGTACGTCCTGGCCAACTACGACGTCGACGTCACCATCGTCGAGTTCCTTGACCGCGTCCTGCCCAACGAGGACGTCGACGTCTCCAAGGCCATCGCCAAGGAATACAAGAAGCTCGGCGTCAAGGTCCTCACCTCCACCAAGGTGCAGACCGTCACCGACAACGGCGGCAACGTCACCGTCACCTACAAGGACGCCAAGGACAAGGACGGCTCGATCACCGTCGACAAGGTCCTCATGTCCGTCGGCTTCGCGCCGCGCGTCGAGGGCTTCGGCCTGGACAAGACCGGGGTGGCCCTCACCGACCGTGGCGCCATCGCGATCGACGACCACATGCGCACCAACGTCGACGGCATCTACGCCATCGGCGACGTCACCGCCAAGCTGCAGCTCGCCCACGTGGCCGAGGCGCAGGGCGTGGTGGCCGCCGAGACCATGGCCGGCGCCGAGACCATGACCCTCGGTGACTACCGGTTCATGCCGCGCGCCACCTTCTGCCAGCCGCAGGTCGCCTCCTTCGGCCTGACCGAACAGCAGGCACGCGACGAGGGCTACAACGTCAAGGCGACGTCGTTCCCGTTCAGCGCCAACGGCAAGGCCCAGGGACTCGGCGAGACCGCAGGCTTCGTCAAGCTGATCACCAACGCCGACACCGACGAACTGCTCGGCGGACACCTCGTGGGCGACAACGTCTCCGAGATGCTCCCCGAGATGACCCTGGCCCACAAGTGGGACCTCACCGCCAAGGAACTCGCCCGCAACGTCCACACCCATCCGACGATGAGTGAGGCACTGCAGGAAACGTTCCATGGCGCGATCGGGCACATGATCAACCTGTAGGACGCACCTACGATCTCGACGAACTCCCACCCACACGATCTGTGGGTGGGAGTTCTTTTCGTCGAGACACCGCCGCTCGGCATGACCGACCGTCGGGTCGGAGAATCTTGTTGTACCGCAAGGGAGGTAGCGCGCAAAGCGGGCTTTCGCGACCAATCGGGGTAGTGACCTCGGCGGTGGATGCGCCTACACTGACGATCACGTGACCGATCCGACTCGTCCACGAGAGGGAGTGGTCGTCATGAACATTCGTATCCGCCGTGCGGTCACGGCAATCGGGATCAGCGTCATCGCAGTCGGCGGGGCCGGTGTCGCCGTGGCGCCGGCATCCGCGGAAAAGCCTGCGATGCTCGATATCTCGGGAGATCTCGCGATCGCCCCCGGAGTGCACCTGCTCCACATCGAAGCCCACGGTGACCGGACGAAGTCCGGTGAGACCAGCGGCACCTATGTCGCGACCGTGATGGACGGCCGCAACCGCCTTCCGGTGCAGGTCAAGGGGCCGGTGACGTGCATCTACACCAAGGGCGACACCGGATCTCTGATCTATCCGATCGATGCGACATCGCCCGACCTGGTCCCGGCCGGCCTGAAGGGCGCCTATGCCGTCCAGATCACCGTCCGCAAGGGCACGCCCGACATGGTGGGTGTGATGGGGCCGATGGCGACCTCCTCCTTCCATGGATGTGAGCCCGGCACAACGCCGTTCACCTTCGACGGAAAGATCGGTCTGGACTAGATCATCGCGCGGATCGCGCGGAGCGACGCCACACCTGGGCGCCACACCCGGCGGCGAACACACACAGCGTGATCGCGGCGTAGTAGACCATCGCGCCGTTCGGTCCCCAGGGCGGGGTGAACGCGAGATCCTGTCCGGTTGCGAACTGCCCGTTGAGAAACGGCATGTAGCCCTGCACCGTGTAGCCGCCGTGAGGGATGAGGGCGATGGCGTTCTCGATCACATATGCCCACCCGAGCAGTATGATCGCGGCGACGGCCGGATGCGCTATGAGGGCGCCGAGTCCCGCACCGATCCCGCAGGCCAGGAACGCATAGATCGGTACCGCCACGACGAGCCGGGCGCCGTCGGACGTCCACAGATCCACGCCACCATAGACTTTCGGGAAACCCGCCGACAGGATCAGCATGATCGCGGCCACCAGGATCGCACTCGAGATCGCGGCGCACACCCCGTAGGCCAGCCAGCGGGCGAGCGGTCCGGTCCAGGTGCGCGGGAACAGATAGCGTTGCCGATCCCGCTGATCGCCACGGGAATTGGTGGCCTCGGCGACGGCCGCGATCAACGCCCACACGATCGCGGTGAACTCGATGACCCAGAACACCGAGTTGGTGGTGGCGACCGCGGTCACCGAGATCGTGCTGGACAACGACGCGAACCGCTCCGACACCAGCGCCACCACCAGCGTGACGGCCAGCGGCAGGATGATCGCACCCGGGACGGCGGCCAGCACGAACGCACCCCGCCGGCCGCCGGCACGGATGAACTCGGCGTCCACAGCACGCCACAACTGTTGTACTGCAACGGGACCGGTCATGATGCGACCGCCGTTCGCGGGGTGGTCAGGGCGACATACGCCGACTCCAGGTCCGCATGGGAACCGATGAAGCCGGCGATCGGGGCGTCGGCGGCGACGCGGCCACCGTCGAGGACCACCACGCGGTCACCGGTCCGGGCCACCTCGTCGAACATGTGGGAGGCGATCAGCACCGCACATCCGCGCGCGGTGAGATCGGCGATCAGCCCACGGAACCAACGGATTCCGTCGATGTCGAGGCCGTTGAGCGGCTCGTCGAGGATCAGGGCGGGGGCACGGCCGAGCAATGCCGCACCGATCCCCAGGCGCTGACGCATCCCGAGCGAGTAGGCGCTGACCCGACGTGAACCGACATCGGCCAGACCGACCTGGGCCAACACCTTGTCGACCCGGGCGGAATCGACGCCCCCGGCCGCGGCCAGCCATCGCAGATAGCGGCGGCCGGTGTGCCCTCCCGGCGCGGTCACATCCCCGCCGAGGTGGACGCCGAGGGCGGTCATCGGGGTGGGCAGCGACCGGGGCGGACGCCCGCCGATGTGTACCCGGCCCGAGCTCGCCGGCTGTGCGCCACAACAGGCGCGCAGCAACGTCGACTTGCCGGCACCGTTGCGTCCCAGCAGGTAGACCAGCTCGCCGGGTGCCACCGTCATCGAGACGTCGTCGAGGACGGTGACACCGCCGAGCCGGACCGTCAGATTCTCGGCGGTGATCATTGGTTGCAGTAGATGTTGAGGCCGACGGTCTTGACGCCCTGGCACAGCGAGCTCGCCGACAGCCGCCAGTTCCCGTCGATCCGCTTGAACTGGATCGGCACCCGGATGGTCGGCCGACCGGCCGAACCGCTGGTCAGGGTGGCGGTGATGGCGTCACCGTCCTGCTTCGGGTCGGACACCTGATGCCAACCCAGCGGCGGGCGGAACAGACCGAGCGTGTACACCGTGCGAGGCACGATCACCGCATTCATCCCACCCTCGAGATTCGCGGCCTTCGCCGAGTCCGACGCCGGTGTGGCGACCAGGAACTCGATGATGCTGTTCAGCTCTGCGGCGGTCGGCTGCTCGCTGGTGACCCGAAATCCTGCCGGTGCCGCGGTGGTCGCGGTGCCCGCGGGGGCGGTCGGCTCGGTGGTCCCCGGTGCCACCGCCACCGGAACATCTTGTGCCGGAACATCATGGGCGGGGACCTCACCGGCGGGGACCTGGGCGGCAGGAGCCCCGGCCGCGGGTGTCGACGCGCCGGAGGCGGCCGGCCGCGTGGGCGTCGTCGAGGCACCCTGTCCGAGTGCGACGGTGACCACCGCCGGTGGTGCGGAGGCGACCTCGCGGTCGGCGGTGACGACCATCCCGACCACGCCGATCGTCACGATCACGGCGGCGATGATCGCGGACACCCCGGCCGCGGCCAACACCGTCGGAAGGTGGACTCCACCCGACGTCGTGGGTTCTGATGGCGGGGGTCCCGCCGGTTCGGGATCGGCCGACGACCCGGGATCTGCCGGCGGGGCCTGTGGCCCGGCGGAGACCGGTGCGGTCGGGTAGTCGGTGCCGTACTGATCGTCGACACCATAGGGAGCATTGCTCACGGTCGGTTCTCCTCGGTCGTGGCGGTCGCCCGGACGGAACCGAGGGCCGCGGTCAGCCCGTCGAGGATTCGACGGGGGAGCGGCGCCGGCTCAGCCGGAGAGTGATCTCGCAGTCGCCGTCGGGCGCCGGGGTCACGGTGACCCCGTAGTGGTCGGCGAGCGTCGGTGACCCCGAGGCCAGGGCGAACTCGATGGCGCCCCGGGCGATCCCCCGGGCCACCTCGGGGTGGGCGGCGCCCACCTGGCGCAGCGGGCAGGAACAGATGCGGATCTCGTGGGTGCCGAAGGCGCTCATCACATCCGAGACCCGAAAGCCCAGGTGGCGCAGGGTATCGGTGGCGATGGTCACCGGGTCGGGCAGATCGGTGTCCGTGGGTGGCGTCGGCATCCCGCCGGAGAGTGCCGATGCCCATGCCCGTCCGGCGCGCGCGGCGGCCTCCTCCCGGTCCGATGCCGTGGTCCCGAGTTGCTCGAACAGCGCCGACAGCAGCGGGTCGACCGCCATCTCGGCGATCGCCACATATCCGGTGCGGGGCCGGCCGCGGGAATCCGAGCGCAGGGTCAGCGCCGACGCCTTGCCGTCGTCGACGAGATTGCGCAGGTGGAAGCGCGCCGTGGTGGTGTGGATTCCCAGCCGCTGTGCCACATCCGGCGCCGCCAGCGGGGCGTCGGAGGCACGCAGCACCGACAGCACGGCGCTGCGTGGTTCGCTGCTCATGAGTGCACTCCCGGACCGATGATGAAGGACTCATTCCACGTTACTTCCTGGGGGTCAGGACCATCAGGGTGACCACGGCGTCGGTGACGGCGGTCAGCGCGTGGGTGACCTGGGCGGCGACGTGAACCGCCACACCGGGAGACACGCTGACATGCTCGCCACCGACCGCGAAGTCGATCTCACCGGTCTGACCGAGTACCAGGATCGGATGCACCGCGCGGTGATCGGCCATCACCTGGCCGGCACGAAAAGCGATGCGCACCACGGTGACCCCGTCGGCCCGCGCCATCGCATCGATGGTCGGGCCGTCGGAATCGGCGGGCGCCGGGGACCGCAGACCGTCGATGACGGTGTACACCCCGGCATCGGTGGTGTGCGCGGTGCTCATCGGTCGGCCGGCTTGCGGGCGATGACCTCGATCGCGGCGAGGTTGTCACGGTAGGTGGTGAAGGTCTTGCGCATGCCCAGGACCCGCTTGCGGGCGGCGGGCTGCCGGATGACGTTCGCGACGAAACGCAGTGTGCGGCCCACACCCTCGTCGGCGATCACACGCCGCGGCTGCAGCAGCGCCATCGGGGCGAAACGTACCGTCTCGATCTCGAAGCCGGCATCGGTGAGCACCGTGCGCCATTCGGCCTCGGTGAGCGGCCGGGCGTTGACCTTGATCGAGCGGGCGAGGGACTTGCGGATCTCGGTCTTCTGGTCGTCGGAGAGGGTGTCGGGGTTGAGGGCGAGCTCATGGATGGCATAGCGCCCGCCGGGGCGCAGCACGCGGAAGGCCTCGGCGATGATGTCGGCCTTGTGCCGTTCGGACTGCATGGTGAGCATCGCCTCGCCGATCGCGGCGTCGACGCTGGCGTCGTCGAGGCCGGTGGAGTCGGCGTCGGCGGTCACCACGCGGCCCCTGCTGCCGACGACCTGCTGCGTCAGCGACACGGCGTCGGCGTCGGCCTCCACACCCACATAGCTGCGCGGGTTGCGTTCGAGGATCGACGTGGCGGTCTTCCCCAGGCCGGGCGCGATCTCCAGCACATCGGCATCGGTGAGGTGGGCGTCGTCGAGCAGTTGCTCGGTGAGTGCGCGGCCACCGGGGCGCAGCACTCGTTTGCCCAGGTGGGCGAGCAGCCAGTGCCCGGGCAGGTCCTCCACCTTGCGTTCGGCGAGGGGCAGGCGATCCCGGGAGGGGGCGGTCTCGGACATGGCAACTCCCGGATGGATGAATTAAAAGGAACATCAATACTCTAAATTCACGCAGCCGATAAGGCAAGGGTTGCCTAAGTGTGAATTGTCCGACTTGCCGGCCGGGGGAGTGAGCCCGACGAGATGCCGACGCCCGGGTGGTGTGGACGGCCCGGGTGGTGTGGACGGCCCGGGTGGTGTCGACGGATGGGCGACTACAGTCGGCGACTGATGGTGACAGCGGAACGAACCCGGATCTGGACGCCGCCCTGGCGTGTGGATCTGCGGACGACCGTGGGTCTGCACCGGCGAGGTGGTGGTGACCCGGCGTTCCGGTACGGCAACGACGGTTCGCTGTGGCGTGCGGTGCACACCCCCGACGGCCCCGGAACCCTCACGATGCGGCATGCCGGCGGTGAGGTGGTGGCCCGGGCATGGGGGTCTGGTGCGCCCTGGCTGCTCGACCACGTGCCCACGATGCTCGGCGTCGACGACGACCCGACGGCCATGCCGATCCACGACGACGTGGTGCGCGAGTTGGCCAGGCGTGGTGAAGGTTTGCGTATCGCCCGCACCGACAGGGTCTGGGAGGCCCTCGTCCCGGCCATCCTGGAACAGAAGGTGGTGGGTGCCGAGGCGTGGCGTGCTTGGCGATACCTGTTGCGGCACTTCGGTGAACGCGCCCCCGGTCCGGTCCCGGACACGATGCGGGTGCCACCGCCGCCGACGGTATGGGCCGACATCCCCGGATGGGAGTGGCATCGCAGCGGGGCCGAACCCGTCCGGATGCGTACCATCCGCGGCGCCACCGCCATGGACGTCGAGGCACATCCCGATCGGCTCGACGTGCTGCGCGGCGTCGGTCCGTGGACGGTGGCCGAGACCCGCGCACGGGCTGTCGGCGATGCCGACGCGGTCCCCGTCGGCGACTACCACATCCCGAAACTCGTGGGTTACAACCTGATCGGTGAACCCGTCGACGACGACGGAATGCTCGAACTCCTCGAACCCTATGCCGGGCAGCGATTCCGATTGATCCGCCTGATCGTGCTGTTCGGGGTGTGGCCCGAACGCCACGGACACCGGATGAGTGTGCGCGACCATCGGGAGATGTGACGCCGAGAGCCGGCCATCTCTGAGATGGTCACGGATCGGCGCGACATGACAGGGGCTCCGCCAAGTCAACCGGCCACCCGCACACGATGATTGAGCCGACGAGGAGCGCAGCGACAAGTCGTGTCGAAATCTCCGCCGGCCGACCTCGCCACGCAACCACCTCAGAGACGGTCACCTACGAGAGCGACTAGACGACCTGCTCAACCACCCACCGGCATACGATGATTGAGCCGACGCGGAGCGTAGCGACAAGGCGTGTCGAAATCTCCGCCACCCGACCTCACCACGCAACCACCCACACCCCCAGTCACACAACAATTTCTGTCACACCCCCCGACTACACTGGAACACAAGATCGAACACCACCCGGGGGGCGACCACATGACCACCAACACCAGCACCGACACCGGCACCAATGTTGAAGTCATGTCGGTGTTCACCCTCACCGACCCGATCACCGATTACACACGCATCCAACACCTTTCCTCCACCCACGTCGACACCATCGCCGAAAACCTGCAACGCGACGAATACCGG
>NZ_BCNF01000082.1 GCF_001485495.1 Gordonia desulfuricans NBRC 100010 | reverse complement strand
ACGAAACCCAGTACCTCGCTATCGGAGCGGGGCGTAAGTCTTTCGCCGCGTCCATTGCTCGCCAGATGATCGGCGGCACCGATCCGGCCGCCGCGTGGCGCGGTGAGGGTGGCGTCGGTACCAAGGCTCTTACAGCCTCGGGTCAGATCGTCAGCGATGTTCCGATCGCCCGCGACGTCGTTCCCCAGGGACGACCGGCGACCTCTCTCCTGGACGTTCTGCCGACCGTCACGCGGGCCAATCCGCAATGGCGCTACCTGCGCCAGACTGCACGCGCTCTGAACGCCGCACCCGTGGCCGAGGGGGCCGAGAAGCCCATGAGCGAGATCGGCGTCGAAACCGTTGACGCCAGTGCGAGCGTCATTGCACATATCTCGGAGCAGGTCGATAAGTTCGTCCTCCAGGACGCGCCTACGCTCCAGCGGTTCCTCTCGACTGAGTTGGTCTACGGACTGGATCGCGCCGTCGAGGCTCAGGCACTCAGTGGCGACGGCACCGGGGCTAATCTGACCGGCCTGCTGAACACCAGCGGCGTGCAGACTCAGGCGTTCGATACCTCGATCCTGGTCAGCGTTCGCAAGGCCATCACCAAGGCCGAGAGCCTCGGTTACGAGCCTGGTGTTCTGGTGATCTCGCCGTCCGACTGGGAAGCGCTCGAACTGCTGGCCACCAGCGACGACGCCGTGGCGTTCCGAGGCGTCCCGCTCGACCAGGCCGAGCGGAAGGTCTGGGGCCTGCGGGCGCACCTGTCCACCGCGCTCCCGGCCGGTACCGCGTTGGTCCTCGATCCGAACGCGGTCTCGATCGACATTGTGGGCTCGGCCGTTGACGTGGAATGGGACGCCTCGGGCGAGCTGTTCACCCGCAACCAGGTTCGCGTCCGTGTTGAGGGGCGCTTCGGTTTCTCGGTCTACCAGCCGAGCGCGGTCTACCGGGTCGCCACCGCCTGACTCACTCCGCCCCCATGCCAGCCACCGCGCACGGCGTGGGGGCGGATCTCGCTCTAGGACAAGGAGTTAGGCATGGGCGTCGGTGACGTAATCGGCGGGGCCGTTGACCTCGTGGGCGATATCGCCAGCGGGGCCGTCTCGTACATCGGCGGCCGACTGGACGGCGGGATCACGAGCCAGGCGGGCGGTGGTATTCGCGTGCGCTGCGATCTCGTCGGTTCCAAGGTTGCGCCCGATCCGACGAACCTCGTGGACGTGAGCGTTCCCGGCTTGCGCCGAGGCGGCGTGATCGACGGGCGCAAGTATCCCGAGCCTCGCAGTGTGAGCCACAACCGGCCGACACGCGCCGACGCCGCCCAGGCCAGTGCAGACCGTCGGCGCGAGGGCGTGGGCCTGGCTCCAGCTCGACCCACGCGGGCCTCGGGATCGTCGCGGCCGGTCCGCATGGCCAGCGGGGGCGAGATCGGACCATCGGGCCACGAGCCAGCGGTCGCTCCACGAGGTCACCGCGTCGTCGTGGTGAGTCCTCGTCGGGCAAGGCACGAGATCAGTCCGGGCGTCCCATGCCCGTCATGCGCGGCCGGTCTCACCAAGCCGGTCCGCTGACTACGCGAGGCACGTGATTCCAAACCTAGACATGCGCTGAGTGGTCCGTAGGGTATCGACGTGGATCTCGACCTCTGGATACTCACGGCCGCGTTCGGAGCCGGTCTGCTGATCTCCGTCGTGACGACTCCCGTGGGCGTTTCGGGAGCGGTGTTCCTCCTGCCGGTCCAGGTGAGCGTTCTCGGAGTGCCGAGCCCGTCGGTGACGCCGACCAACCTCATGTTCAACCTGGTATCCATCCCAGGCGCGTTAGCTCGATACCGGCGTAGTGGTTCGCTGCGGAGTCCACTCACGCGTCTACTGATCGCGGGGACTGTTCCCGGCGTTGTCGTGGGGGCGATAGTGCGAGTGGTCGTGCTACCCGATCCTCGGCCGTTCAAGCTGATCGTCGGCGCCCTGCTCCTGCCGCTGGGGGCGTGGCTACTCCTACAGACCCGGGCGTCGAGACCGCGCCGACAAACGACCGACGGCCCCGACCGGCGCGTCGTGGTAGCCCTTGCTCTGGCCGCTGGTCTGGTCGGTGGCGTCTATGGCATAGGCGGCGGATCGCTGCTGAGCCCGATACTCGTCGGCCGAGGAATGGTTACCGCTGTGGTCGCCCCGGCCGCTCTGACAAGTACGTTCATCACCTCGGGCGTCGGCGCGGTGACGTTCATCGTCCTGGCCGTCGCTACCGGCGACTCGACTATCGCGCCGATCTGGCTACTCGGGCTCGCGCTGGGCCTCGGCGGATTGATCGGCGGCTACCTCGGCGCGCACTACCGCTCACTTATGCCCGAACGAGCACTCAAGGGCGTACTGGGAATCCTGGCCGTTGCAACCGCTGCGCTCTACCTTGTCGAGGTCCTCGCGTGAACTCGTCGCCCTCGCCAGTGTCCCAAGAGTGTCCCAGGACGCGCAGAAACACGCCGATATGGAGTAGACGCTACCGACACGGAAACCTGCCACTAGCTGCACGTATGGCTACAAGCCGGTACGAGCCGATACACCCTTGGGCACACTGGCAGTGTGGGGGTCAGGGGTTCGAGTCCCCTTAGCTCCACCCGATGACGAAATCCTCCGACTCCGGTCGGAGGATTTCTTCGTTTCGTCGGAGTGTCTGCGGTGGGTGTCGGTCGGTCATTCAGGGGTTGTCGGCCATATGGACACCGGCAGTCCCACGTCCTCGGGCGCTTCGCCAACTCCGCGTCGACCGCCGGGTCGCCAAGTCGGCCGAGCCACTCGAGCAGCGCCGGATATGCCGCCGGGTTCGGGCCGGCGCCGCGTGCAGCCGTGGGTCGGACCCGGAGATCTCGTCGAGCGTCTCCGCGGACGTGGTCGGGTCTGCCGCTATCTCTTCGGTGTACGTACCGCCGACCGAGATGAAGGTGGTCTCGTGCGGGACCTCGGGTGCGCCTGACGTGCCGGACTCGGCGTGGCGGTCGGCACGAGAGGCAGCGCCGGGCCGCGCCTCACCAGGCGGGAGCGGTCCGGCGGCGGCAACGGTCCCGGTGCGTCGTCGCCGGCACCGCCCGACATCGGCTGCGTTCGCGTGGTGCTCGGCCCCTCTGCGGGTAGTCCGGGATCACTCCCACCAATCCGGGTCGGCGCGGTCTCCGAATGGCTAGGCGGCGGTAACCGTTGCCGCCCCCACGGAGCAGGAGAGCTTTCATGATCACTGCCAAGCGCGCAACTGTCGGATTCTTCATCGCCGCGGCCGGAGCCGGAGCGATCGTCGTCGGCGCCGGCCACGCTGCCGCCGCACCCCAGGTGTGTCCGGGGCTGCCCGGGCAGACCACACAGCAGTCCCACTGCTCGGCCCAGTCGAGTCCCAACGGACTGAGTCTGGCCGTCGCCGACGGGGGCGGCGTCGCCCGGTCCGCGGCCACAGGGTTCGCCGGACCCGCTGCCATCGCCATCGGCCCCGGCGCCTCGGTACAGATGAACGGCATCAAGCCGGGCCTGGCCATCGGTATCGCCGGCCCGAACGCGTCGGTCGTCATCGACGGCAAGAACGCCCCGGTCTGCACCGGCCCCGGTTTCGCGTTCGGCGGAGACTTCCAGACCCTCAAGGGCTGCCGGCACTGAGTCCGCGACGTGCGACCGGCCGGACGTCCGGGATTTCGGACAAGCCCGATCCGACCGCGGAACGGGCTTGTCCGTTCTGGCGCCTTGTGCCCTGGGCCGACCCGGATACGGCTCGCCCGCATCGTGTCTCCCCCGAGGGACTGCGAGGACGCGTCCTGCACTGTTCCCACTGGGTGTGGCAACCGTTTGCTCGACCGTGCCGCGAGCGCGATCTGCGCCGTCGCGGCCCCGGTCACCCTACGCATGGTCAAAAGGCGACCCCGAGGCTTCTCCGGTGAGTTCGGCTCACCACTCGCGCAGACCGCCACGCAGACCGGCTCGGTGCGAGCCACCCGGTCGAGACCCGCGGCTCGGCGGCTCGGCGGCGACCCTCCATCTGCTTCGCCAGAGAGATGCCGGCCTGGAATTGTCCATGTCCGACACGGTGATCACCGATCACACGGCCGGTGTCCGCCCAGGCCATCGGCGGCCGGTTCCTCGACCGCCAATCGCTGATCGTCACCGGTTCGGTACCGCTACACGCCGGAGCGGTCGCCGCGTATCGCCGACGCGACGGGTGAGACACTTTGACATCGAAGGCTTCTCGCCCCTACCCGCTCGGAACCCGTTGCTGCTTGCGCAGTTTCGGCGCATCGATGACGCCGGCTATCGACCGGCCGCCTGACGTAGTCCGGCCAAGAGCATGTCCAGTCCCGCGCGGAACTGCGCGGCGTCGTCGTGGGTGGCGAACTGGTCGGCGACGAAGTGCAGGAACGGGAACTGTTCCGGGTCGCTGGCCCGCCAGCGGTCGGCGTAGCGGGCCAGGAACTCCTCCCGGCTGACCGATCCGTCGACCACCTCCTGCGGCGGCGGTTGCTGGCCGAGATCGGCAGCGGTGCCGATGACGAAGCTCAAGATGGCCGAGGCCGCGTGGAAAGTCTCCGTCGGGCCCATCCCCAGCCGCATGACCTGGGCGCCGATCCGCTCGAAGAGCGCCACCCCGTTCGGCCGCGAATCGGCGTCGGCGGCCAGGTAGGCACCCAGCCACGGCCGGTCGGCGACGGCGTCGAAGAGCGTGTGTCCGATCGACCGCAGGTTCTCGATCGGATCGGCGGCGTCGCCGGTGAAGGCCTCGGTGTCGGCGACGACCCCGGCGAGCACGTGGTCGGTGGCCCGGTCGAGCAGTTCTTCTTTGTTCGCGACATACCAATAGATGCTGGCCACGCCCCCGCCGAGGCGCTGGGCGAGCGATCGGAAGGTCAACGCTGACTCGCCCGCCTCGTCGAGCATGTCGACGGCGGTGGAGATCACGGCCTCCATCGAATGCGAGGCGCGGCGTCGCGTCCGGGCCGGCCGCGCGGTGTCGTCGGTCTTCGTCATGGCTTCCATCATGCCCCCTTGCACGATTATCGAACATCGTTCTATCATCGAACTCTGTTCGATAACCGAACACTGTTCGATAGAAAGGGAGGTGGACCATGACGACACTCGAGAACTCCGCGACCACGCGCACCTACACGTCGCTGCGGGCCGCATGGATACCGATGACCGCGCTCTGCCTGGCCTTCTTCGTCGAGATGGTCGACAACACCCTCCTGAGCATCGCGCTGCCGACCATCGGCCGCGATCTCGGCGGCGGGACCCTGGCCTTGCAATGGGTGACCGGCGTGTACTCGCTGACCTTCGGCGGGTTGCTGCTGACGGCCGGCTCGGCCGCCGACCGCCTCGGCCGGCGCCGGGTGCTGCTGTGGGGGCTGGCCGCGTTCGGCCTGATCAGCATCGGCGTGATCTGGGTGCACTCGACCGGCGAGCTCATCGCCCTGCGTGCCGCGCTCGGTGTGGCCGCCGCGGCGATGGCGCCGGTGACCAACTCGCTGGTGTTCCGGCTCTTCGACACCGACGCCCTGCGGATGCGGGCGATGACGGTGATGATCGTCGTCGGCATGAGCGGTTTCATCCTGGGTCCGCTGCTCGGCGGCACCGCCCTTGCCCACATCAGGTGGGAATGGCTGCTGCTGGTCAATGCCCCGATCGCACTGGTCGCGTGGCTCGGTGTGCGCAAGGGCGTGGCGCCCGACGATCCGGCGGACCTCACCGACGATCGGCTGGACCTCCCCGGCGCGGTGCTGTCGATCCTCGGTATCGGCTTCGCCTGCTACACCCTGACCGCCGGCGTCGAACAGGGCTGGACGTCGCCGGCCGCGCTCGGTTCGGTGGCCGCGGCGATCGTCGCGGTGGCGCTGTTCATCTGGCACGAACGCCGAACCGACCAACCCATGCTCGATCTGTCGGTCTTCCGCAACGGCACCGTGCGCGGAGCGGCGATCGCCCAGATCGGGACCTCGATCGCGATGGCCGGCGTGATGTTCGGGCTGATCCTGCACTTCCAGTACGCCTATGGGTGGAGTCCGATGAAGGCCGGCCTCGCGAATCTGCCGCTGATCATCACCATGGTCGTGGCCACCCCGCTCTCGGAGTGGATGGGCAAGCAGTTCGGTCACCGGATCGCCTGCCTGATCTCCGCAGTGCTGCTCGGCGGCTCCCTGGCCGGTATCGGATGGTCGGTGGAGCACGGCTACCTGCCGATCGCGCTGTTCATGGTGACCTTCACCATCGGGCTGCGCACCGTGATGACCATCGGTGCGGTGGCACTGATCTCCGGCATGCCGGAGAACCGCACCTCCGTCGGCGCCGCCCTCAACGACACCGCGCAGGAGGTCGGCACCAGCGTCGGGACCGCGGTGGTCGGAACCGCCATCGCCGCACTGGTCACTGCGGTGCTGCCGGACGGGGCCTGGGACTCGGATCTGGTGCAGTCGTTCTTCCACGGCGAACGCATCACCTACCTGCTGATGGCGGCACTGATCACCGTCGTGGTCGCCGTCGGCGCGATGACGCTCACCGATTCCCGCGACGTGGAGGAACAGCACTGAGCACTGCGCATCGACCCGGGTACGACGTCGGTGCGCAGCGGCCCCTGGGGTAACGATGTGCCCCCGCTCACACGATGTTCCCGATGAGCACACGACGATCCCGGCGAGAGGAGAAACCCATGACGACCGGCCGATCCCGCCACTCGCGTGGTGGATGTGTGTCGATACGTGTGGCGGTGCTCGGCGTCGCGCTGGCGCTCGGCAGCGGTGCGGGTGTCGCCGTGGCACAGGCCGATCCGTACGTCCCCGGCGGTCGGGATGCGCGGATCACCGACCTGCCGTCGGTGGCCTACGGTCCCGCCTGCGGCGGTGTGGTGACGGCATTCGCCCACACCACACCGCAACACCCCGACGCGGTCGAGTTCGCCGTCGCCGGCGGGTTCTTCGGGATCTCCGGAACGGGCCGGCCGTGTTCGGTCACCGCCACCATCGGATGGCACAACCTCACGACCGGCGCGCACGGCACGGTGAGCGGCCCGGCGACCGGCAACCTACCGGGCCTGGGTGAGAACCAGGGCGGGTTCGCCCGCACGGTGCGCACCGGACGCGGCACCGTCCGGTTCACCCTCACCACCGACCGGCCGCATCTACCCCGACCGGCCGCCGACATCCGCACCTACTAGGTCGTGTCCGGCGACGGCAGCATCGCGCTGAGCACCACTGCCACGACGGGAATCACGCACAGCACGGTCAGCACCGTCTCCGGTCCCGAGCGGTCGGCGATCGCACCGAGTACCGGGGCGAACAGTCCGCCGACGGTCACGGCGAGTCCGAGGGTGACCCCTGCTGCCGTCCCCGGCCGTGACGGCAGATAGTCCTGCCCGAGCTTCACCAACACACCGAACGGGATGTTGATCGCGATTCCGCACAGTGCGGTGACCATGACGCCCAGCCACGGCTCCGGGACCACCCGCACCAGAACCAGCGCCGGGATCGCCATGATCGAACCCAGTTGCACCACACGCACTTCCCCGATCCGGTCGGCCAGCCGACCACCCAGCATCGTGCCCAGCACGCCGCCCCCGAGGAAGACGGTCAGCGCCACACCGCCCATCGTCGCCGATGCGCCGTGGTGCCGAATCCAGAAGAGCGCCAAGAAGGTGTTCATGCCGAAGAAGATGATCGAGCGCACCACCTCCAGCGAGGTCAGCACCGAGAACGCCACCCAGCGATCCCGGCCGCCCGCACTCGCCGCGGCGGCGTGCACCACCTCACGCCGCTGCTGATGGCGCATCAGGACGACCGCCATCAGCACCGCGGGCGGGATGAACAGTGCGGTGGCGCCGACACCCAGATGCACCAGGGCCGGGGTGACCAGCGCGGGGGCGAGGAAGAAACCGACGCTGCCACCGGCCGCGAACAGACTCATGCCCGTCGCACTTCCGGCCGCATCACGTCGGGCGTCGCGACCGGCGGCCGGATGGAATGCGGCCACTCCCAACCCCGACAGCAACAGCAGCAGCCATACGGCGACGTAGGTGGGCATCAGACCGGCGAGCCCGGCGGCGATGCCCGCCACCGCCAGCCCGCCCGGGGCGAGCCAGAGCATCCGACGACGGTCGGCGATCATTCCGATGAACGGCTGCGGCAGCGACGACCCGAGCGTGGCGGCCAGTGCGAGCCCCGACGCCGCGGTGTAACTGTATCCGCGGTCGAGGACGAAGAACGGGATCGAGGCCGGCACCAGGCCCTGATAGAAGTCATCGACCGCATGCGCAATCATCCAGTGCCGCATTCGTTTCCATATTCCAACGCCCTCTCGGTCCGGGGCGGGGCGGGTCGTCGTCGAACTCATGGATCACACGCTAGAACCCCATCCCAGGTGTCCGCTTCCGATAAAGTGACAACTTATGTCGAATACCCGCCAGGCCGATGCCGCGTCGGACGACGGTACGTTGTCGCCGACGGTGACCGCCGTGGAGCGGCATCCGGGCGGACATCGCATCGCCCGGCACCATCATGCGCGTCATCAGCTGGTGTATCCGGGAAGCGGGCTGGTGGAGGTCACCACCGACGCCGGCACCTGGGTCGCCCCGTCGGATCGGGCCATCTGGGTCCCCGCCCACTCGTGGCATGAGCACCGATTCTTCGGTCGTACCGAGTTCCACTGTGTGGCATTCGATCCCGATGTGAATCCGTTCCCCGACGACGGACCGCAGGTGGTCGCGGTCTCGGCCTTGGTCCGCGAGCTCGTCATCGCGTGCTCACAGGCCGTCGAACCGCTCGACGACGCGGGGTTGCGCCTGCGCGCCGTCCTCGTCGACCAGTTACGCCCCTGTGGCGAGACCGCGCTGTGGTTGCGCAGCCCCGTCGACGAGCGGTTGAGGCAGGCGTGCGCGATCGTGACCGACGATCTCACACAGTCACATTCACTCGCCCAACTCGGCCGGCGGGTCGCCGCCGGCGAGCGGACCCTGAGCCGGCTGTTCCGCGACGACCTCGGTCTGACCTATCCGCAGTGGCGCACCCAGGTCCGGCTTCACCGCGCCTTGATCCTGCTCGCCGACGACGTGGCCGTCACCGATGTCGCACACCTCTGCGGCTGGGCCACCCCGAGCGCCTTCATCGACACCTATCGCCGCACGTTGGGCCACACTCCCGGAGCCCGCCGCGGACGATAGCGTCGGTCAGGTGCACCCACCTCACATCAGCGCGGGCGGATCGTATCTCGGTTCGTAGATCGTGATCTCGCCTGCACCGGGTACCTTGACCCCGATCGAGTAACCCCACGGCTGTTCGGCCGGCGCACCGGTGAACTCGACGCCTTTCGCGGCGAGTTCGCTCATCGTGAGGGCAAGGTCGTCACACATGAACGAGACGTCGAACCGCTGGTCGGTACCACCCGACCGTCCTTCGTACTCCCACGAACTCGGGTGCGCGGCCAGCTCACTCGGGCCGGTCGTGAAGATCAGCCACCCGCCACCGGTGTCGACGCCGGGAAAACCCAGGACGTCCCGGAAGAACGCACGCGCGGCTTCCGGATCGTCGCAATAGATCAGCGAATGCAGGCCGGTGATCATGGGGATCAGGGTAGTTCTTCGCGGCCGGGCCCACAGCGCGACGGCGAATGTTCTGCCGGTCGCGGCGGTGCGGTGATCACGGCGGTCGTGGTCGCGTTCCGTGTTCGGCCTGCGGAGATTTCGACACGCCTCGTCGCTACGCTCCTCGTCGGCTCAATCACCGTGACACAACACCCAATTGCCCAGCACCACACGATGGTTGATCACAAACCGGGCGACACAACCCTCCACAAACCACCAATTACCCAGCACCCCAAGCACCAATTACCCAGCCCCCCAAGATGGTTGAGCCGGGACCGAGCCCGAAGGGCGAGGACCCGAGTCGAAACCTCCCCCACCAACCCCGGAACGCGACCACAACCAGGAGGACACCCGACCCCCCGCCGCCACCCACAAACCCCGAATCGCTACGACTTCACGAGTGCGGGCGGCTGCCAGCGTCCGTCGAGCGCGGCGGCGTGGGGTGCGTAGAGACGCAGGGTGATGCCCAGTTCTCCGGTTGACGCCGGGAGCCAGTTGGCCTCACGCCGACCACCGGGATTGGTGCGCTGGATGTAGATGTCCAGCGATCCGTCGTCGTGATAGACGAGGGGGTCGCGGTCGCCGAGGGCGAAGCGGTCGAGCTCGTTGGCGACCTGGAACCCGTCCGCGTCGTACATCGTCACCGACCAGAACGCCGACACCGGCGGGAGGGCGTCGGCGTCGAAGTGCAACACGTAGTCGGTCTCACCCATGGGTTTGTCGCCGTCGGCATCGACCAGCAGCAGCGGATAGATCGCGTCCTCGGGCGGATTCGCCCCGAGTCCGACCAGCGTGACCATGGCGCGCAGCAGGTAGAAGTTGCCGTAGACCCCCATCCCGCCGGTCAGCATGCCCCATCCGTTCGCGGGTCGGGCGAGCAGGCCGGGAGCGGTGCGCAACGACTGGAGTGCCGCATCCGCACCGGCCTGCAGCTGCTCGAGTTCGGCGGCGGCGAACGCCGACGCGTCGAAGTCCGGGCCCACACCGATCCCCAGCCGCCCGAGCCTCGCCAGCTGGGAGAAGTCGGTGACATGTGGCGGGTTCACCGCGAGAAGCCTTGTGGCGTAACCGAAGAAGTCCACCGCCTTCATCGAGTTCACATATCCCAGCGGCTCGGTGTCGGGATCGAGATCTGAATCCACCGAAACGTCTCGGGCACCGCCGATCTCGGTGACCGATAGTCCGTCCTGGAAGGCGTTGACCGCCGCATAGTCGTGGGGCCCGTTGGTCTGGGTGCGGCCGATGATCCAGGCATACGGCGTCGGCGAGGTGACGAGTTCGGCACCGTCGGGGACCTCACCGTCCCACCCGGGTGGGACGACGAGGTAGTCCTGGGCGCCGGTCCCGGTGGTCCGCTTGCCGGGGTTGGCGAAGACGTCGGTCCACATGTCCAGCATCGGCAGCATGAAATACCGGTCGCCGCTGTCGGGAACGTGGATCCGTACCGGCCCGGCGGTGAGGTCCAGCCACGCCGACGAGTAGAGCGTGTCGAAGTTCGGCCGCACCACCGCACGGAAGTCGGCGGTGGGGAATGCACGGATGTGGTGGAAAGTGTTCGGTGGACCGAACGCAGGCCGCGCACCGGCCGGCGTCGCGCACGTCACCCGCCGGGTGACGTCCATCGTCACCAACGGATAGAGATAGACGTAGGCCTCGTGCGCCAGGGTCTGCAGATCGTCGGACAGCGTGCTCATGGGTCTCCTCGGTCAAGGATCAGTTGCCGCAGCCGAACAGAGTCGATTTCACAGGACCCTGTTCTGTGATACGCGCAACACCCTACGCCCGCATGGCGGGTCGACGACCCCGAAACGCCACGTCGTCCTGTGTTCGGACCATGGGCGACGACCGCACCGCCTCGCCCCATTGCACGGCCGGATCAGGGCTCGCGACGACCGATCCGGGTCAGCTTCTCCGGGTTGCGCACAAAGTCGATCGCGGTGACCCGGCCACCGGCGATGCCCAGGGCCACGATGCCGTCCAACTCGTCTCCGACGAACACCAGCAGTGCCGGATTGTGGTTGACGACCGCGGCACGCATCCTCTTGGCCGGACCGCCCTGACCTGCCAGACCGGCCAGGAACCGGGCGATCGCGTCGGCACCGACGATCGGGCGCAGCGCCGCCCGCACGATGCCACCACCGTCGGCGGTGAGCACCGCCGACGGGTCGAGGATCTGCAGCAGCCCTTCGAGATCGCCGGTGGTCGCGGCGTCGGCGAAGGCCTCGACCACCTCGTGATGAGTGGTCGGGTCGACGTCGAATCTCGGTGTGCGCGAATCGATGTGCGCTCGGGCGCGTGATGCGAGCTTCCGGCATCCGGCCGGACTGCGGCCCAGTGCGGTGGCAATCTCGTCGAAGGACAGCCCGAAGAGGTCGTGCAACACGAATGCCATGCGTTCGGCCGGCGACAACGTTTCCAGGACCACCATCATCGCCCACGACACCGACTCCGCCAGGGTGACCGAGTCGGCCGGATCGGGCGCGGTCTCCACCGGCTCGGGAAGCCACGGACCGACATAGGCCTCGCGGCGATGACGGGCCGAACGCAGCACGTCCAGAGCCAACCGGGAGGTGGTGGTCACCAGCCAGCCGGTGAGATCGTCGATTTCCTCGTAATCGGTTCGCTGCAAACGAATCCACGCGTCCTGGACGACGTCCTCTGCTTCGGTCACACTGCCCAGCAGACCGTAGGCCACCCCGACCAGACGGGGCCGCAATGCATCGAAGGTGGCCGGCACGGACTCAACAGAACCCGACATCTCAGCCCCACTGCCCCGGGGTGTAGTCCCCGGCCGGGGTCGCGGCGACGACATTCATGCGATTGTAGGCGTTGATCAGCGCGATCAACCCGACCAGAGCGGCCAGTTGGTCGGTATCGAAATGCTCGGCGGCGTCGGCCCACACGCGGTCGGGAACGCCCCCGGCGGCGTCGGCGATCCGGGTGCCCTGCTCGGTCAGTGCCAGCGCGGCGCGCTCGGCGTCGGTGAACACCGTCGCCTCCCGCCAGACCGCGACCAGGTTCAACCGCAGCGCGGTCTCGCCCGCGTGGGCGGCGTCCTTGGTGTGCATGTCGGTGCAGAACCCGCACCCGTTGATCTGGCTGGCACGGATCTTCACCAGTTCCTGGATGGCGGCGGGCAGCGACGAATCGCTGATCACCTTGCCCGCCGAGTTGATGTACTTGGCGAACCTGGCAGCGGTCGCGTTGCCGAAGAAGTCGAGCCGAGCGGTCATGAGGTCCTCCTTGTTGTCATGCGGTCGACAAGAGGACGAGATGAGCGGGCGATGTGTGACATCGCTGGACCGGACAACCGTCACCAGCGCTGCCGGTTCAGGTGATCGCCCTGGTCAACGATCGAATCGGGCCCGCAGCGGAACCTTCTTCCACAGGATGACGACGCGGGTCGGATCGGCTTTGTCGAGCATGACCGGTACCCGTTGCCGGGCCACCGGGCATCGCTTCGACGGCACCGTGGTGGAGATCTGCACCCGTCGCGGTGAAACCCCGGGCGCGCTCGCCGTCCCGATGACGTAGGCGGTGTAGGAGGCGGAGTGGACGGCGGTGTCGGGCTGCGGACACACCTCGACCCGCAGCGAGCCGGGGATCGGGTCCTTCATGCGCTGGATGCGCATCCACGTGATCAGGCCCATGACGATCCACGCTACCGGGCGGGAGCCGTGCCTCCCCCGCCGACCGACGGGTGCGACGATGGACCGATGACCGCAACCCTCGTCGCCAAGGACGTCTCCGGTGGATATGCCCATCGTGTCCTGTTCGATCATCTCGATCTCACCGTCGCGCCCGGTGACGTGGTCGGTGTGGTCGGCGCCAACGGCGCAGGCAAGTCGACGCTGCTCCGTGTGCTCGCCGGCGATCTCGCGCCACTGGAGGGCACCGTGTCCCGCTCGCCCGCCGACGCCTTCGTCGGCTGGCTGCCCCAGGAACACGACCGCGTTCCGGGCGAGACCGTCGCCGGGTACGTCGCCCGGCGTACCGGCTGCGCTGCCGCCGCCAAGGCCATGGACGACGCCGCGGCCGCCCTCGCCGATCCCGATGCGGCCGGCGGTGGCGACGACCCGGCCGACGTGTATGCCGCCGCCCTCGACCACTGGCTGGCGACGGGTGCGGCCGACCTCGACGAACGTCTGCCCGCAGTCCTCGCCGATCTCGGATTCGACGCCGAGTTCGGGGCACCCGAGGAGGCGTTGATGACCGGGCTCTCCGGTGGTCAGGCCGCCCGCGTCGGACTGGCCGCGCTGTTGTGTTCGCGCTTCGACGTGGTGCTGTTGGACGAGCCGACCAACGATCTCGATCTCGAGGGCCTCGCCCGACTCGAGGAGGTCGTCGCCGGCATGCGCGGCGGCGTGATCCTGGTCAGCCACGATCGAGAGTTCTTGGCCCGCAGCGTCACCCGTGTCTTGGAGATCGATGCGGCACAGCACACCAACACCCTCTACGGCGGTGGCTACGAGAGCTACCTGGAAGAGCGCGCGGTGTTGCGCCGCCACAAGCGGGAGGAGTACGAGGAGTTCGCGGCCAAGAAGGCCGACCTCGTGGCCCGTGCCCGCGCGACCCGCGAATGGTCGAGTCAGGGTGTCCGCAATGCGATCAAGAAGGCCCCCGACAACGACCGTCTGCGTCGGCGTGCGGCCACCGAGTCCAGCGAGAAGCAGGCCCAGAAGGTGCGGCAGATGGAGAGCCGGATCGCCCGACTCGACGAGGTGGCCGAACCCCGCAAGGAGTGGGTCCTCGAATTCACGCTGGGCGCTGCTCCCCGATCCAGTTCAGTGGTCGCCACCCTCAACCAGGCCGTGGTCCGGCAGGGCGACTTCACGCTCGGTCCGGTGTCGTTGCAGGTCGACGCCGGTGAACGCATCGGCATCACCGGGCCCAACGGTGCAGGCAAGACCACCCTGCTGCGACTACTGCTGGGCCGGATCACTCCCGACGAGGGCAGCGCTGCTCTGGGCGCGAATGTCGAGATCGGCGAGATCGACCAGGCCCGTGGGCAGTTCACCGGTTCGCTGCCACTCGCGGCGCGATTCGAGGAACTCGTCCCCGACTTCACCACCGCCGACGTCCGGACCCTGCTCGCCAAGTTCGGGCTGCGCGCCGACCACGTCGACCGTCCCGTCGACGACCTCTCGCCCGGTGAGCGCACCCGGGCCGCGATGGCGTTGCTGCAGGCCCGAGGCACCAACGTACTGGTCCTCGACGAACCGACCAACCATCTCGACCTGCCCGCTATCGAGCAGCTCGAAGCCGCCCTCGAGTCCTACGACGGCGCCGTCCTCCTCGTGACCCACGACCGCCGGATGCTGGCGAATGTCCGCGTCGATCGCGGATGGCGAGTCGAAGGCGGTCGCGTCACCGAGACGAACTGACACAGCGGCTCGATCTCGGCCCAATCAGCGCCCACACACGATGATAGATCCGACGAGGAGCGCAGCGACGAGACGAGTCGAAACCTCCGCCGGCCGACGTCGAACGCCGCCACCCCAGAACCGGCTGCGGACATCCTCGCCTCACCAGGCTTCGACACGGGTCCTCGCCTAGCGGCTCGGTCCCGGCTCAACCATCGTTGGGACAGTGCGGTTTACGGTGGTTGAGCCGACGAGGAGCGCAGCGACGAGACGAGTCGAAACCTCCGCCGGCCGAACTCGAATGCCGACCACCTCAGAGCCCGTTGCGGACACCTTCGCCTCACCGGGCTTCGACACGGGTCCTCGCCTAGCGGCTCGGTCCCGGCTCAGCCAGCAACCCACACGACGAGGAGCGCAGCAACAAGTCGAGTCGAAATCTCCGCCGGCCGAACTCGAATCCCGCCACCTCAGAACCGGTCGCGGACATCCTCGCCTCACCGGGCCTCGACACGGGTCCTCGCCTAGCGGCTCGGTCCCGGCTCAACCATCGTAGAGAGCACCCAATCACCTAGCAAATAAAGATGATTGAGCCGACGAGGACCGCAGCGACAAGACGAGTCGAAATCTCCGACGGCCGAACACGAATGCCGCCACCTCAGAACCGGTCGCGAACATCCTCGTCCCACCAGGCTTCGACACGGGTCCTCGCCTGGCGGCTCGGTCCCGGCTCAACCACCAACCAACGCAACACACTCCAGCTACGGAACCGCTCGTGGACGCCGACCGACATCCGGGTCACCGATCCGACCAGGCCAGCAGGCGATCGAGCGGCCAGGTGGTGACGATGCGGTCGGGGTCGATGGCATGCTCCACCGCGCGTTGCGCACCGAGCGTCTTGAACTCGAGTTGTCCGGGGGCGTGGGCATCGGAGTCGATCGCGAACAGGCAGCCGATGTCGCGGGCCAACTCGATCAGGTCGTCCGGCGGATCGACCCGTTCGGGACGTGAATTGATCTCGACCGCAACATCGTTGGCCGCGCATGCCTCGAACACAGCGCGGGCGTCGAACTGTGACGGTGGCCGGTGTCCGCGCCCGGTGACGACCCGGCGACCGGTGCAGTGTCCGAGCACGTGCACCCGCGGGCCGCTGACCGCGGCGAGCATCCGCGCGGTCATCGGATCGTGTTCCATCCGCAGTTTCGAGTGCACCGACGCGGTGACGATGTCCAGGCGCGCCAGCATCTCGTCGCTCTGATCGAGCGCACCGTCGTCGAGGATGTCCACCTCGATGCCGCGCAACAGCCGGAAGTCACCGTCTCCGCCGGAATTCCACTCGTCGATCTGCGCGATCTGGCGGTCGAGACGTTCGGGCGACAGTCCGTTGGCCACCGTCAGCCGGGGCGAGTGGTCGGTGATGGTGAGCCACCGGTGCCCCGATGCGACCGCAGCGGCGGCCATCTCACCGATCGGCGCGCCACCGTCGCTCCAGTCGGTGTGGGCATGCAGGTCGCCGACAACGGCCCGGATCAGTGCCGAGGCGTCATCGTCGACGGCCGCGGCCGGAGATACCGTGTGTTGCAATCGGTCCAGATAGTCGGGTACGTGCCCGGCGACGGCCTCGGCGATCACCGTGGCCGTCGTCGGCCCGATCCCGTCGATCCTGGTGAGCGCGCCGGCCGCGGCCTTCTCGGCGATGTCGGCGGCGGCCAGACCGGACACCACCCGGGCCACCGTGCGGAACGCCTCGACGCGGTAGGTGCTCTCCCGGTCGCGTTCCAGCAGCCACGCGATCCGGGTCAGCGCATCGGCCGGGTCGACGGGTGCCACCAGCGGTTCGAACGCCTTCATCAGAGTGACCGATCCGCGGTCTCCGCAGCGATCCCGGCGACGGCGGTCCGAGTCTCCTGCCGGTATCGCCACCGGGCGTCGGGGACGTGAACTCCGTTGACCGACACACCCTTCGGCGCGCCATCGACACCCACCAGCTCGATCTGGGTGATCCGCGGATGCCACTGCGCCCCGGCCGGACCGGCTGCGGTGGTGTGGATCGACAGCGCCTGCGCGCCATCATCCCAGTCGATCCGGGTCCAGGTGTATCCGTCGTCGCGATGCTCGTCGGAATGGCCGTCGTCGTGATAGAGCCGCGACGACCCGCTCGCGCCGGTGAAGACCCGAGCGGTCAGGGGTGCGGCGGGATCGGCGGCGGGGCGGGGGCGATCGGCCATCACGACGGTCGCCCCGGCCCGCCCGTAGACGGGGATGTCGGCGAGGTGCACCGGGATGTCGCCGATCGCCGGTCCCTGCACCGATTCCCCGCCGGTCAGGTGCACCCAGCGCCCCTCCGGGAACCAGATCCGTTTGGTGGTGCCGGCCGCGGCAGGACGCACCACCGGCGCCACCAGCAGGTCTTCACCGAGCATGTACTGGTGCCGGAAGTCGTAGGCCTCCCGGCGATGAGGCCACGTCAGGTACATGCCGTGGGCCATCGGCAGTCCGGTGTCGTGCGAGATTCGCGCCGCGGTGTAGAGATAGGGCACCAGCCGCGAGCGCAGCCGCATCGCGGTGGTGGCCGCCGACCGGTGGGGTTCGGCGAATTCCCAGGGCAGACGCCGGGTCTGGAGATTCTGTGAGTGGATGCGCATGATGGGTGAGAACGCGCCGAACTGCATCCACCGCACATACCGTTCGGGATCGGTATCCCCTTTGAAGCCGCCGATGTCGTGGGACACATAGCTCATCCCGATGTTGCCCTCGGCGTGAGTGAAGGCCACCTCGAATGCCAATGTCTCCCAGGTGGAATAGGTGTCACCGGTGAAGTGGATGGTGTGCCGGTGACCACCCCACGGCCCGGGTCGGGTACCCACCATGTCCCAGTACGACGCCCCGTTGCGCGCCAACAACACCCACCGGTTGGTCTGCGCACGCCGACGCCGGCCGTAGGCGCGGGCCAGCCACACGTCGTCAGCGATCTCGGCCCGCGGAATGCCGACCAGCGATTCGTCGATGATCCAGTCCAGCCACCAGAAGTCAACGCCGTCGGCCTCGAACGAATCGTGCAGCGCCATGAACGATCTCAGGTGGGTGCGCTCGGCGAGGTCCCAGACGAAGGTCGGTCCGAGGGTGCCGCCGATCCGTCGACCGAGCGCGGAGAAGTACCGGGCCGCCGGGGTGAGCGCTGCGCGCAGCGTCCCGCCTGTGGTCCGTGCCGCCTCCGGGTATCGGGCGTCGTCACCGGAGATGCTCGGGTGGATGTTGAGGCCGACGGCCAGGTTCTGCTGGTGTGCCCAGGTCAGGAATCGGCGTGGCCGGGCGAAGAGTTTGCGGTTCCAGTTCCATCCGTTCCAGGTGTTGGGCGCCTTGAAGTCGGTGTCGACGATCAGGACGTCGAGCGGGACCCCGGCGCGGCGATACTGCGGGAGCAGGTCGTCGCGATAGAAGTGCTCGTCGTAGGCGGCGTAGCGGGAGAACCAGTTGCCGAAGGCCTGCCGCGGCAACAACGGCACCGCCCCCGACAGCGTGCGCAGATCGGCCAGTGCCTGCCGGAAGTCGGTGCCGTAGACGAAGATGTAGCCGTCGCGGTAGCCGGGCCGGCGGGGCCGCCGGACGGGTGTGTCGGCATCGTCGGGCACCAAGACGGAGTGGGTGTCGTCGATGAAGTGCCATCCGGCGCGTGAGAGCAGTCCCGGTTGCAGGGAGGTCTCGGCCCGCACGGAGTCCAGACAGCGCAGCCAGCCGCCCAGATTCCCGTGCGGCAGTGGCGGGATCGACGAGGTCCAGTTCTCGAGGTTCGCCGCGAAGGCGATCCCCGCCGGGGCGGGGGTGTAGGTGTCGGGTAACCACGTCGGATGTACCTGCGCACCCGAGTGTTTCAGCGTGATCTGGGGGTCGTCGGAGACGAATCGTCCGGTGGCACAGCGTAGGACGAGGTGGTCGGTCTCGAGTTCGAGGGTGCCGGCAGCGGTGCGGGTCCGGAACCGGGGACTGCGGGCTCGGCGATGGTGCGCCAGAAGTGTCGGACGGTCCTCGAACCGGCGGGCCGGCGAGTACTCGTAGCGGATCAGGCCGGGGGTGATCACGGTCAGCCGCACCCGGTCTGCGGTGACCATCCCGGCCGGGTCGACCGGGGCCGCGGTGGCCGCACCCATGCCGGCACCTGCCGCGGCGGCCCCGGCCACCCCGAGCGACGCAGCACCCGCCGAGGCCAACGCCCGACGTCGACTCATGCCGCGCTGCTCCCCCGCCGAACCCCGTGTCGCGCCCACACCCGGACGCTACCCGGCGGGCAGGTCCGGGCGCGGCTGATTGTCGAGGACACCGATCGAAGGCTCGGCGGAGACGGGTTCTCCCCAGGATCAGGCGGCACCCTCTTCCTCTTCGGGGTAGCCGGCCAGCATCAGCGATGCCACCGCGGTCAGGGCCTCGGTCCACGCATCCGTCATCTCCGGGCTCCAGTCCTGGCCACCGATCTCGCTCATCGCCGCGATCATGCACTCGGCGACGGCACCGTACATGGGTTCGGTCACCCCGAGTGCGGCGTGCCGACGGCCCATGGCACCCAGCGTGGTGGTGAGCCATTCCGGGTCGTCGAGATGGTCGACCACGGCGATCACCGCGGTGCGCAGCATGCTCGCCTGCAGGCGGGTGCCGCGGGTGAACATGGGCTGGACCGCGGGGTAGCGTTCGAACAGGATGTCGTAGAAGCGGACGGTGAGTCCATCGTCGGGCAGATCGACAAGTGAAAGACTGTGGCTGAGAAGATCTTTGTCCATACGAGAAAGGGTGGGCGCCGGGCGTTACCTGCCGATTACCCCACCGGGAAATGGCTTTGCCGAGCCCGTTGCCGGGTTCTCACACGACCAGAGACCTGATGTGAGAAGTTTTCGGCGGCCCACCGACCGTCTGCAGGAGGGATCCGATGAAGCTGGTCGCCCTGACCTACGATCCGACCACCCGACGTGTGCTCGTCGCGACGCACGATCGCACACCCGATGCCACCGAGCGCGATCGCATGCTGCCGACCGTCGAGGAACACCCCGGGGAACCGCCGGCGGCTGCGGTGGCACGGGCACTGGCCACCGTCGGCGTCGACGAGGTCCCCACCGCGCTGGGACAGCTGTCGGCGATCACCATGTGGGCGACGTTCTGGGCCGATCAGGCGATCTGGACCGCCGACATCCGTTGGGCACCGGCCGACCGCAGACGCAGCCTGGCCTTCGACCACACCACGGTGGTCGTCGATGCCCGCACCGCGCTGGCCGAACGGCTCTGGCACGACCGCGTCTTCACCCACGGGATCACCGGCAGACACTTCACCACCACCGACGCGGTCGCCCTCACCAAGGGATTCACCGGCGCCGAGGTCACCGACCCCGACGTCGAAAACCGCCTGCGAAAGATCGACGGCCTCGCCGAGGTGGGGCCGTCACCGGATGCCGGTGGCCCGGCACCCACCCTGTGGCGCTGGAGCGTCTGATCCCCGACCGACCCCGGTGGCGGCTCAGCCGTTGAGCGCGGCGTCGACGACCTCCTGCGCCTGGACCTGCACCTGCGCCAGGTGCTCGGGGCCGTTGAACGACTCGGCGTAGATCTTGTAGACGTCCTCGGTACCCGATGGCCGAGCCGCGAACCACGCGTTCTCGGTGGTCACCTTCAGTCCGCCGATGGCCGCACCGTTGCCGGGCGCCTCGGTCATGATCGCGGTGATCTTCTCCCCGGCCAGCTCGGTGGCGGTGATCTGCGACGGCGACAGCTTCGACAGGACGGCCTTCTGCTCCCGCGACGCCGGCGCGTCGATGCGGGCATAGGCCGACTCGCCGTACCGGTCGGCCAGTTCGCGATAGCGCTGCGACGGGGTCTTGCCGGTGACGGCGAGGATCTCCGAGGCCAGCAGATCCAGGATGATGCCGTCCTTGTCGGTGGTCCACGGCCCGCCGTCGAGGGTCAGGAACGATGCGCCCGCGCTCTCCTCACCGCCGAACGCGATCGACCCGTCGAGCAGTCCCTCGACGAACCACTTGAACCCCACCGGCACCTCCACCAGACGGCGGCCGATCCCGCCGACCACACGATCGATCAGCGACGACGACACCAGCGTCTTGCCGACGCCCGCCTGCTCGGACCATCCCGGCCGATGGGTGAACAGATAGTCGATGGCCACGGCGAGATAGTGATTGGGATTCATCAGGCCCGCGTCGGGGGTGACGATGCCGTGCCGGTCGGAGTCGGCGTCGTTGCCGGTGGCGATGTCGTAGTGGTCGCGCGCACCGATCAGCGACGCCATCGCATTCGGCGACGAGCAGTCCATCCGGATCTTGCCGTCGGTGTCGAGGGTCATGAACGAGAACGTCGGGTCGACGGTCGGGTTCACCACCGTCAGGTTCGCGAGGTTGTAGCGGAACCCGATCGCCGCCCAGTACCCCACCGACGCCCCGCCGAGCGGGTCGGCACCGATCCGGATACCCGAGGTGCGGATCGCATCCATGTCGACCACACCCGACAGCGCGTTGCAGTACTCCTCGATGAACGAGTGATCGGTGACGTACTGGCCGGATCGGGCCTGCTCGAACGGGATTCGTCGGACGCCGTCGAGCTTGTTGCGCAGCAGATCGTTGGCGCGGCCGGCGATCCAGGAGGTGATCGCGGTGTCGGCGGGGCCACCGCTGGGCGGGTTGTACTTGAATCCGCCGTCGCGCGGCGGGTTGTGCGACGGGGTGACGACGATCCCGTCGGACTGCACACCCGGATGCTCGGCGTTGAACTTCAGGATCGCCCGGCTGACCGCGGGCGTCGGGGTGAAGGTGTCGTCGGTGGCGGTGAAGGTGGAGACCTCGTTGGCGGCGAGCACCTCGAGGGCGGTGCGCCAGGCCGGGATGGACAGCGCGTGGGTGTCGAAGCCGATGAACAGCGGCCCGGTGATGCCGGCGCCGGTGCGGTATTCGACGATCGCCTGGGTGGTGGCCAGGATGTGGGCCTCGTTGAACGACGCGTCCAGGCTCGACCCGCGATGACCCGAGGTACCGAAGACCACCTGCTGCAACGGATTCTCCGGATCCGGCGTGGTGTCGTAGTAGGCCCTGTCCACTGCGGCCACGTCGATGAGGTCTTCGGGCAGTGCCGGGGTGCCGGCGCGAGGATGTGCCATATGTCGAATTCTGCCACCGATCCCCCGATCCGCAGGGCGAGGTGACGTAGACAGTGCTGTGAACTCCCCCTGAACGGCCCGGGCGGTGCTGCGCCTGAGACCATCGAGACGTGACCGAACAGACGCGCCTGCCCACCCGCGCCCGCAACCGCGCCGGCGGCCCGGCGCTGAGCGTGCTGGTCCTGCCCGGCGGCACCGACAGCAGCTACCGGCCGTTCTCGCCGTGGCAGGGGTCGGCGATGCGCATGTATCCGTTCACCGCATCCATCGCGCTGCGGTTCGGGCGCGCCGTCGACATCCGGCAGGTGCGCTACCGGGTGTACGGCTGGAACGGCGGCCAGGCCTCACCGATGCCGTATGCGCGGGCCGCACTCGAGCAGGCGTGCCGGGATCATCCCGAGACCCCCGTCGCGGTGATCGGACATTCGATGGGCGGCCGGATCGCCGCGCAACTGGCCGCCGACACCCGGGTGAGCGCGGTACTCGCCCTCGCCCCGTGGTGGCAGTTCGCCGACTGGCGGATGATTCACGACGACGCCCGCGTGCTGGCGATCCACGGCGACGCCGACACCGTCACCTACGCACACCGCACGGCCAAGGGCATCGAGGAACTCCGTGATCGCGGCATGGACGCCACCTATGTCCCGGTGCCCGGCGGTGGACATCCGATGCTCGATCATGTCGGTCTCTGGCACCGGGCCGCACTGGATTTCGTCGGAACCGAACTGCGCACCACGAGGGCTCAGGCGCGCTGAGCGTGATCGGCGGGGTGGGTCGCGGGGCCAGCCGGACGGGATGCGCCGGCCAGCCGGTCGACGAATTCCGGTGAGTACGCGACGTAGCCGTCGTCGGTGAACACGAACACCGGGTCGTCGCCGGTGTCGTGAAAGGCCTGCTTACGCAGGTCGGTTCGCATGTTCTTGAAGGTCGACGTGTGTTCGAGGTGGTCGGTGATCCGCACGAACAGCGGCACCGCATAGGCCGGGAGTCCCGTCCGGACGTGGGCGGCCAGGCCCACGGCGTCGAAGCTCTTGCCCGCACGGAGACTGATCGCGGCCATCCCGGCCTTGCCGTCGGTGCCCGAGACCGGGACGCCGTAGACGACGGCCTCCTCGATGTCGGGGTGGGCGTCGAGCACGGCCTCCACCTCGGTGGTGGCCACGTTCTCGCCCTTCCAGCGGAAGGTGTCACCGATCCGGTCGACGAATCCGATGTGGGAAAAGCCTTGGTCGTGAACCACATCGCCGCTGTTGAACCACCGGTCGCCGGCGGCGAAGGCGTCGGTGACGACCTTCTTGGCCGATGCCGCCGCGTCGGTGTAGCCGTCGAAGGGCACCCGGCTGTTGATCTCGGCGAGGAGGAGTCCGGTACCCCGCCGGCCGGCGTGGATCACCCGTCCGTCGGGTCCACGCCGCGGTTCGCCGGTCTCCTCGTCGTACTCGACGATCGCGTACTTCAGCGGTGAGAACCCCGCCGATCTGGGTACCCCGAAGATGTTGACGAATCCGATGTTGGCCTCGCTGGCCGCGTACAGTTCGCAGATCCGATCGATGCCGAAGCGTTCGGCGAATGCATCCCAGATGTCCGGGCGCAGACCGTTTCCCACGGCCACCCGGACACGGTGGGCACGGTCGGTGGCCTTCGGCGGTTGCGCCAGGAGGTAGCGGCAGAGTTCACCGATGTAGCTGAAGGCGGTCGCGTCGTTCTCGACGAGTTCGTCGAAGAACCTCGATGCCGAGAAGTGCCGTCCGATCGCCAGACATGCACCCGACATCATCGCCGCCGACACCGAGATGGTCAGTGCGTTGTTGTGGTAGAAGGGCAGCGCGGTGTAGATGACGTCGTCGGGGCGCAGCCGCACGCCCAGGCCGCCGATCCCGGCCATGGCGGTGAGCCACCGGTTGTGACTCATCTTGCTGGCCTTGGGATATCCCGTCGTTCCCGAGGTGAAGATGTAGAAGGCGGTGTCGCCCAACGGGATCGTGTCGGTGACCGCCGGGTCGACCGGCGAGCAGACACTGATTCGGGTGCGCAGCTCGTCGTAGGTGATCCGGTGCGGCGGAAGCGTCTGCGGCGGAACCGTTTCCAGCGCCTCGGTGAGATCCGCGTCATGGATGATGACCTTGGCGTCGATCAGACCCAGGCTGTGTTCGAGCACGGCGCCGCGCTGATTGAAGTTCATCATGCCGGTGATGGCGCCGAGTTTGACGATCGCGAGCATCGTGATCACGACATCGGGATGGTTGCGGGCGAGCACGGCCACCACGTCGCCGCGGGTGACACCTTGCCGGGTGAGCAGGTCGGCGATGCGGTTGGCCTTCGCGTTGGCCTCGCGGTAGGTGATGGATTGCCCCTCGAACCGCAGGAAGTCGCGGTCGGGGTGGCGGGCGACGGTCTGGGTGAACCGCTTGCCGATCGACATCTTCCGCGTCGGCGGCTTGGGGATGAAGTCGGGCAGTACACGCAGCATGGTCGGCAGATCGTGGCAGATCGCGGCGGCTCCGGTGAGCACGTCGCGCAGCGACACATCCGGCAGCAGCCCGGTTTCGGGTGTGGTCATCGGTCCCCTCCTCGTCGAGCCGTGCTCGGCAACCTCACGATGTTGACACATATTCTCACTTTTGTCTCTAACTTGCCGATGGCCGGGGTCTCATTGCCTCCCGCGACACGCGCACGCCACACTGGACGCCATGGTCGATTCCCGTGCATCGTCGGCATCTGCGGACCTCCCCGTCCCGCCCGGCCCCCACCCGTCCGGACCGCTGGAGGGCATCCGCGTCCTCGAGTTGGGCACCCTCATCGCGGGGCCGCACGCCGCACGACTGCTCGGCGACATGGGCGCCGACGTCGTCAAGATCGAGGCACCGGGCCGCCCCGACCCGATCCGCACCTGGGGACAGGCCGAGGTCGACGGACATCGCTTCTACTGGACCGTGCACGCCCGCAACAAGCGGGCCATCACCCTGGATCTGCGCAGCGATCGCGGCCGGGACATCTTCTTGCAGTTGGCCGATCAGGCCGACATCGTCGTCGAGAACTTCCGGCCCGGCACGCTCGAACGGCTCGGCATCGGCCCCGACGTACTGGCCGACCGGAATCCGGGGATCATCGTCGTCCGGGTGTCGGGATACGGTCAGACCGGTCCCGACGCCGGACGTGCGGGCTATGCCTCGGTGGCCGAGGCCGCCTCGGGTCTGCGCCACATCAACGGCTACCCCGGCCAGTTGCCGCCACGGCTGTCGCTGTCGCTCGGCGACACCCTCGCCGGGATGTTCGCCGCACAGGGCGCCCTGGCTGCACTGTATCGCCGCACCGTCACCGGAAAGGGGCAGGTGGTCGATACCTCGCTGTTGGAATCGTGTGTGGCCGTGCAGGAGTCGACGATCGCCGACTATGCGATGGGCGGTGTGGTGCGCGGGCCGTCGGGCACCCGCCTCGACGGCATCGCACCGTCGAACCTCTACCCCACCGCCGACGGCACCCATGTGATCATCGCCGCCAACCAGGATTCGGTGTTCGTCCGGTTGTGCGCGGCGATGGGCCGCCCCGAACTCGCCACCGATGCACGGTTCGCCGACCACGCCGCCCGTGGCCGCAATCAGGACGAGCTGGACGCACTGATCGGCGCGTGGTCGGGGCAGCTCGGTGCCGACGAACTCACCGAGGTGCTGTCGGAGGCCGGTGTGGTGGTGGGTCCGGTCAACACGATCGCCGACGTCGTCGCCGACCCGCACCTGCGGGCGCGCGGCATGATCGCCGAGCATCACGACGAACGCAGTGGCCGAACGGTTCTCGGTCCCGGCCTGGTGCCGCAGTTCAGTGACACGCCGGGCGGCATCCGCAATGCCGGCCCGCCCACGCCGGGTGCCGACAATGCCGCGGTCTACGGTGAACTGTTGGGGCTCGACGCCGAGACGTTGGCCGATCTTGCCGAGGACGGGGTGATCTGATGACCGCGGTGACCATTCGCGACGTCGCCATGCGCGACGGCCTGCAGATCGAGGAACCGATCGACACCGCCACGAAACTCGAACTGCTCGAAGCTATCTGCGCGACCGGGGTCCGCGAGGTGGAGGTGACGGCCTTCGTCTCGCCGTCCAAGGTGCCCGCACTCGCCGACGCCGCCGAGATCTGTCGGCATCTGCACCGATTCCCCGACGTCCGGTTCTCGGCACTCGTCGCGTCGGTGAACGGTGCACGCCGGGCCCTCGATGCCGGTGTGGCCCATCTCGAGTACGTGGTGTCGGCCTCGGATGCGCACAGCCGCGCCAATGTCGGCCGGGACACCGAGGCGTCGGCCGCCCTGATCGGTGACATCGTCGACGCCGCCCACATCGCGGACGCCACCGTCGAGGTGATCATCGCGACCGCATGGGACTGCCCGTTCGACGGGCCCACCCCGACCGGCCGGGTCACCCGGATCGTCGAGCAGGCCGTCGCGGCGGGTGCCGACCGGATCGCCATCGCCGACACCATCGGCACCACCACTCCGCGTCGGGTCACAGATCTCGTCGACGCGGTGCGCCCACTGATCGGTGATCTGCCGCTCGGAGCGCATTTCCACAACACCCGTGGCACCGGATTGGCCAGCGCGTACGCGGCCGTGCAGGCCGGCATCACCCGCCTCGACGCCTCGGTCGGCGGTCTCGGCGGCTGCCCGTTCGCGCCCGGTGCGAGCGGCAACATCGCCACCGAGGATCTCGTGTACCTGTTGCGTGACTGCGGTATCGAGACCGGTGTCGACCTCGACGCCGCGATCCGCGCCGGTCAGGTCGCGATCGGCGCCGTCGGCGGCGGCACGGGCAGCGCCCTCATGCGCGCCGGCGACCGCAAGCTCGTCGGACAGGCGTGAGCGGCCACAAGTCGCACCGCAGAGCCGGTGGTGTGGAATATCCACTCGGTCCCACTGAGAGGTGCTGGTTCTGTACGCGGTCAGAAGAGTCCTCCGACCCCGGCATGACAAAGGCCCCTCACCGGTGAGGTGAGGGGCCCTTCTCGTGGAGCTGCCGGGAATTGAACCCGGGTCCTCCGTCGCTTCAGCGGGGCTTCTCCGTGTGCAGTTCACTAGGTCTCTACTTGGATCTCCCGGTCACGTGAACAAGCCGAGATGACGATCCCAGTCGCTGTTGGTTGTCCCGTCCGCACCCGCGACCGGTGCGTACGGTGAGCTCTCGAAGATGATGCCGGCACCGGATCCGAGAGCATGGTCCGGGCCGACAGACCACGAGCTCGCTGTCAGGCAGCGAGGGCGTAGTCGCGCTGATTCTTATCGGCGCTTAATTGGTTGCCGCGACGCTTATACGGTGGTCTCTGGCCTGCACCGACACGCTTCCCCCACCTCGACGCACGTAGTCGAAACCGATCAGCCCCGAGATGGTGCCCGCCGATGGATTCGGCGAACAGTTCATTGTAACAACCATCCCCCGACAGTTCATTCCCATTTCCTCGCGTGTCATCTACTCGATGCGTAGCAGGGCCGTGTCGTGCACGCCGACCTCCACCGACAACCGGCCGCCGGACGCCTGGTGACGTACGCCGGTCCAGGCGTCGACGCCGACCACGGTGTCGCCGGTGAAGCCGAGATCGGCCAGCGCCACCGACATCGTGCGCGGATGGTCGGCGCGGTTGGTCAGGGACACGACGAGTCCCTTGTCGCCCAGTGCGCGCGAGAAGATCTCCGGGTCGTCGCCGACCGGTGCACCGGCCTGCACGCGCGGGTCCTGATCGATACCGATCACGCCCGCATCGGCGAGGACGGCGCGGGTGCGGGCCGACATCGTGGTGAGGTCGTTGCCGGCCATCAGCGGGGCGGCGAGCATCGCCCACATCGACATCTGGGTACGTTCGTCGGCCGGGGTCAACGTGTCACCGACGCCGACCACCAGCATGTCCGGGTCGACGAATGCACCCGGCCCGACCCGCGAGCCCAGCGGGGCGACGGCGTCGACGATGTCGGTGACGCCCTGGTATCCCGACGGTCCGGAGTCGGTCGACCACGTCGCGGTGATGTCGTTGGTCGCCCGGGTCATCGTGGCGATCCCGCCCCAGTCGAACTCGGCGCCCGGCACCGAGCCGGCGACCCCGGAGTTCGGGTTGATCGAGTAGACGATCGGGCGGCCGGTGGCGCGCAGGGCATCGCGCATCGTGGTGAACGCCGACACCTGGGTGCCGTGGGAGGTGTCGGAGGAACACCAGTCGTATTTGAGGAAGTCCACCCCCCACCCGGCGAAGGTCCGGGCGTCGACCTGCTCGTGTCCCCCGCTGCCGGTCGCCCCCGGATAGGCGCCGGTGAACTGCGCACACGTCTGGCCGCGGGCACCGGCATAGATCCCGAATCCCAGGCCGCGCGCATGCACGTAGTCGGCGAGGGCGGCCATCCCGGACGGGAACCGCACCGGGTCGGCCTGCAACCGGCCGTCCTCGGCGCGGGTCGGGGCCATCCAGCAGTCGTCGACGACGACGTAGGTGTAGCCGGCGTCCCGCAGCCCCGACGACACCAGCGCGTCGGCCTGTGCCCGCACGATCTGCTCGGTGATCCCGCAGCCGAAGGTGTTCCAGCTGTTCCAGCCCATCGGCGGGGTGGCGGGCAGTCCGCCGATCGCGGCGTCCTCACCGCCGAGCCGCGTCGGATCGTCGACCGCCGGGGCGCAGCCGGCGAGTGCGACGCCGATGGCGACCACCGCGGTGGCCAGAACCGACCACCGAGCGCGGACCGCCGTCCCGATCACCTGCCCCCTGCTCACGCGCCCCCTTCTCACATACCCTTGACGCGCCGACCGACCTCTCGGGCCACCTCGCGTTGGGCCGTCCGCCGCGCGATGTCCTGACGCTTGTCGTGGGCCTGCTTACCGCGGGCCAGGGCGAGTTCCACCTTGACCCGACCGTCGCTGAAGTACATCGACAACGGCACCAGGGTGAGGTTGCCGTCGCGGATCTTGCCGATCAGGGTGTCGATCTCCCGGCGGTGCATCAACAGCTTCCGGTTGCGGCGCGGGGCATGGTTGGTCCACGATCCACTGCCGTACTCGGCGATGTTGAGCGACCGCAGCCACACCTCACCGTCGTCGATGGTCGCGAACGCGTCCACCAGTGACGCCTTGCCCTCACGCAGGCTCTTGACCTCGGTCCCCAGCAGCGCGATCCCGGCCTCGTAGGTGTCCAGGATCGTGTAGTCGTGCCGCGCCTTGCGGTTGGTCGCGATCACGTTGCGACCCTTCTCCTTCGCCATGACGGCGTGCTCATCTCCTCGATCGGCTGCCGGTCTGGGACAGACCGCAGATGTGGTTGCGTGCAGGGGCCGCCGGGATCAGTCCCGGGCGTCCGCGTCACTCCCGCACATACACACGCAGGGTGACATAACCCGTCGCCGCTGCCAACACAATTCCGCCGATCACGAGCCACGGCGACACATAGGCGACGTCGCCGACGGTGATCCGGGGCACGATGTTGACGCCGTACAGGCCGGCGAGCGCGCGGTCGAAGAAGAACGCCTTGGCGATGAACAGGCCACCGATCGCCAGCAGCGAGCCGATCAGCGCGGCCAGCATCGCCTCCAGCAGGAACGGCAACTGCGTGTACCAGCGGGTGGCACCCACCAGCCGCATGATCGACACCTCGGTGCGCCGTGTGTAGGCGGCGATCTGGACGGTGTTGACGATCAGCAGGATCGCGGCGACGGCGAGGATCGCGGCCACCGCAAACGCCGCATTACGCACCCCGTCGAGGACGGCGAAGATGCGTTTGACCAGGTCGCGCTGGTCCAGCGCGCCCTCCACGCCGAGGTCTTGGCGCCCGGCGAAACTGTTGTACACCTCGTCGAACTTCGACGGATCGTCCATCCGCACCTTGAACGACGCCGGGATGCTGTCGGGGCTGATCTGGTCGGCGATCTCCGGGGACGTCTCGGCGAACATCTGCTTGGCGTCCTGGTAGGCCTGCTCGGCGTTGACGAAGGTCACCGTCCCCACCCCGGACGCATTGTCCAGCTCGGTACGCAGGGTGGCGCACGGCGCCTTCTGACAGTTCGGGTCGGCCTTGGCGACCTCGTCGTTGATGAAGAACTGCATCTCGACACGGTCGAGGAAGATCTTCTGACTCTTGTCGGCCATCTGGATCACCAGCAGCCCGCCGCCGAACATCCCCAGGGTGATCGCGGTGGTGATGATCATGGCGACCGTCATGGTCACGTTCCGACGGAAGCCGTTGAGAACCTCGTTGAGGATGAAATGCGCTCGCATGCTCGCTCGGGTTGTCCTTCGTGGTCGTGGTGGGCGTGTCGGGTCCGGGTCGCCTCAGCCGATCCCGTACACACCCTGTTCGTCGTTGCGGACGAGGCGGCCGTTGTCGAACTCGAGCACGCGGCGGCGCATGGCGTCGACGATGTGCCGGTCGTGGGTGGCCATCACCACGGTGGTCCCGCGTCGGTTGACCCGGTCGAGGACGTCGACGATCTCCTCGCTGGTCTCCGGGTCGAGGTTTCCGGTCGGCTCGTCGGCGAGCAGCACCAGCGGCCGGTTGGCGATCGCCCGCGCGATCGCGACACGCTGCATCTCACCGCCCGACAGTTCGTAGGGCATCCGGTCGAGTTTGCCCTCGAGCCCGACGTAGTCGAGCACCTCCGGCACCACCTTGCGGATCATCGACGGCGGCTTCCCGATCACCTCCAGCGCGAAGGCGACGTTGTCGGCGACGGACTTCTGCTGCAGCAGCCGGAAGTCCTGGAAGACACAGCCGATCGACTGCCGCAGCTTGGGGACCTCACGTGCCTTGAGCGTGTTCACGTGGAACTCGCCGACGTGGATCTCGCCCGACGTCGGGCGGTCCTCCTTGAGCAGCAGCCGAAAGAACGTCGACTTCCCCGAGCCCGACGGCCCGATGAGGAAGGCGAACTCGCCCTTGTCGACCTCCAGACTCAACTCCGACAGGGCGGGACGGCTGGAAGCCTTGTACTGCATCGTCACGTTTTCCAGCTTGATCACAGGGAGCCAGTGTAACGACGACGTCTGAGAAGCCCGCTCAGGTGGGATCCGGGCGCGCCATCGCAACCGACGCCCGCGGATGTGAGCGGGGTGCCCTAGGTGCTGGGCGGGGCGGTGGTCGTGGTGGTCCCGATCCCAGGGATCGGCACGTCGTCGAGCCAGTGGTGCGTGGTCGACGTCGGCGAGCCGCTCGGCGATCCGCTCCCGCCGGGTGCGCTGACGCTCGGTTCGGACGACTCCTCCGACGACGAGCTGCTCGGCACACTGCTCGACGACGATCGGGTCGTCGACGGTTCGGTGTACTCGCGCTCGCGTGGGGTGGTGTTCACCACCCGCGAGGTGGTGCCGGTCTCCGGCGCCGCATACCGCTGGGAGGTGTAGCCGTAGACCACCGAGCAGACGATGAAGGCCACCAGCAGCACCGCGGTGCTGGTGCGGATGCGGGTCTTGTAGATGTGCCGCCAGTCGCGGGGACCCTCGTGCTCGCCCATCAGTCGTCGTCCCCGTTGTTGCTCGCGTGCGCGGCCGGCGGTCCGCCACCGGACTCGGCGGTCCGGCCCGGCGCGACGGTGATGCCGTCGATCGCCAGAGTGCGCACGATCGACACCCGCAGCGCCCGGCTGACCTCGAACTGCTTGCCCGGCAGGGTGCGGGCGACCATCCGGATGGTGACCGAGTCGAGGTCGAGTTCCACCGCACCCAGCGACGACGGTTCGTCGAGCAGCAGGTCGTGCCAGCGTGCGTTCTCGTAGAAGTCCGTGCCCACCTGGCCGAGGACCTCGTTGACCCGGCTGATGTCGGCGTCGGCGGGGATCGGTACGTCGACCACCGCGCGCGCCCAGTCCTTGGACAGGTTGGTGGCCTTGATGATCTGCCCGTTGGGCACGGTGATCACCTCGCCCTCGCTGGTGCGCAGCTTGGTCACCCGCAGGGTCACGTCCTCGACGGTGCCGGTGGCCGTGCCGTTGCCGGTGACGGTGAGATCGACCATGTCGCCGTAGCCGTACTGCTTCTCGGCGACGACGAAGAATCCGGCGAGGATGTCCTGCACCACCTTCTGCGCACCGAAACCGAGCGCGGCACCGAGTACGGCACCGGGTGCGGCCAGGCCCACCACCGACACCTTCATCACGGTGAGGGCGTGCAGGATCACCACGATCACCACCACGACGATCAGCACCCACGCCACCACGTCGACCAGGGCACGCCGGTACTTGGCGTCCTCGCTGCGGACGATCAGGTCACTGTTGTGGAAGGTGCTCTCCAGCCGCTGTGCGTAGCGCTCGGCCATCCACCGGATGAAGCGGATGACCAGCAGCCCGCCGAGTATCCAGATGAGCACGTCCAGGCCGGAGACGGCCAGCCACACGTAGATGCGGCCGATCAGCTCCTGGGTCGCGCTCCCGGGCGAGTCACTCGCCAGCTGCATCAGATCAGGCGTCGGCATCAGCCATCCGCCAGCGGATCGCGGCCTCGATGAAGGTGTCGAGATCGCCGTCGAGGACCGCGGTCGGGTTGTTGCTCTCCACGCCGGTCCGCAGGTCCTTGACCATCTGGTACGGGTGCAGCACGTAGGACCGCATCTGGTTGCCCCAGCTCGACCCGCCGTCGCTCTTGAGCGCGTCGAGCTCGGCGCGCTCCTCCAGGCGCTTGCGTTCGAGCAGCTTGGCCTGCAGCACGCGCATCGCGGCGGCCTTGTTCTGCAGCTGACTCTTCTCGTTCTGACAGGTCACGACGATGCCGGTGGGGATGTGCGTGAGCCGGACCGCGGAGTCGGTGGTGTTGACCGACTGGCCGCCGGGTCCCGACGAGCGGTAGACGTCGACGCGCAGTTCGGTCTCGGGGACGTCGATGTGGTCGGTGGTCTCGACCACCGGCAGCACCTCGACCTCGGCGAACGACGTCTGCCGGCGGCCCTGGTTGTCGAACGGGCTGATCCGGACCAGGCGGTGGGTGCCCTGTTCCACCGACAACGTGCCGTACATGTTGGGCGCCTTGACCGCGAAGGTCGCCGACTTGAGGCCGGCCTCTTCGGCGTAGGAGGTGTCGTAGACCTCGACGCCGTAGTCGTGCTGCTCGGCCCAGCGGATGTACATGCGCATCAGCATCTGGGCCCAGTCCGCGGCGTCGACGCCACCGGCGCCGGAGCGGATGTTGACCAGGGCGTCGCGCTGGTCGTACTCCCCCGACAGCATGGTCTTGACCTCCATCGCCTGGATGTCGGTGCGGAGGGAGACGCGCTCGGCATCGGCGTCGGCCAGGGCGACGGTGCGGTCGTCACCTTCCTCGGCCTCGGCGAGTTCGTAGAGGACCGGCATGTCCTCGAGGCGCTGGCGCAGCTCGGTGACGCGGCGCAGTTCGGACTGCGCGTGCGAGAGCTCGCTGGTCACCTTCTGGGCGTGCTCCTGGTCATTCCAGAGCTCGGGATCGGAGGCCTGCATCTCCAGTTCGTCGATGCGGCGACGCAACTCCTCGACGTCGAGGACCTTCTCGACGGTGGTCAGTGTCGCGTCGAGGGCTTCGAGGTCTGTGGTCACGTCAGGTTGCACGGTTATCCAGGGTAGCGACCCGACCACCGTTGGGCCCAACCCACGCCGAACCCGGTGGCCGGAATCGCGTGACACGACCCCGCGGCGCAGGCACGACGGCCCGGCGAGAAGAGGTCGAGACCACGTGGCGAGGAGGGGTCACTTCGTGAAGGGATCAGGGTGGTCCAGCGGCGCCGGCGGCGGGAGCTCCCCGAACTGCCAGCTGCTCACGGCCTTGCCCGGCTTGTAGACGACCGGGTGGTCGGAACCGATCTGCGGCCACGGCTGACCGTCGTCGAGCACCATGGTCCCGTACACCTCGGCCGGTTCGGTCCCCGGTCCGACGATGGTGCCCGACACGGTGCAGAACGACTGTCCCTTGGAATCACCGTCGGGCCGGTCGCTGACACCGGTCACGGTCAGCGTGCCCTGGACGAAGCCCGCCCCGGTGCCGCGCATCCCACCGACCGGCCGGCCCCTCATCTGCATGATCATGACGACCGCGAGTACGGCCAGCAGGGCGGCGATGGTGATGGCGATCCACATGCGGCTACCCTACCGGGCATGACCTCCGCCGCCGACGGCCTCGACCTGCACGATGACCTCGAACTCGCCCTCTCGATCGCCGACTCGGCGGATGCACTGACGATGGGCCGGTTCGGCGCGGTGGACCTCCACGTCACCGACAAGCCGGATCTGACGCCGGTCTCCGATGCCGACCTCGACTGCGAACGTCTTGTCCGCGAACGACTCTCGGCACGACGCCCGGACGATGCGGTCCTCGGTGAGGAGTTCGGCGGCGAGGCGCGGCTGGAGGGCAGGCAGTGGATCGTCGACCCGATCGACGGCACCAAGAACTTCGTGCGTGGCGTGCCGGTGTGGGCCACGCTGATCGCCCTGCTCGTCGACGGCGTCCCGGTGCTCGGGGTGGTCAGCGCCCCGGCGTTGCGGCGGCGGTGGTGGGCCGCGTCGGGGCTGGGTGCGCATGCCGCCTTCGACGGCACCGACCCGAAGACCATCTCGGTGTCGGGGGTGGGCTCGCTCTCTTCGGCGAGCCTGGCGTTCTCGAGCCTGTCCGGCTGGGCCGACCGGGGTATCCGCCCGCAGCTCATCGCGCTGACCGACGAGGTGTGGCGGGTGCGGGGATTCGGCGACTTCTACAACTACTGCCTGGTGGCCGAGGGCGCGGTGGACATCGCCGCCGAGCCCGAGGTGTCGCTGTGGGATCTGGCCGCACTCGACATCCTGGTGCGCGAGGCGGGCGGGACGTTCACCTCGCTCGAGGGTGCGGCGGGCCCGGCCGGCGGCAGCGCGGTGGCCACCAACGGCCTGCTGCACGAGACGGTGCTGTCGGCGCTGGCCGCGACGGACTGAATCCCGTGCGCCCGGCGGGTCCACCCCGCCGTTCGGTGAGCACCGCCCTGTCCGATCGGCGAGTCCGGCCGGCAAATCGTCACGGCTGCAGCAGCTTCGGACCTAGCCTCGCGGCATGACCTTCCCCGCACTCACCCATGTGGCCATCACCGTCAGCGACCTGGCGGTCAGCACCGCCTGGTACAACCGTCTGTTCGACGCCGAGCCCGTGCTCGACGAGGACGAGGAGTCCGGCGCCTACCACCACGCGGTGTACGCCCTCGGCGGCGGCACCCTGTTCGGCCTGCACACCCATACCGCCGACGGCCCCGGCGAGGGCTTCGACGAGCGGCGCGTCGGCCTCGACCACGTGGCCTTCGCCCTCTCGCGCGACGAGTTGGAATCGTGGACCGCGCGTCTCGACGAGCTGGGTGTGCCGCACACCGGGATCAAGCATGCGCACTACGGTTCCGGGATCTCCTTCCGCGATCCCGACAACATCGCACTGGAGTTCTTCGCACCCCCGGCCTGAGCGGGGACGTCAGACCTCGGTGCCCGATTCCCGGTCGAGCACCCGGAATTCGGTCCCGCCGTCGGCCATGTCGGCGAGGCGCCCGTAGTGGATTCCGGTGCCGGCGTCGGACAGGATCGCCTGGTGGATCGGCACGGCGACCCGCGGCGCCATCGCACGCAGATAGTCCACCGACTCGCTGAGTTTCATCCACGGTGCCGCCGACGGGAGACCGAGGACGTCGATCGGCTCGAACGGGATGTAGAACGAGTCACCCGGATGCATGAAGCGGCCGGTCTGTCCGGCGGCGTCGAGGATGTAGGCGACGTTGTCGATCACCGGGATCTCCGGATGGATCACCGCGTGGCGGCCGCCGGTGGCACGCGCGGTGACCGACCCGATCGTGATCGTCTGCCCGGCGTGGGCGGCGGTCCACTCCCCCGCGACGTCGTCGGTGTTGAGCTGTGCGGCGGTCTGCGGGTCGGCGAAACGCACCGCCTGCGGGTTGGCGGCCACCAGATCGGGCAGCCGCGCGACGTCGCAGTGATCGGGATGCTGGTGGGTGATCAGAATGGCGTCGAGCCCGGTGATCCCGTCGAATCCGTGCGAGAAGTTCCCGGGATCGAACAGGATTCGGGCTCCGTCGATCTCGACCAGCACGCAGGAATGTCCGAAGTGGGTCAGTCGCATACCCCCACTCTGCCGCAGATGCTCGGCACGTGTGCGCGGGCTCGGCGGAAAACCCGCGTGCGCCCGCGAGCGTGGTGGGCCGTGTCGCCGGTGTCGGCCGGCCCTCAGGTGACGGCCGGGAACAGTCCCCAGCCGAAGCCGGCGTCGACCCCGCGGGCCACACCGTAGACGAGGAAGAGCACCAGCAGGCCGATCAGCACCCGCACTCCCCACCGTGGCATCCGGCCATGCGCCCCTGCCCGGCGCGGGCCGCGGCCGGTGATCACCAGCCACAGCGCGCCGAGGACGACCAGCGCCGCGGCGGCAAAGGTCAGCGGCCCGAACAGGTTGAAGGAGAACGCCTGCCCCAGGTCCCCGTGTGCGGTCATCACCCAGCTGCGGGTCAACCCGCAGCCCGGACACGGCAGCCCGGTGAGCCGGCGGAACAGGCACAGTTCGGGACCGTGCTGGATACCGACCGGGTCGAGCAGTGCCGCGGTGGCCAGTCCGGCCGCGCCGAGTCCGGCGACCAGCAGCGCACCCGAACGTCCCCAGCCACCCATGCCCGGACGCGGCGACGGCGGCTGCGGGACGGGCGGGTGGTTCGTGTGCGGGATCTCGACGGTCATCGGTGACCAGCCTAAACCGCCGTCGGTGACAATCGGGTCCGTCAGTGGGGTGACAAACTCCTTACCGGGAAGTAAGGTAGGTTCTTACCACCGAGTAAGTTCACACTCGGCGCTCCCGAACCGCTGCGAGAAATGGTGACCATGTCTACTACCACCGACCCACGCGACACCTCCGCCGTCGGCAAGAACCCGCATCCGCGCAACTTCATCGGCACCGCCATGCGTGTGCTGAGCACCGTCACCGGCTCGGAGTTCGCCGAAAAGTACCAGATCCGCGAACCGATCAACCGCATCGCCTACCAGGCGACCAAGACCGGCTTCCAGACCCTGGGCGCGGCGAACCGGGCGTTCAAGAAGGTACAGGGCGGGTCGGGCACCGCCGCCCGGCTGACCACCGCGCCGAAGGACTACTTCAATCTCAACCCCGACGACGAACAGCAGATGATCGCCGAGACGGTGAAGGACTTCGCCGTCGAGATCCTGCGTCCGGCCGCCTATGACGCCGACAACGCCGCGTCGACCCCCGACGAGATCCGTGAGCGTTCCGCCGAACTCGGCATCACGATGATCAACGTCCCCGAGGAGTTCGACGGCGCCGCCACCGAGCGCGGCGTGGTGACCAACGCCCTGGTCGCCGAGGCCATGGCCTACGGCGACATGGGTCTGGCCCTGCCGCTGCTCGCACCGAGCGGAGTGGCCACCACCCTGACCAACTTCGGCAGCGAGGGACAGCAGAAGACCTTCCTGCCCGACTTCGCCGGCGAAAACGTGCCGCAGTCGGCCGTCGTGATCGCCGAGCCGCGTCCGCTGTTCGACGCGTTCTCGTTGCAGACCAAGGCGACTCGCGTTCCCAGCGGCTACCGCCTCAACGGTGTCAAGTCGTTCGTCCCGGCCGCGGGCAGCGCCGAGCTGTTCCTGGTGGGCGCCCAGCTCGACGGCCGTCCGGCGCTGTTCATCGTCGAGTCCGACTCCAAGGGACTGATCGTCGAGGCCGACCCGGGTATGGGCGTGCGTGCCGCCGGCATGGGCCGCCTGCTGCTGCAGGACGTCGCCGTCCCCGCGTCGGCACTGCTCGGCGAGCAGGAGGGTGACGCCGCCTTCGCCGCCTATCGTGACGTGGTGCGCCTGTCGCGTCTGGGCTGGTCGGCGCTGGCTGCCGGCACCGCCAAGGCCGTCCTCGACTACGTGATCCCCTACGTCAACGAGCGTGAGGCCTTCGGCGAGCCGATCTCCAACCGGCAGGCCGTCGCCTTCATGGTGGCCACCATCGCCACCGAGCTGGACTCGATCCGCCTGGTCACCCTGCGCGGTGCCGCCCGCGCCGAGCAGGGCCTGTCGTTCGCCCGCGAGGCCGCCCTGGCCCGCAAGCTGACCATCGACAAGGGCCTGCAGATCGGCCTCGACGGCGTGCAGCTGCTCGGTGGCCACGGATTCACCAAGGAACATCCGGTCGAGCGCTGGTACCGCGACCTCCGCGGTGCGGGTATCGGCGAGGGCATCGTCGTCCTCTGACGGCCGGAATCCCAAGGAGCACAAGACATGAGCATCAACCTCGAACTGCCCAAGAAGCTGAACGTCACGATCGATCAGGCCCATCAGGCCGCGGCCGAGATCTTCCGCCCCATCTCGCGCAAATACGATCTGCGCGAACATGATTACCCCGTCGAGCTCGACACCCTGGCCAGCCTGTACGACGGTCTCGCCGAGACCGGCCAGGCCGGTGCCGGCGCCGACGGCGGACGCAGCCAGAAGTCGTCCAAGCCCACCGCCGAGGGGGCTGTGGTCAACGGCGGCAACATGCAGTCGGTCCTCAACGTGATGGAAACCTGTTGGGGCGACTGTGGTCTCATGCTGTCGATCCCCTATCAGGGACTCGGCAACGCCGCGATCGCCGCGGTGGCCACCGACGAGCAGCTGCAGCGGTTCGGCAAGGTGTGGGCCGCCATGGCGATCACCGAACCGAGCTTCGGATCGGACTCGGCGGCGGTCAGTACCACCGCCATCCTCGACGGCGACGAGTACGTGATCAACGGCGAGAAGATCTTCGTCACCGCCGGATCGCGTGCCACCCACATCGTGGTGTGGGCGACGGTCGACAAGAGCCTGGGCCGGGCCGCGATCAAGTCGTTCGTCGTGCCGCGCGAGCACCCGGGCGTGGAAGTCGTTCGGCTGGAACACAAGCTGGGTATCCGGGTCTCCGACACCACCGTCCTGCGTTTCGACAACTGCCGCATCCCCAAGGAGAATCTCCTGGGATCGCCGGAGGTCGACACCAAGAAGGGCTTCGGCGGTGTGATGCAGACCTTCGACAACACCCGCCCGCTGGTGGCCGGCATGGCCGTCGGTGTGGCCCGCGCAGCGCTGGAGGAGCTGCGCCGGGTGCTCGACGAGGTCGGCATCGAGGTGGACTACGACCGTCCGGCCATCGACCAGCATGCCGCCGCAGCCGAATTCCTACGCATGGAGTCCGATTTCGAGGCCGCCTACCTGCTGTCGATGCGGGCGGCCTGGATGGCCGACAACAAGCAGCCCAACTCCACCGAGGCATCGATGTCGAAGGCCAAGGCCGGACGCACCGTCACCGACATCACCAACAAGGTGGTCGAACTGCTCGGCACGCTCGGCTACTCCGAGCGTCTGCTGGTGGAGAAGTGGGCCCGCGACTCGAAGATCCTGGACATCTTCGAGGGCACCCAGCAGATCCAGCAGCTGATCATCGCGCGTCGCGTGCTGAACAAGAGCAGCGCAGAACTTCGGTGAGCTGAACCGCAGCTCCACCGACGAGGGGTCGGGGCCCGGGTGACCACGTCACCCGGGCCTTGCTGTCTCTGCACCCGCGCCGTCGGCCGCGGGAGCCGGCCTGTGCCCCACGTCGGCACGGTCACCCTCAACGCTGGTCGAGCAGGTCGACCGAGCGCAGCGAGGACGCCCGGCCGTCGAAACCTCCGCCGCCCGACCTCGAGAAACCAACCCACCCCGGACCGGGTCACCTACCGAACCCGACCTGCGGAGATTTCGACACGCCTCGTCGCTCCGCTCCTCATCGGCTCAATCACCGTAAACGCGGTCACGTTCCAAGCGCGGCCTACGCCCCACGTCGGCACGGCCACCGTCAACGCTGGTTGAGCAGGTCGACCGAGCGCAGCGAGGACGCCCGGCCGTCGAAACCTCCGCCGCCCGACCTCGAGAAACCAGCCACCCCAGACCGGGTCACCCACCGAACCCGGCCTGCGGAGATTTCGACACGCCTCGTCGCTCCGCTCCTCATCGGCTCAATCACCGTAAATCGGCTCAAGCACCGACGACGCGATCACGTTCCGAACCCGGCCTGTGCCCCACGTCGGCACGGCCACCGTCAACGCTGGTTGAGCAGGTCGACCGAGCCCCACCTCCGCTCCACGTCGGCTCCAGCATCGTCAACGCTGGTTGAGCAGGTCGACCGAGCGCAGCGAGGACGCCCGGCCGTCGAAACCTCCGTCACGTCCGCACGAAGCCGACCACGACCGGGTCACTCCGGCACATCGCCGTCGCCGACCTGCGTGTCGGCGGGTACGAGCAGCAGTGGCACGCGACGCGCACCGATCAGCCGATGCGCCACCGACTGTCCGAGGACCGAGTCGAGATACCCCATCAGCCCGCTGCGCGGACTGCCGACCACCACCATCAGCGCGCCGTAGCGGTCGGCGACCTGCGCCAGCAGATCCGCGGGCGATCCGTGTCCGCTGTGATAGGTCCACGACGCGGGGACGTCGTCGAGCAGGGCCCGGGCCGTCACCGCCTCCGCGGTCACGTTCGCGCGGTACTGCTCCTCCCAGTCGGGGGCGTCGGGATCGATCGGTTCGTCGTCGAGGTCGACGATGTGCACGATGTGGATGTGTGCGCGTAGCGGGACCGCCAGCGCCGCGGCGAACCGTGCTGCGGCCAGGCTGTCGGGATGGCGATCCCAGCCGACCACCAGGCAGCTCTGCGGGGTGATCCGGGGCCGGGGTCCCGGTCGTCGACGCCGCAACGGACCCCCATCTCGCGTATCCCCCTCTCGCGTGTCACCGTCGTGCGGCTCCGCTCCCCCGGCATCGGAGGTGTACCGACCGAAAATGTTGTCCATCACCGACTCCTCAGATCGCCCACGCCAGCACCAGTCCCAGCGCGCACGCGCCCACCGAGCACACCAGTGAGCCGATGGCGTTGAGTGCCGAGAGCACCGCCTGCCTGCCCTGGGCCAGCCGGATGGTCTCGAAACTCGCGGTGCTGAACGTGGTGTAGCCGCCACAGAATCCGGTCCCCACCACGGCCTGGACCGACGACGGCATCCCGTGTGAGATCACCAGGCCCGCCAGGATGCCGAGCAGCAGTGAGCCGCTCACGTTGATCACGAACGTGCCCCAGGGAAATGTCGACGCACGCAGCCCTTTCACGGCACCGTCGACGACGAAGCGACAGACCGCGCCGAGTGCACCGGCGAAGATCACCGCGACGGCGATCACGACACCTCTCCCGTCCACCGGCGGTGTGCCTGCCCGGCCGCGACGATGCCCGCCCACGCGCACACCAGGCCGGCGATCACGCTGACCACCGCATAGGCCACCGCCGTCCCCGCCGCCCCGTGGTGTCCGAGCTGGGCGGTCTCGAGGGCGAAGGTGCTGTAGGTGGTCAGCGATCCGCAGAACCCGGTGCCGATGCACAGCCGGAGGCGACGGCGTCGGCCCGCGTCGTCGCCGGACAGCACCAGGATCTCCAGGAGCGCTCCGAGGACGAAGGCCCCGGCCAGGTTGACCCCGAAGGTGGCCCAGGGCCAAGCCACGCCGTGGGCCGGGAACAGTTCTTCGACCAGGTACCGCAACCCGGTGCCGACGATGCCCCCGGCGAACACCAGGGAGATCGCCGAGAACTGCAGGTGCAGTGGACGTACGGGGGTGTCCGGGTCGATCGGCAACGAGGTGCCGATCTGGTTCGGTGAGGGGTCCGTGCCCACGACAAAGCTCCTTCCGGTGATCGGAACAGGAACTATCAGCCGGTCCGGGTCACCCCGGTGGAGGCGGTTCGGGCCGGGGTCCCGTCATCGGGGCCGGCCTCCGGCGAGATCCATCGCCGCGACCAATCCTAACTCCTGGCACCCCGGCGCACGCCGGACACGGCGCGAGCCGGGACCCCGTCGCCCCTACCCGAGCTGCTTGGCCAGCGCGGAGAGCACGTCGACGTCCTCGATCGTCGACGGCACGGTGTACTCCTCGTGGTCGACGATCTGCCGCATCGTCTTGCGCAGGATCTTGCCCGAGCGGGTCTTGGGCAACGCCGGCACCACGGTGACGTCACGGAAGGTGGCGACCGCACCGATCTCGTCGCGCACCATCGTGACGAGCTCGTCGCGCAAGGTGTCCGGCTCGATCTCCACCCCGGCCTTGAGGACCACGTAGCCACTCGGCCGCTGGCCCTTCAGGTCGTCGTGGATACCGATCACGGCGCATTCGGCGACGGCGGCGTGTGAGGCGACGACGGCCTCGATACTGCCGGTGGACAGGCGGTGACCGGCCACGTTGATGACGTCGTCGGACCGGCCGAGGACGAAGACATAGCCGTCGGCGTCGATGTACCCGGAATCGCCGGTGAGATAGGTTCCCGGGAACGCCTTGAGGTAGGAGCTGCGGTAGCGCTCCTCGTCCCGCCAGAGTCCGGCGAGCGTGCCGGGCGGCAGCGGAAGGGTGATCACGATGTTGCCCTCCACCCCGGCGTCGACCGGTTTGCCGTCGGCGTCGACGATGCCCACCTGATAGCCGGGCACCGGCACCGTCGGGGAGCCGGCCTTGATCGGCATCGGTTCCAGCCCACGCAGATTCGCCGCGATCGCCCATCCGGTCTCGGTCTGCCACCAGTGGTCGACCACCGGGACACCGAGGACCGACGACGCCCACTCGAAGGTGTCGGGGTCGAGTCGCTCCCCGGCCGCGAAAAGGTTCTTGAGTGACGAGACATCGTATTCGGCAAGGAGTTTGGCGTCCGGGTCGGCCTTGCGGATGGCGCGGATCGCGGTGGGCGCGGTGAACAGCGCCTTGGCACGGTGTTCGGAGACGACCCGCCAGAAGGCGCCGGCATCGGGGGTACCCACCGGCTTGCCCTCGTACATGATGGTCGTCGCACCGGCCAGCAGCGGACCGTAGACGATGTAGGAGTGCCCGACCACCCAGCCGACGTCGGAGGCGGTCCACCACACGTCACCGGGTGCGATGTCGTAGATGTTGGTCATCGACCAGGCCAGGGCGACCGCGTGACCGCCGTTGTCACGCACCACGCCCTTGGGCTTCCCGGTGGTGCCGGAGGTGTAGAGGATGTAGAGCGGGTCGGTGGCGGCGACGTCGACCGGCTCGACCGGTGCGGCGTCGGCGATCTCGGTGTCCCAGTCCAGCCAGCCGTCGTGCTCGTCGGACGATCCGGCGATCTGCGGGCGGTCCTTGACGATCACCGTCGACGGCGCGGTCTCCGACAGTTCGAGGGCGCGCGCGACCATCGGCAGGTATTCCACGGTGCGGCCGGGTTCGAGGCCGCCGGATGCGGTGATGATCGCGACCGGTTCGGCATCGTCGATGCGGGTGGCGAGTTCGGGGGCGGCGAATCCGCCGAACACCACCGAGTGGACCGCTCCGATCCGGGCACAGGCGAGCATGGCGATCGCCGCCTCCGGGATCATCGGCATGTAGATGATCACCCGATCGCCGGCCGAGACACCGCGCGCGGCGAGCACCCCGGCGAACCGGGACACCTCGGCGAGCAGTTCGGCGTAGGTGTAGCGGCGTACCTCACCGACCATCGCCGAGTCCCAGATCAGCGCCATGCGGTCACCGTGGCCGGCGGCCACATGGCGGTCGAGCGCGTTGTGGCAGGTGTTGAGCCGGCCGTCCGGGAACCAGCGGTAGATCGGCGCCTGCGTGTCGTCGAGCGCGACGGTCGGCGCCTTGTGCCACTCGATCTCCGCGGCGGCGGTGAGCCAGAACGATTCCCGGTCGGAAACGCTGCTCTCGAATGCCTCGTTGTACGCACCCACGTCGGTTCCTCATCTCATCACTCACGGTCGCGCGGCGGTTACGGGCGCGACATTGCTCCACCGAGCGTAATCAGCGTCACAGCTCGGCGCGAGAGGATCAGACGATGTTCGACGACCGGTCGGTTCCGTTCGGCGAACGGCACCCGACCCGACAGTGTGCCCACACTCCCGTCGGCCGGATTCGACCTGGCCGTTCGGTCAGTTGGCGGCGTCGTATGCCTCGATGACCTCGACCGAGATCCGGCCCCGATCACTGATCTCGTAACCGTTGTCGCGCGCCCAGGTGCGCACCGCCTGGGTGTCACGGCCCGACCGGCGGGCCCGGCTCGCCTTCTGCGCCCCGGCCGAGCGTGACGCCGCCGAGCGCGAGTCCGATGAGCGGGACGCCACGACATACCGG
>NZ_BCNF01000081.1 GCF_001485495.1 Gordonia desulfuricans NBRC 100010 | reverse complement strand
CCAGCAACAACCACCCGATGGTCGAGCCAGGACCGAGCCCCACAGGGCGAGGACCCGAGTCGAGACCCAGCAAGCCCCAAAACGCCCGCAACCACCCTCGCAATCCTCACCCACCAGCCCCGACCAACCGAGGTTTCGACACGCCACGTCGCTCCGCTCCCCATCGGCTCAACCAGCATTCGGCTCGACCCGCAATCGGCGCATCCGAAGTCGAGGCGGGGCGGGAAGGCGAATAATCGCCTCATGAGCACACCGGCCAATCTCGCCCGATTGCTGCCCGGACTCGACGTCGTCCGCCGCTATGACCGCACATGGTTGCGCGGAGATCTGGTGGCCGGGGTGGTACTGACCGCGCTGCTCATCCCGGCGGGCATGGGCTATGCGGAGGTCGCCGGGCTGCCACCGGTCAACGGCCTGTACGCGACGGTGGTGCCGTTGATCGCCTATGCCATCGTCGGGCCGTCGCGCATCCTGGTGCTGGGTCCCGACTCCTCGCTGGCACCGATCATCGCCGCCGCGATCATCCCCCTCGCCGCGGTGTCGGGTGACCGCGTCGCACTCGCCGGGATCCTGGCGATCGAGGTGGGCGCGGTACTGCTCCTCGGCGCGCTGCTGCGGCTCGGATTCGTGACCGACCTGCTGTCCAAACCGATCCGGATCGGCTATCTCAACGGCATCGCATTGGTGGTGTTGCTCGGCCAGCTGCCGAAGCTGCTGGGCTTCAGCACCAGTGGGGAGTCGGTGATCGAGGAGGCCGCGGAGATCGTCCGCGGCATCGCCCACGGGGAAGTGGACTGGTTGCCGACGACGATCGGCCTGGCATGCCTGGCGGTGATCTTCGGGTTCAAGCGCTGGTACCGGGCGATCCCGGGAGTGCTGGTTGCGGTGGTGGGGTCGATCGTGGCGGTCGCGGCGTTCGGCTGGGCCGACCGGCTGCCGGTGGTCGGCGCGATGCCCCGCGGCCTGCCTTCTCCACAGCTCAGCGGCGTGACCTGGCACGACGCGGTGTCACTGATCGGGCCCGCGGTCGGTATCGCGCTGATCGCCTTCACCGACACCAGCGTGCTGTCCCGGACCTTTGCCGCGCGGTCCGGGACCTCCGTCGACGGCAGCCAGGAGATGGGCGCTGTGGGTGTGGCCAACGTCGCCGGCGGGGTGTTGGGCGGCTTCCCGATCTCGGCGTCGTCGTCGCGCACACCTGTCGCAGAGCAGGCCGGGGCGCGGACTCAGCTCGCACCGCTGGTCGGGGCGGTCCTCATCGTCGTGTTCATCCTGGTGGCGCCGGGGGTGACGGCGTATCTGCCGTCGTCGGCGCTGGCCGCGGTGGTCATCTCGGCGGCGATGGCGTTGGTGGATGTGCGAGGCGTCGTCGCCCTGTTCCAGATCAACCCGGTGGAGGGGGCACTGAGCGTCGCGGCTTTCCTCGGGGTGGCGCTGATCGGTGTGCTGCAGGGCATCGTCGTCGCGATCGCACTGTCGCTGGTGGCGTTCGTCAACCTCGCGTGGCGCCCCTACCGGACCGAGCTCGGGCTGGTGCCGGGTGTACGGGGCTACCACGACCTGAGTCGCTACCCGGCTGCCGAACGCATACCCGGGGTGGTGATCGTGCGGTTCGATGCACCACTGTTCTTCGCCAACGGCGGCATGTTCGACGACTTCGTCCGCTCGACCGTGCGCGCCGCGATCTCCGACGGACGAGCGGTGGAGACCGTGGTGGTGGCCGCCGAGCCGATCACCGAGATCGATGCGACCGCCGTCGACGAGCTGGTGGAGCTCGACGACTGGTTGCGCGCCCATGACATCGAGCTGCTGTTCGCCGAGATGAAGGGGCCGGTCCGCGATCAACTGGCCCGGTACCGGCTGACCGTCGACGGGAAACCACGCTTCGACGACTCCCATTTCGCGCCGACGACGGGAGCGCGGATCGACGAGATCACCGGCCATCTGCGCACCGACATCGACGGCGCGAACCCGATCAACGAGAACAACCGCCCAGTCAACGAGATCGAGCGCCCAGTCAACGACAACGAGCGCCCAGTCAACGAGATCGAGCGCCCAGTCAACGAGATCGAGCGCCCGATCAACGAGATCGAGCGCCCAGTCAACGACAACGAGCGCCCAGTCAACGAGATCGAGCGCCCGATCAACGAGAACAAGGGCCCAGTCAACGAGAACGAGGGCCCGATCGACGGGTGAACCGGACAGGCGGGCCTGCGACCAGCAGGATCGTCGGCGATTCGACCGTCCTATGAACGGGGGGTTTACCGCGAGCGCCATCGCATCTGGATCCGCCCGGACGTAATGTCTGCCCACAGACAGTTGCTACACCCGGGGAGGGAGTGACCATGGGCGACTTCGACATCGACACGGCCCTGGCCGATGCCTGGGGCGACTACCGACATCATCTCGGCGGTCTGCTGAGCGTCCTGGCGATCGGCGATCACTACGTCGTCGCGCACACCTCGGAGATCCCCGAGGTCAGGCACGTGCGGATCGGGTTCACCGTCACCGGCGCCCACCGCGTGCGCGCCACGATCAGTGCGGCCGACCTGACCGACACCCCCGGCGCCCCGGCAACCCTGGCCCGCGGACTACGCCTGCTCGGCTGGCGGCGTCTGCGCGACGGCAGCCTCATCAGCGAGGTGGGGCGGCGGCGCATCGACGATCTCGCCTCCCGTGCGGTGGCGACCTTCCGCGAGATCTGGGGTGTGGTGCATCCGGTGTTCCTCGACGGCCCCGATCCGGGCCCGCGCGAACCCGTCCTCGAATGGACGAGGCTGCCGCACGACCATCGGGAGCTGCGGACACTGGTGATCGATTCGCTCGAGTCGATGGCCGGGGAACCCCTGGTGGTGGACGACGACGGCGACATCCCCCTGCCGACCGGCGAGGTCCGCTCGTGGTTGCGGGTGATGCCCGACCGTCCGACCCTGGAGTTCTTCGGCACCATCGTGCCCGAGGTCCGCGACGTCGGGGCGGCCTACGAGTTCGTCGCCACCCGATCCGTCGAGTACACCGGGATCAAACTGCTGGTCCACGGCACGTGCGTGGTGGCGGTGCTGACCGTCGAGGTGACCGCCTTCTCCCGGCACAACATGGCCGTGGGTCTCGGACAGTGGCTGCAGTTCGTCGCCGACGTCCGGCCCGAGATCCTGGCCGAGCTCACCGAGACCCTGCCGCCACGCTCACCGAAGCCGCTCCCTCCACACCGCAAGCCGTGACCGGCCGGCCCGAGGGTGCCGATGCGGACCACCCGGTGACATCGGGCCCCACAACCACCTGACCCTCTCACACGACGATGCCGGTGACTCCCCTACGGGAATCACCGGCATCGTCGCTTCGGTCGGAACCGATTCAGGTCAGTGCGACCACTTCAGATCGTTCGCCCATGCCCGGGCTGCCTCCTCGGCGTAGGCCCCGAGACCGTGCGACGCCTGGTACTCGCGGTAGTCGACGCGACCACCGGAGGCACGCACACTGTCGACCCATGCGGTGGTCAGCGGAGCGGGTGCGACCAGGTCGAACAGTCCCTGCTGGATCAGCATCGGGGCGCGGTATCCGGAATCGGGCACCTTCACGACACCCTGCACGGCGTCGAGCAGCGGGCCCTCCGACAGCGGCTTGTTGACCAGCTGACCGACGGTCAGACCCTTGGTGGCGCGACCCTGATTCGGGTAGCACAGCGTCTGTGCGTCGTTGACGACCTTCTTGCCCAGCGGCGTCAGGTAGGAGTCGACGTCGATGTCGGGGCGGGCGACCTTGGTACCGGCCAGGATGTAGGAGACGTAGGTGACGTAGTCGGGCACCTCCACCGGCGGCATGCCGGGGGCGACCGCGGACAGCAGGCGTGAGGTGTCGACCGGCAGCGACTGCGCGGCGATGCCGACGTTGGTGAGTTCCGGGGCGTAGGTCGGGGCGAGGTGTCCGGCCCACACGGCGGTCTGGCCGCCCTGAGATCCGCCCGAGGTCAGGTACTCGGTACCCGCGGTCTGATCGGTGTACTGCGGGATCACGGTGCGGGCGGCGCGAACCGCGTCGATCATGTTCTTGCCCTGCATCTCACCGTCGGCGTAGGCGTGCACGCCGGGCCCACCGATGCCGGCGTACTCGGTGGCGACGAGGACGTAGCCGTCCTTCAGCCACGGACCGAACCAGTCGTCCCAGCGGCCCTTGCCGTCGATCTTGGTGCCCATGCGGTCGGTGACGGTGCACTCGTCACCGAGCCCGGAGGTGCCGTGACCCCAGGCGTGGATCCGCAGGGGACCGCCGCGCGTGTTGCGCTCGGGGACCGAGATGGTGGCGCGCACCGGGACCAGCTCGCCCTGGGAGTCCTCGGACAGATAGGTCACCGCGATGACGCGACCGGCACCGGCGATGCGCGTGTTCGGTTCGTTCGTGATGTCCTTGGACTCGACGACGCTGCCGGCTCCCTGCTGCGACGTCAGCCGCGGCGCTGCGGATGCCGGAGGTGTCCCGAGGAAGACCCCGGTCACCAGGGCGACGACCCCGAGCACGACCGTGATCGCCACAGTCCTCATTAATGCACGCACGAAGATCGCACTCCCTTCGATCAACCGAACAACACTCGCGATTTAGGCTAGCCTAAACGATTCTTTCGGTCGCGCCGGAAGGTGGTCACCGTCCTGCCGATACGGCACTCTTGGAGGATCATGTCCGATGAGCTGCTGATCGCACGCAATCCGGAGGCGGATTCGTCGCTTCCCTATCTCATCCGGCTGCCGCTGGGTGCGGACGGAATCGTGCTCAAGACCCGCGACACCTGGCCGCGAACGGCCAAGGTCTACTGCCACCGGGTACAGCAGTGGCCCGCCGACGCGGAGATCATCGAACGCGTGCCGGTGCGATCGATCAGCCGACGCGGGGCGGCGATCGACCTGGTCCTCGACCGTGCGCGGGAGAACCGGTCGCAGTTCGTCCTGACCCAGGCGCGGGGCCGGGAGATGGTGTTCTGGCAGTCGCGGCGCACCGCCAAGCAGGCCCGGCCGAATGTGGTGACCCCCAAGGCCCGGGCGCACGGTCACGTGGTGGAGATAGTCGTCGACACCCGGGAGCGCTACGCCTACAAGTTCTCCGCACAGCAGGCGTCGGTGACCACACGGGCCCTGCCGGTGGGTGACTATGCGGTCTTCGACGACGAGACCCTGATCGCGACGGCCGAGCGCAAGAGCATCGAGGACCTCTCGAGCAGCCTGTTGTCGGGGAAGCTCACCTATCTGCTCGCCGACCTCGCCCGGCAGCCGCGGGCGGCGGTCGTGGTGGACTCCGGGTATTCCGCACTGTTCAAGTTGGAGCACGTGTCGGCGTCGGCGGTGGCCGACGCCGTCGCCGAGGCGCAGGCCCGCTTCCCCGCGGTACCGATCGTGTTCTGCGAGACGCGGCCCCTCGCGCAGGAGTGGTTGTACCGCTGGTTCGGGGCATGTCTGGACGAGCATCGGCTGACCACGGCGGCCGATGCCGCCCCCACTGCGCTGACCGATCACGATCCGCCCGCACCGGCGGTGGTCCGGGCATGGGCCCGGGAGGCCGGCTACACCATGTCCGACCGTGGCCGGATTCCGGCCGAGGTGCTGACTGCGTATCTGTCGGCCGAACGACGGTGACACCGGTCACGGGCTACATTGAGGCGATCACGTCGTCATCGACCTCCCGGGGGAGACCATGAACTCGCCGTATCCGCAGGGCCAGAATCCCCATGCCGCACCGCAATTCGGGCAACAACCGCAATACGGGCAGCCGCAACCTCAACAGCCCCAGCCCCACCCCGGACAGCCTCAGCCGGCACAGCCTCCCTATGGGCAACCCCAGTACGCGCAACCCCAGTACGCGCAACCCCAGTACGGTCAGCCCCAGTACGGGCAGGCACAGCCCGGCGCGCAGGGACAGGGAGTGGCGATCACGACCCAGTTCTTCCCGCTGATGTGGATCCTGTTCTTCATCAAACCCAAGATCGTCGTCGACGGTCACGAGTTGCCCTCGGCGGTGTGGGGCCGCAACCAGATCCCGCTCACCCCGGGGCAGCACCATCTGCACGTGTACGTGCCGTACTTCCTGCCGCCGAAGATCGGTAAGGCCGATCTGCCGATCCTGGTGCAGCCGAATCAGCCCGTCGAGCTCCAGTACCGCGCTCCCCTATGGGCATTCAGCGGTGGATCGCTCGGCCCGGGACCGCAGCCGTACAAGGGCCTCGGCGCGATGATCGGTATCACCGCCGTGGTCGTCGTCCTGATGCTGCTGGTCATCCTGCTGCCGTTGCTGGCCGCCGCCTGAGCGACGGACATCCGGACCGACCACAATCCGGAAGGACTGCCGCCGGCGCGGTGACGACCCGCTCGGTCGGCGCGAAAGAGCGGTTCAGACCGCCGAATCCGGGAAGGCGATCACCGAGAGGAACCGGCACGGCATCTCCAGTAGGGCCACCGGTCCGTGCGGCCCCTCACCGTCGAGCTGCATGGCGTCGCCCGGGGCGAGCCGATACACGGTGCGGCTGTGCGCGTACTCCATTACGCCGGAGAGCATGTAGATGAACTCGGTGCCCGGATGCTGGAACAGCGGCTGGGTGACCGAGTCCTCGGTGAGGGTGACCAACAGGCACTCGAGCCGTTTGTGCTCGCCGCGCAGCGATCCGAGCAGCTCGTAGTCGTGTCCCTCCTTGGATCCGGCACGCACGATCCGCGCGCCCTCCCCCGACTTGACGTAGACCGCCGAGCGTTCGACGTCGGCACCCCGGAACAGTGAGGTCACCGAGACGTCGAAGGCGGTCGCCAGACGGGCGAGAGTGCTGAGACTGCACGAGGTCTGGGCGTTCTCGATCTTCGACAGCATCGCCTTGGAGATGCCGACGCGGGCGGCCATGTCACCCACGGTGAGCCCCTCCTGGAGGCGCAGCCGGCGGACATTGGTGGCGATCGCGGTCTCGAGTTCGAGTTCTTCGACGGACTGATCGGACGGACGATCCCGGGCGATACCCGACTGATTGCGGATCAGCGCATCGTCGTTCACGTGTCCCGTGGTCGCGTGTGAGACCGGCGTGTCCTCCATCGAGCCAGCATAACGGGAAACATCGTCCACTGTCGGGAACCGGGGCAGTGCTCCGACGGCACCGTCCACCCGTTGCCCACCGTGTAGTGCACACATGGTGTACCCACCCCCTCCCGGGGTATCGCGAATCCGCCACTCCGCTTGCCGGAGTGGCGGATTCGCAAGCGTGTCGGTTATCTCAGAAACCGGTTCCGGTACCCGGAATCCACCCGGTGCCGGCGAGCGGGACACGAGCCATCGCGGCGGCCTCCATCGAGATGGCGACGAGGTCCTCCGGCTCGAGGTGCTGCAGGTGGGCCTTGCCACAGGCCCGGGCGATGGTCTGGGCCTCCATGGTGGTGACCCGCAGGAAGTTGGCCAGCCGCCGACCGCCCTCGACCGGGTCGAATCGCGCCGACAGCTCGGGATCCTGGGTGGAGATACCCGCCGGATCGCGACCGTCCTGGAAATCGTCGTAGTAGCCTGCGGCCGAACCGAGCTTCTCGTAGTCGGCGGCGTAGCGAGGATCGTTGTCGCCCAAGGCGATCAGCGCAGCCGTACCGATCGCGACGGCATCGGCGCCCAGCGCCATGGCCTTGGCGACATCGGCACCGTTGCGGATGCCGCCGGACACGATCAGCTGCACACCGTCACGGCCACCCTTGCGGTGCACACCGAGTTCCTCGAGGGCCTGCACGGCCTGCGGGATGGCGGCCAGCGTCGGGATACCGACGTGCTCGATGAAGACCTCCTGGGTGGCCGCGGTGCCACCCTGCATGCCGTCCACCACCACGACGTCGGCGCCGGAATGCACGGCCAGCTTCACGTCGTAGTAGGTACGTGAGGCACCGACCTTGACATAGATCGGCTTCTCCCAGTCGGTGATCTCGCGCAGCTCGTTGATCTTGATGGCGAGATCGTCCGGACCGGTCCAGTCGGGGTGACGGCAGGCCGACCGCTGGTCGATGCCCTCCGGCAGGGTACGCATACCCGCGACGCGCTCGGAGATCTTCTGGCCCAACAGCATTCCACCGCCACCGGGCTTGGCACCCTGACCGAGGACCACCTCGATGGCGTCGGCCTTGCGCAGGTCGTCGGGGTTCATGCCGTAGCGGGACGGCAGGTACTGGTAGACGAGGTGCTTGGACTGGCCACGCTCCTCCGGCGTCATACCGCCGTCGCCGGTGGTGGTGGAGGTGCCCACCTCCGACGCGCCGCGACCCAGGGCCTCCTTGGCACCGGCCGAGAGCGCACCGAAGCTCATCCCGGCGATGGTCACCGGGGACTCGAGATGCAACGGGTACTTGGCATTCCGGCCACCGAGGACGACGTCGGTGTCGCAGCGCTCGCGGTAGCCCTCGAGCGGGTACCGCGACATCGAGGCACCCAGGAACAGCAGGTCGTCGAAATGTGGGAGCTTGCGCTTGGCACCCCAACCCCGGATGTCGTAGATGCCGGTCTCGGCGGCCCGCTGGATGGCCGCGATGGTGGTGCGGTCGAAGGTCGCGGACTCACGCAGTCCGCGCTGCTCGAGGGAGCGGTTGTCGGTCATGGTTCTCTCCGGGATCGGGGTGGTGTGTGGTTGCAGCGCAGCGGTTGTCGGCCGGGTCAGTACGCCGACGAGTTGTCGCTGTGGAAGTGGTACAGCGTGCGCGCCGAACCGTAACGGGTGTAGGAGGCGGGATCGTCGTCCTTGAAGCCGGCGGCCTTGAGCAGACCGGCGAGCTCCTCGAGATGCTCGGGCTTCATCGGCTTGGCGATGCAGTCGGCACCGAGGGAGCCGACCTCACCGCGGACGTAGAGGCGGGTCTCGTAGATCGAATCACCCAGGCCCTGACCGGCATCCCCACGGATCACCATGCGCCCGGCCTGCGCCATGAACGCACTGTTGTGTCCGACGTTGCCGCCGACGACGATGTCGACGCCCTTCATCGAGATGCCGCAGCGCGCAGCCGCATCACCCTCGATGACCAGCAGACCGCCGTGTGCGGTGGCGCCGGCGGACTGCGAGGCATTGCCCTTGACCACCACGGTGCCGCTCATCATGTTCTCCGCGACACCGGTGCCGGCGTTGCCGTTGATGGTGACCTCGGCCTGCTGGTTCATGCCGGCGGCGTAGTAGCCGACGTGGCCCTCGATGGTGATCTTGACCGGGGCGTTGACGCCGGCGGCCACACTGTGCGCACCGGCCGGGTTGACGATCTCGACCTCACCCGAGATGTCGGAGTGCAGAGCCGAATTCACCTCCCGCAACGACATGGTCGCCAGATCGAAGGTCGTGCTCAGCGTATCGGTGCTCAACGTGTCGGTGTTGTTCGGCGTGACGGTGTTGTTCAGCGTGTCCATGCGTAGACCACCTCGGGTTCCGGTTCCCAGATACGGGCATTCTCGACGCCCGGCAGATGTGCCAGGGCACGGTATTCACTGGCCATCGCGACCCAGTCGGCGGTCCCGGCGATCACGGCCGGCTTGCAGGCGATGGCGTCGCGGACCACCGCGAAGGAGTCGCGGTTGGAGACGACGAGGGTGTAGAAGCCGTCGAAGGTGGCGCACACCTCTTTGAGTGCGGTCTCGACGTCACGGCCCTGGGCGAGCTGATGGGCGACGAATCGGGCACCCACCTCGGTGTCGTTCTCGGAGTCGAATTCCACTCCCTGCGCACGCAGTTCGCGGCGGATGGTGGCGTGGTTGGAGAACGACCCGTTGTGCACCAGGCACTGCTCGGGGCCGACCGCGTAGGGATGCGCACCGGCCGGGGTGACCGCAGACTCGGTGGCCATGCGGGTGTGGCCCACACCCTGCCAGCCAGATGCCGACGCCAGATCCCAGGACGCGGCCAGATCACGCGGTGCGCCAACACCTTTCAGGACGGTGAGGTCGTTGCCGAAACCGGCGACCAGGGCCGTCGGGTAGGTGGTGCGGGCGGCGGCCAGCAGGTCGTCGGTGGCGACATCGGCCGATACCACCAGGGTGTTGTCGACGTACTGCGCGGCGACCGGCGCACCCACGACGGCACCGAGTGCGGTGGCCGCGGCGGCGGGGTCGACGTCGAGTTCGAGCAGGCTGACGCAGGCATGGCCCGCGGGCGCCCAGGTGGGGTTGCCGTACACGGCGATACCCGCCGAATCGGCTCCGCGGTCCTGCATCTCACCGAGCATCCCGGAGAGCAGTTCCCCGAGCCGGGGATACAGATCGGGGTTGCGCAGGTGCAACCCGACGATTCCGCACATGGTGTGGCCCTTTCTCGTGAAAGTTGTTGGTTCTCGCCGACCCGGAGGCCGGCGGTCGAAAGGTGGTCAGGGAGTGGTCAGAAGGCGGTCAGGTACTGGTCGACCTCCCAGGAGGAGACCGCGGAGTGCCAGGAGAAGAACTCCTCGCGCTTGAGCTTGGCGAAGTACGCCGAGACCGTCTCCTTCTCGGCATCCCAGTCGGCGGGCAGGGCCGCGTCGAGCGTCGCGGTGATCACCGGGTCGGCGTCGAGGGCGTCCACCGCGTGCAGCAGCGTCAGCGGCAGCGCCGAGATGTGCTCGGGGCAGCTACCCAGCGCACCGGGGTCGAGGCTGCGCTTGATGCCGTCGAGGCCGGCGCCGAGTGCCGCGGCGATCGCGAGATAGGGGTTGGCCGAGCCGTCACCGCCGCGCAACTCCACCCGCTGGTCGTCGGGGATGCGCACGTAGTGGGTGCGGTCGTTGCCGCCGTAGGTGGGCACACGCGGCGCCCACGACGCCCCCGACCTGGTGGCGGTGGCGCCGGTTCGCTTGTAGGAGTTGACCGTCGGGGCCATCACCGACTGCAGTGCGGGGGCGTGTTCGAGAACACCTGCGACGAAGCCGTAGGCCACGTCGGACAGGCCGAGGCCGCGGGTGTCGTCGAATGCGGTGGGGAAGACCGGCTGGCCGTTGGAGGTCAGCGACAGGTGCAGGTGCAGACCGGACCCGGTGCGCTCGGCGAACGGCTTGGGCATGAACGTGGCGATCATGCCGCGCTCGGCGGCGAAGGTGGACAGCAGGTAGCGCAGGGTGACGACCCGGTCGGCGGTGGTCAGGGCGTCGGAGTAGGCGAAGTTCTGCTCGAACTGGCCGTTGCCGTCCTCGTGATCGTTGGCGTAGTTGGACCAGCCGAGCTGGTTCATCGCCGTCGACACCGACGTCAGGTGGTCATACATCCGGGTCAGGCCGCGTACGTCGTAACAGGGACGATCGGAGTCGTCGTTGGCATCGGCGGTGATCAGCGACCCGTCGGCCTCCCGCTTGAGCAGGAAGTACTCGACCTCGGCACCCACCCACGGCTCGAAGCCGGCACTGTCGGCCTGTGCGATCAGGGCCTTGAGGATGTTGCGCGGGGCGAACGGCCACGGCTTGCCCTCGACGTGCGGATCGCAGTGGACGATCGCCAGGCCTTCCTTGATGAAGGGCACCGGCAGGAACGACGACGGATCCGGGATGGCCATCAGGTCGGGATCCTTGGGCTCCTGACCGATCGCACCCACCGCATAGCCCGCGAAACCCACACCGTCGGTGGAGAGTTCGTCGACGGCCTCGACGGGGACGAGCTTGGCGCAGGGCTTGCCGCGCAGGTCGACGAACATGGCGAGGATGAACTTGGTACCGGTCTTGGCGCACAGCTCGGCGAGATCGTGCGATGTGTCAGTCATGGCGTTCTCCGGGGGTGGTGTGCGAGCTCAGTATGTCTACTCGGGTGATCCGTTGTCCACTTGTAGTGAACCTGGGACTAGTACACCCTCGGAGTGTTGCGGTTGTGTTTCCGAACTGTCAGGACGACGTATCCAGCCGGAATGGCTTGAAAGTCTGCGCCACACAACAGAAAACGGGGACCCACCGGAATCCGGTGGGTCCCCGTCTCGGGGTCGCGACAGCGATCAGGTGGTCGCGGCGGTCGGTGAGGGGCTCGGCAGCGCGCCCTCCACGGCCTCGGCGGCCCTGGCCGGCGACATCCCCGACAGCCCACCGTGGCCGACACCCGCGGACGGGATCTCGTAGGCCGACTCGGCGTGCAGGGTGGGGTCGAGGCCCTCGATCTCGGTCTCGGTGTCGACGCGCAGGCCGATGGTCTTGTCCAGGGCCTTGGCGATCAGCCAGGTGACGACAAAGGAGTACCCGCAGGTGATCACGATGCCGGCCAGCTCACGCCACAGGATGTCGATCGGGCCGCCGAACAGGATGCCCTTGACGCCGGCGGGGGCCGACTCGGCGGCGAACAGCACGATGCACAGGGTGCCGACGATGCCGCCGACACCGTGGACGGCAAAGGCGTCGAGGCTGTCGTCGACCGGGATGCGCGACTTGAAGCTCATCAGGAAGGCGACCACCGCCGAAGCCAGCAGGCCCACCATCAGCGCACCCAGCGGGTTCATGGTGTTGGCCGACGGGGTGATGCCGACCAGACCGGCGACCGCACCGGTGATCATGCCCAGCGAGGTGACGTGGCCTTCACGCCACCGTTCCACGATGCAGTAGCCGATCATGCCGGCGCAGCCCGAGAGCAGGGTGTTCAGCACGACGACCTGGGTCAGGAAGCTCGCACCCAGTGCGCAACTGCCGTTGAAGCCGAACCAGCCGAACCACAGGATGCCGCCGCCGAGAATGGCCATCGGGACGTTGTGCGGACGCTCGCCACGGCGACGCCGGGTACCCAGGACCACCGCCAGGGCCAGTGCGGCGACACCGGAGTTCATGTGCACCGCCGTACCACCGGCGTAGTCGTGGATCTTGATGGTGTTCAGCAGGAAACCGTCCGGGGCGAACACCCAGTGCGCCACCGGGAAATACACCAGGATCAGCCAGATCGGGGCGAAGATCAGCCAGGCGCTGAACTTCATCCGGCCGGCCGCACCCGATGCCACGATCGCGATGGTGATGGCGGCGAACAGGATGAACCAGGCGGCGAAGTACAGGGTCTGCACGCTGCCGGATTCGTCGTCGGCCATGAAGTCGGTGAGACCGAAGTAGCCGGTCGGGTTACCGATGATGCCCAGTCCGCCTGCCGTCTCACCGTGCACCAGGCCGTAACCGAAGAGCACGTAGAGCACTGCGGTGATGCCCAGCGTCGACATGACCATCGTCATGATGTTGAGGACGTTGCGGGCGCCCACCATGCCGCCGTAGTAGAACGCGAGGCCGGGGAACATGAGCAGGACGAAGACGAAGGCCGCGAGCATCCACGCCAGATCGGCGTTGGCGGCGAGTACCGGTTCCATAGGGGTGTCCTCGGGTCTTTCTGATCGGGGATCTCGTGGATCGGTCAGGAAACGGGCGTCATTGCCCGCGGAGATAGGCGACCACGTCGTCGCGATAGTCCAGAAATCCCTTGTAGGCGGCGATATCCGGGTCGAGCGTCTCGATGACGGTCGCCAGTTGACCGGCCCACTCGGGGATCCGTCGCACCTCCTCGAGGGAGGCCATGAACGTGCGAATATTGAACGTCACGGCACCGGAGGTCGGCAACCGGACAAAATGCTCCAATTCGATACGCAGACGGGCCCGGCCGAAGTCGGCGTCGGCGACCATCGCCGGCACGTGATCGCGCCACGCCGGCAACTGCTCCAGGCTCACGTCGAGCAGGTGTGAATCCGACGCCGACAGCGTCCAGTTGACCCGGCGGTAGACCTGGTCGGCGGGCAGCCTGCGGAGGAACTGCTCGGCCCGGTCGACGATCCCCGAACGCGTCAAACCCGGTACCGGAGCATGGATTTCGTACATGTCCATCCCCACGTCGAAGCCCACCGACCAGGCCGCGGCGAAGGTGACCACACCGGCGTCGAAGTAGAGGCGCCCGTCGCGTTCGATCACCAGCAGCAGGTCGTCGGGAACCTCGCGGGCGAGGAAGTCCAGCGGGTGCGACGGCAGGGTGTCGAGCTCACCGAGAACGAATTCCTGATCGGTTCCGAGCAGCTCGTTGACCCAGTGAAAGCGCCGGTCGGCGCCTTCGGTGAGATGCATCACGTCGGGATAGGAGAGCGCGAGATCGCGCAGGTAGTACAGCAGCAGATCCCAGCAGGCGACGTCCATCCCCGGCCGGATCCGCACCCGGGTGGGGTCGGTGTCGAGGATCCGGCGCCGCTCCCGCATGTAGTCGACGTACTCGGCGCCGCCGAGATCGACCAGATACCGGCCCCATTCGCCGCCCCGGGTACGGCGCGGGATGCGGGCGGGTTCGACGTTGACCGAGTAGGCGAACTCCTCCAGCTCGTCCGGGAACGGCCACGGGATGTTGGACAGATGGTCGACCGGCTGCCCCAGGTAGGCCTGCGCGGCCGCCGAGAGAGGTTGCGTCCCGTCGAGGATCTGCGGTTCTGATCGGGCGAGCGTCATGGGTTCACCTCGAGTTCGGTGGTGGCCTCGTGCGCGCGGGACACGCAGCACAGCATGGAATCTCCGGCGGCCTTCTCCTCGTCGGACAGGACGAAGTCACGGTGCAACACCTCACCGGAGGACACCGGGATACGGCATTCCCCGCACACACCCTGGCGACACAGATTGGGCACGGCGATCCCGTTGTCGAGCAGGCGCTGTAGCAGCGAGACGCCCGCCGGGACGTCGATGGTCTCTCCGGTGGCCGCGATGCGCACCGAGAACGGTTCGCCCGGATCCTGCTCGGGGGCGGTGAATCGTTCGGAATGCACGCGGGCACCCGGCCAGCCGGCCGCGGCGGCCAGCTCGGCGTAGGAGTCGAGCAACGGGCCGGGACCACACGCATAGGCGTGGGTTCCCAACGGTTGCAAGGCGAACCGGGCCCGCAGTGCCGCCACGGTCTCGTCGACGGAGGTCGCCTCGTGCAGCGTGATGCCGTCGCGGGCCGAGAGGGCACGCACCTCGTCGAGGTGGGCGGCATGCCCCGGCCGATAGGAGTAGACGATGTCGGCGGTGCCGCCGTCGCGGACGATGGCGCGGGCGTGCGAGAGGATCGGGGTGATCCCGATCCCGCCGGCCACCAGCAGCGCATGGTGCTGGTTGGCGATCGGCGCGAACATCGAACGCGGGCCCTCGATCTCGAGGACGGTTCCCACGGTCACGGTGTCGTGCAACCAGTCCGAGCCCCCACCCGCGCCGCGGCGCAGCACCGAGATGCCGTACGAGGTGGGGAACAGCCCGTCGTCGACCAGGGAGTAGGCGTTGCGATGCTCCCCGGCCGACACGATCACATGACTGCCCGGCTGAAAGGGGGTGAGCATGGAGCCGGGGGCATCGAGCGGGACGAACCGGAAGTGCGTGATGGTCTCGGTGAGCGGTCGCAGCTCCACCACCCGCATGGCACGCGGGCCCGTCGAGTATCCGGGATGCAGATGGGTCGAGGAGGATTCGGCGGCTCTCGGGTCGGTGACGGTCATGCGTCCTCCCCCGCCGCTGCCGATGCCGCAGGTTCTGCGGCGCTACCCAGGAAGCTGCCCAACGCCGCCGAGTGATGCGCGTGGATCTCCACGGCGACACCGCAACCCGGGCAGACGACCACCTCGCCCGGGGCACCGGCCACCCGATTCGTCCCGGCGCAGTGTGCGCAGTACAACGGTAGGTCGCGGGTGTGGGTGACGAAGGCGGCGAGCTCGGCGGCGATGGCACCGGCCGCGCGGGCGATGGCCAGTGCGGTCATCACGTCGTACTGGCCGCCGGCGACGAGGATCCTGGTGCCGGTGCGGGCCTCGGCGAGCGACTGCCGTAGTGCACCGAGATCGTCTGGCTCGGTGAGGGAATCGAGGACCAGCAGTCGGGTGGGGCCCGCATTGGTTGCGGTGTTCACCCAGCTGCGGGCGATGTTCCCGGCGAGCACGGCGTCGTCGTCGGTGCCGATCGCGAGGACGAGAAAGGAGGCACCGGTGACGTCGACCTCCGGCGGCGAGGTGGGCCAGGCGGGCAGACCGAGCGGGGGCGGAGTCGGGGCGGGGGCCGCGGCACGAAGCCACGCGGCAGCGCGATCCCGATACTTGATGATGCCCTTGTAATCGGCCATGTCGTCGGGCAGTTCGGCGAGCACCTCGGCGGCACGGGCCCGCCACGGTTCCACGGTGGCGAGCTGTTCCAGGGAGAGCATGTAGGTGCGGATCAGGAACATCAGGGCGCCGGAGTCGGCGAGACGGATGAGGTGCTGCACCTCCACCCGCAGGTGGACGCGGCGCCCGAACTCGGCGTCGTCGACGGTCTGGATGGTCTCGCGGTCGGGACCCCACTCGGGGTAGATCTCGGTGGACACGTCCAGCCGGCGGTCGATGGTGAGGGTCCAGTTGGTACGCCGGTACGGCTCGTGGGGTTGCAGTCGCTTGAGGAACTCGTGGGCGCGGGTGATCACCCCCATCTGGCGCACCCGCGGGACCGGGCCGTGGATCTCCAGGAAGCTCATGCCGACGTCGAAGCCGAAGCTCCAGTCGGCCGCGAAGGTCACCACCCCGGCGTCGACGAACAGCTGATCCGACCGCTGATCGAGCAGAGCGATATCTTCTTGCACCTGACCGGTGATGTAGCGCAACGGTTCTTCGGGCAGGGTGGCGGCGTCGCCGTAGCGGAACTCCTGGGTGATGCCGAGCAGGTCGTTGCGCCAGCGCCAGGTGTCGGGGCCCAGCGACTCCAGGTGCATGGTCTCCGGGTACGACGTCGACAGCTCCCGCATCAGGGTGAGCATCGCATCCCACGTGGCCGGCACCATGTGTGGCAGCACGGCATGACGGCTGGGGTCGGTAGCGAGAATAGATGCGCGAGAGTCGAGTTCGTGGCGATAGTCGGCGTCGATGTCGACGATCGCATCACCCCAGGTGCCGACCGGGGTGGCGCGCGGCTCGCCGGCCGGCTCCACGTTGGTGCTGTAGCGGTAGCGGTCCTCCGGGAACGGGAAGGGGAAGCCGCCCACCAGCTCGGCGGTGGGTGCGAGGGCGGGGGTGTCGATGAGGGTCACAGCGGTACCTCCAGGGTGGCTCCGTCGGCGGCCCGCGACACGCACGGCATGACGGCGTCGCAGGCGGTCTTCTCGTCGTCGGTCAGGTACAGGTCTCGGTGGATGGGTGTGCCCGCCGACACCGGTATACGACATTCGCCGCACACTCCCTGTCGGCACAGATTGGGCACGCTGACGCCCGCGGCCTCCATGGCCTCGAGCATGCTGGTGCCCGACGGTACGTCGAGGATACGGTCGGTGGCGCTCAGGCGCACGGTGAACGGATCACCGGCGTCCAGGGCGTCGATTCCGAAGCGCTCGAAGTGGATTCGTGATGCGGGCCAGCCCGCTGCGGTGGCCGCGGACACCACGTGGTCGATCAGCGTGCCCGGACCGCACACGTAGAGGTGGGTTCCGATCGGCTGCTCGCGCAGTGCGGCGTCGAGGCGGGGCAGGAATTGTGCACGGCCGGTGAACAGTTCGGCGGCGCCGTCGGTGAGTTCGACGACGTCGTCGACATGCGCGGCGTTGTCGGGGCGGTAGGTGTAGAGCACCTGGGTCCGACGGCCCCAGCGTCGGGCCGCACGCAGGTGCGAGACGACGGGGGTGACACCGATCCCGGCGGCGATCAGCAGGTGTTTGCGGGCGCGGGCCAGCGGTGCGAAAGCACTGCGCGGCAACCGAACCGACAGCGAGTCACCCGGGTTCAGATGCTCGTGCAGCCAGCGCGAACCACCGTCACCGTCATCCACACGCAACACCGAGATCGAGTAGTGACCGGGGTGCGTGCCGTCGGAGGTGAGGCTGTAGGCGTTGGTCTTGGTGCCCGCCTGCACCACCAGGTGACTGCCCGGGGGGAATGCGGGCAGCGGCCTGCCCGCCGGGTCGGCGAGGGTGAAGGTCGCGATGTCGGCGCCGGGCCGGGTGATGGCGGTGACGACGAGCTGCAGGGTTCCGTCCGGTGCGGGCGCGGTGTCGGGGGTGGCGCCGGCGTCGGTCACAAGGGTCATGCCGGTGACTCCTGGGAAGGGTTGTCGGGGGGTGCGGTCGCGGCAGGTGTGGTCTCGGCGTCGGCCATGAAGCCGAGGAAGCTGCCCGAGCGCCGGGACACGTGGTAGTAGACGAGCAATCCGCGGTCACACCCGGCACAGTCGACGATCGCGTCCAGCCCGGCGTCGGCGGTGGTGATGGTGCGGCAGTGCGAACAGAACACGTCGATCGGGCCGGAACCGACTGGGACGACCTGGATCTCGTCGTCCTCGACACCGGCCGCAACAGCCGTGGCCCGGGCCGACAGGCATGCCCCGATGGGGCCGGTCAGCAAGACCCGGACCCCGACGGTGGCCTCGGCCAGTGCGGCGGCGAGGGCGTCGACCGCGGTGTCGGCGTCGGCCGCCTCGATCAGGCGGCCCGGAACGCCGGCGAGGGCCGGTGCCCACGCCGACGTCACCGCGGCCGCCGCCGGACCGATCCCGACGAGAAGATACGACGATCCGGTGCACTGCGGTGCCGGGATCTCGGTGTTCCCGTCGGAATCGGTTGTCGGACGAGCCCATTCGGGAATGCTGGTGAACGGGAGCTGCGTGCGGGTACCCGCCGAGATGTCGGCGGACAGTTCGGCGGTCGACACGAGACTCAGAGCAGGGTCGAGTCGCGGTGGCCCGCGTAGAAGGCCAGTGCGTAGTCGGGAGTGGTGAAGTAGATCTTGGAACCCTTCGGGAAGAAGATCGCGTCGTGCTTCTTGGCGACGGTCTTCTGGCCGGTCTCCTTGTTCTCCAACAGGAACTCACCCTCGAGGACGACCTTCATCTCGTCGTACTCGTACTCGTAGTACAGAGGTGCGTCGGTGTGGCGGAGCTCGAAGTAGCCCGAGCACATCACGCTGCCGCCCGGGTTCTCGTAGACGTCGCCGATGAAGCCCTCGGTGCCGGGGTATTCCGCCTCCGGCATCTTGGGCAGGCTCTTCCAGGCGTCGGGGGTGACGAGGAACTCGACGGCGCTGCCGGTCTCAACGGTCATGGGTGTGTTCTCCTTCTTGTTGTGCCGATCTCGGGGGTCGTGGGCGATGTCGGACGGGGAAGCTCTTCTCGGATGGGCGAAGTGATCCGTTTGGATCACCGTAGGAAACTTGTTGCCTGTTATTAGACGCAGCGGATGTTTCCACTGAATGTCGCGTGTGTTTAATCACCCGCAACATGAGAAGTGGCCGGCCATCCACGGGTCGGACCCAGGGTTCTCCCAGGCTCATCCCCTAGCCTCGGATCCATGAGTGTCCTGGCAACGGCGCCACAGAACGGTGGTGTCGATCCCTACCGTGGTCGCAGCGCCGGTGGCGGTGCCGGTCGAGGCACCCCGGGCGTCGGCGGATCGATCGCCCTGGCCGTCATCGCACTGGTGCTCGCCGGCGGTGTCTACGCCGTGGCGATCTGGACGTCGTTCGGTCAGCTCGTCGACCAGTACGTCCTCGACGCCGTGCGCAGTTCGTCGGCAGTGGCACATGTACCCCATCTGCTCACTGTCGACGCCGTGACCGATCCCAAGGTGTGGCTCGTCGCGGCCGCCCTGGCCATCGCCGGCAGCCTGATCCCCGGCATCACCGGACAGTCGCGGATCTGTCCGACGCTGGGCCGCACGGCCGTGCTGCTCGCCTTCCCGCCCGTCGTGATCCTGGTGGTGCGGTTCCTGCGGGACGTGGTCCTTCCGCGACCGCAACTGCACGACTGGATCGTCGAGACCTCGAACTCCGCACCCAGTGGACACACCGCCGCCGTCATGTCGTGTGTCGTCGTACTCATCGCCGCCGCGCCCAAGTGGTTGCGGCCGGTCGTCATCGCACTCGGTGGTACGTGGGCATCGGTGATCGCGTTCGGGCTGATCGCCGACGGCTGGCATCGGCCGAGCGACGTGGTGATGTCGGTGCTGATCGTGATCGGCCTCGGAGCGTTGCTCCCGGATCCGCATGCGGCCACCGCGGCACCGCGCGGAATCGGCGTGTTCTCGGTGCTCGCCGTGGTGGCGTCGGTGGTCGCCACTCCCCTGCTCGTCGGGCAGTCCTACGCCGACACCCGGCAGGTGGTGACCGCCGCCGGGATCGCCGTGGTGGTGGGCCTCGCGCTTCTCGTCTATCGCCCGTGTGCTTATCGGTTGCGTCGAAGGGTCGGGCGGGCTTAGGCAGGCCGTCGTCCTCGGTCCGCCGGCTCGAGCTCGTCGGATCGGTCGAGACGCAACCGTCCCGACTCGATGGACGGCCTGCGTTCGAGGTGCTCACCGACATCGTCGACTCACCGGATTTCGACACGGGTCCTCGCCCTTCCGGCTCGGTCCCGGCTCAATCAGCGAAGAGAATTCCGGCTCGGTCCCGGCTCAATCACCAAAGAGAAACCTCACCAATCAACCACCGGCCGCTGATGGTTGACCCCAGCTCGGTCAACTGATGGGGTCGGCGATGTCGACGTCGAGGACGTGGGCACCCCACGGCGGGAGCATGACGAAGATCGTCGGTTCGGGGTCGGCGGGACGGTCGAAGCCGACCTCGGCGATCGGATCGACCAATGTCGTCGGGCGGCCGGCCAGATCGTTCCACGCCGTGTGCACCAGCCCGGCCCCGTCGGCGTCGTCGAGGTTCACCACGAACAGCCATCGCCGTGCCGAACCCGTCCACGACCATGCTGCCAAGCCCGGGCCCGCGGGATGGTCGGGCCAGCCGGACACCGTCAGCGCGGTGAACTCGCCGGTGTGCAGCGCGTCGTCGCCGAGGACGGCCACCAGGCGCCGGTAGAACTCGGGGAGCCCTTCCACCACCGGCTGTTCGGGCTCGCGACGCAGCTGCACGGGCAACCGCACGGTACGGCCGTCGAACTGACCCTCGTAGAGCAACCGGGCACCCGGCTGGGTCAATGCGGTGATCGCGGCCGTCGGATGGTGATCGCCGAACACCTTCTGCGCGCGCGGCTCGTCGTGGTTCTCGATGAAGTGCACGGCACCGTCGGGGTCGGGCGCGTCGGCGATGAGGCTGCCGATGCTCTGCGGATGATGTTCGAGGGCGTCGGTGAATCCCTTGTCGTAGCAGTGGTCGAAGCCCTGCGAGCGGAGCAGACCCTCGGTGCCCCAATAGGCTTCGGCGATGAACAGGAACTCGGGGTGCTCGGCGCGGATCGCCGGGATCACCGCATCCCAATAATCGACGTCGGGGGCGGGGCCGACCCGGCCCGACCAGGTCTCGGCGAAGATCCGATTACACATCAGCATCGCCATGTCGCAGCGCACGCCGTCGCACTGGTCGGCGATCGAGCGCACGGTGTCGCGCGCCGCTGCCCGCAGGCCCTGATCGAAGGCGTTGAGCTGCAGGACATCACGCCAGGGCGCGAAGTACGGGTCGCGGCCGTTGGCGATCACCGTGCCGGCCACCTCGACGAACTCGGTGGGATGGGCGGCGAGATCGGCGACCGTCCCGGTGACGAATCGCTGCGGAGACGCCGTGGCCCACGGATGGTCGGTAGCGACGTGATTGGGGACGAAGTCGAGGATCAGGCCGACGCCCCTCGCGGCGAGCGCGCGCCGGGCCGCGGCCAGGCCCTCTGGTCCGCCGAGGTGCGGGTCGACGATGTAGTCGTGGATCGAATACGGCGAGCCGACCACGTCGGCGTCGGTGAAGTCCGGCAGCGCGTCGGCGAAGGTGTCGACCAGGGGCCCGTCGGCCAGCCCGATGCGGACGCCGGCGGGGCTGCGTTGCCACACCCCCATCAGCCACACCGCGTCGATGGGACCGGAACCGCCCGACGTCGCTGTGACCGATGTTGCGGTGACCTCGTCCCAGACCTCCTCCGGCACCGATCCGAGCGTCACCGCACGTCCGAGTGAGGAGCTCAGGCCGACCAGCCAGGGCCAGGTGTTGATCTCGTAGATGACCGGGTGGGCCGCGATGGGCACGTGCTCGGCGCGCATGGCCTCAACCCTGCCAGAGGCAGGCTGACGGCGCTCACCCCGCAGGGACGAAGGTGCCGTGGAAGGTCATCGGCACATGGTGATCGAGGGTGGCGGCCGCGATCGGTCCCGCCCCGGGATGCTCCGCGTCGAGCACGATCATCCGTGAACTACGCTGCTGCGGCTGATGTTCCAGGGTCAGCAGCCAGCCCTTTCCCTCGGCGTCGGCTCCCGGATCCGCGGCGAACAGTGGCTCGCAGATGGTGTTGGCGCCCTCGGCGCGGAACGTGTCGCGGGCACCGGTCCGGTGGTCGATGGTGGTGATGGAGTCCGGGTCGCCGCCAGGGGCCGATGCCTCGGCGAGGTAGGTGAAGCGGTGGCGGCGGGTGGTGCAGCGCTGGTCGAGCTGCGGGAACTCACATCCCGCGTCGTGCAGCGGTTCGGTGGTGGCGGTGCGTGATGCCGGGGTGATGGCCAGGCGGGTGAGGGTTCCGCCGAATGCGGGGCCCGAGTCGGTGCGGAAGTCGTGAAGGTGACCGTTCCATTCCGCCCAGCCGTGGCCGGGGTCGTGGGCGACGAGTTCGACGACCACCTGATCGTCGGTCTCGTAGGCGTTGGTCACGTGGAAGTAGAACAGTGGATCATGGTCGATCCGGATCGGGGTGCCGCCGGCGCGGGGCACCAGGACGGTGGTGGTGCAGAGGTCGGGCCGGTATTCCAGCGCGTCGTCGAACGGCCGCAGCCCCAGTGCCACCGGAATCGGCCGGGTGACGACCAGCGGGCCGAGGACGAAGACGAGATACCGCGCGGTGAGCGCGAAATCGTGGACGAAGCCCAGCTTGGGGATGGGGAACCCGCCCGCCGGATGGAGTCGGGCGTTCCGGTCGAGGCGGTAGCAGCGAATCATCGGTTGCGGATAGAAGTCCAGACCGAAGTTGTAGACGTCGCCGGTGACCGGGTCGGTCTTGGGATGTGCGGAGAACGCGCCGATGCGTTTGAGTGCGCCGCCGAAGGATTCGGGACCGACGGGCTCGAGGGTCTCCGGGTGCAGGCGATGCGGCCGGCCACCCTCCCACAGGGTGTAGAGCGCCTCGTTGTGCACCAGCACGTTGGTGTTGGACATGTTCTCCGGGAAGCGCAGGGCGTTGGCCCAGACACCACCGAGCCGTTGCGTACCGAAACCCCTGGGCGGTGTCGACGTCTCGGCGGATCGGGCATAGGCACGAGTGCGTACGTAGCGGTTGCGGACGTGGACCCCGTCGGCGCCGATGTCGAGGCAGGTGACCATCCCGTCGCCGTCGATGATGTGGTGGAGCGGATGTCCGCCGACGTCGAGGCGGCCCGGTCCGATCCGATAGAGGACCCCGCGCAGTGCCTCCGGGATGGTGCCGGAGATGGCGGTGACCGCGTAGTCGTACTCGTGGTGCTGGGAGTCCCATGGCGACTCCCCCAGCCGCCCGGCCCCATATCCATCGGCCCCATATCCATCAGCCCCATACCCATCAGGCCGGACTCGATCGGCATGTGTGGGCTTCGAGCGTCCCTGATCCGGGGTCGTCGTCATGTGACGACGATCTCACCATTGAGACAGAAGCACAATAGTGTCTCAGTCTGCGTCGCGATCCCGCGCGGTCGGTCGGTGATTGAACCGGCACCACCGGCTCGGTAAGGTCGCCCTCACTCGAGGAAGGGTGGGCACGTGGCCAAGACTCTCGGATTCATCGCCGACAGATTCATCGCGGCGGGCTACGCGCCCGTGGTGACCGGCCGCGACCGGCTCGGCGACAACCTCCTACGCCTCGAACTCGAGTCGCCCGACTTCACCACGGCCACCACCACGCCCGGTGATTCCTTTGCGATCATGTTCTCGCGCAATGATTTCCGCCACTACACCCCTGCCGTCCTGGACCGTGGCACCGGACGGCTGACGGTGATCGTCGGCCTGCACGGCAACGGTCCCGGCGAGGACGTGGTGCTGGGGCTCTCCGTCGGTGACGAACTCCCGATGATGAAGTGGGCCAATCGCCGCAACTTCGTGTTCGACGACGGACCCGCACCGATCGTCGTCATCGGTGATGCGACGGTGATCGGGCTGGCCATGGCGTTCCGGGATCGGATCGGGGCGTCCGGTCGCGGGTTCCGCGCGATCCTGGAGGTGCCGGCGGCCGACGTCGCCGCCACCGCCGAACTCGTCCCCGGTGCCGACGTGCAGGCCGTCGGCGACACACCCGGTGCCGCGATCCTCACCCACCTCGCCGCCGCGTCGTTCACCGACGGGTCGGTGTTCTACCTCGCCGGTCACGGGCAGTCGATCCAGCAGCAACGCACCGTGCTCCGCGAGGTGCACTCGGTTCCCCGCAAGGCGATCCGGACACAACCGTTCTGGGCGACCGGCAAGGTCGGTCTGTAGCCGCCTCGGGATCGGCGTCAGGATCGCTTGACGATCGCGACGATCCCGAAGATCACGGCGAGAATCCCGAAGACCAGGGTGAGCCACAGCCCGATCCCCACATGGACGTCGAGGAACGACAGATCGTTCACATCGCTGATGTCGACGAGCGCGATCAGCGCGGTGAGCGCGCCGGCCAGGACCGCGACGATGCCGGCGATCAGGTGGATCGCCGACCGTTTGCGGATGATCGCGCTGACGCCGCCGAGGATCAGCAGCACCACACCGATGACCAGGGTCAGGGCGCCGTCGGTGGCACCGGTGTCGGAATCACCGAGCCCCTTGACGGTGACGAAGCCGCTGACCCACGGCAGGAATGCCGAGATGATCAGGATCAGACCCGAGAATGCGATCAGACCGGCGACGACGGACACCACACCGGAGATCGGGCCCGACGCCGGGGCCGGGGTGACCGGTGGCGCACCGTACGGGGTGGCCCCGGCCGGGTGCCCGTAGCCGGGCTGACCCGGGACGGCCTGTCCCGGCTGGGGCTGGCCGTAGGCGTGCTGCGGCTGTGCGAAATCGGGTACCGGCGGCGGGCCACCATGACCGAACTGGGGCGGGGCCTGCGGGGCGGATCCGGGCTGGGCGGACCCGGGCTGGGGATATCCCGGCTGGGCGTATCCGGGTTGTGCGGTTCCGGCCGACGCCGCACCGTGGACCTGCGTCGGTGCCGCCGGGTCGACCTGGGCCGGGGGCTGCCACGGCGGTGTCCCACCGGGCACGGCGTTGTTCGGGCGGTTCTGCGGGTCGGAGTAGGACATGGCTGCCTCGGATCAGGGGGTGCTGGAGATCGGTTTTGGGGGATTCGAGGCAAACGTAACCCCGTCACCGACCCGCGGGAAGGGTTTTGTCCATCCATCGATGCACCCGCGGACCTGGGTATTTCTCCCCATCCGCGGGTTGTCGGCTGCCGCGCCTACCCTTCATCGGTATGGCGAAGACCCGACCCACCGATGCGTCGGTACCCGAGTTCCTGGACGCCGCGACCCCGGCGCGGCGCGTCGACGAGGGGCATCGGCTCGATGCGATCATGCGCGAGGTGACCGGTGTCGACGCGGTGATGTGGGGACCGTCCATCGTCGGCTACGGCACCTATCACTATGTGTCGCCGTCGACGACGTCGCGCACCGAGGGCGACTGGCCGAAGGTGGGGTTCTCCCCGCGCAAGTCGGCGATCTCGCTGTACGGGCTCAAGGACCTCCCCGAGGGTGCGGCCCTGCTGCCGCGTCTCGGTGAGTACACCGAAGGTGCCGGCTGCGTCTACGTCAAACGCCTCGAGCAGATCGACGAGCAGGTGTTACGGCAGCTCATCCGGATTGCGTTCGCGCGACCGGACGATCCGCGGCACTGAGTTCCGGCCGTGCCAGGCCGAGGTGATCGCGCAGCGTGGTTCCCTCGTACTCGCTGCGGTAGACGCCGAGATCCTGCAGCACCGGCACCACGTCGTCGACGAACCGGTCGAGTCCGCCGGGCACGATGTGCGGGACCAGGATGAAGCCGTCGGCGACGTCGTCCTGCACGAAGCGGTTGATGGTGTGCGCGATGGTCTCCGGGGAGCCGATGAACGACTGCCGTCCGGTGACCTCGATGATGAGTTCGCGCGTGGTCAGGTTCTTGGCCTCGGCCAGGTCCCGCCACTGCCGGGCCACCGTGATCGGATCGCGGTGCATGCGCACGCCGGCCCGGCCCTTGGCGACGGTGTTCTCCCCCGGGATCGGGTCGACTTGCGGCAGCGGGCCGTCGGGGTCGTGATCGGAGAGGTCCCGATTCCACAGTTGCTCGAGGAACTTGATCGCCGTCTGGCCGCTGACCTGCTGCAACCGCACCTCGTGGGCCAGTTCGGCGGCCTGGGCGTCGGTGTCGCCGACAACGAAGGTCGCCGCCGGCAGCACCAGCAGGTCCTCGGCGCGACGCCCGTATGACGCCAGGCGACCTTTGACGTCGGCGTGGAAGGCACGCCCGGCGTCATAGGTGGCGTGCCGGGAGAAGATCGCATCGGCGGTGGCCGCGGCGAACTCCCGGCCCTCGTCGGAGTCACCGGCCTGGAAGATCACCGGTCGCCCCTGCGGCGGGCGGGGCGCGGGAAAGTACCCACTGATGTCGAATTGTGAACTGTGGAACTCGAATTCACCGGCATCGTCGCGGGCGAGGAAACGTCCGGTGGCCGGGTCGGCGACGATGTCGTCGTCACGCCAGGAGTCCCACAGCACGGCTGCGGCGTCGAGGAACTCCTTGGCCCGGGCGTACCGCTGGTCCTCGGGGAGATAGCCGCCGCGGCGGAAGTTCTCCCCGGTGAACTCGTCCCAGGAGGTCACCACGTTCCATGCGGCACGCCCGTCGGACAGATGGTCGAGGGTGGCGAATTGCCGTGCGACGTCGACGGGTTCGTTGAAGGTGGAGTTGATGGTGCCGGTGAGCCCGAGATGTGTGGTGACCGCGGCGAGGGCGGACAGCACGGTGAAGGTGTCGGGACGGCCGACGACGTCGAGGTCGTAGATCAGGCCGTTCTGTTCCCGCAGCCGCAGTCCCTCGGCGAGGAAGAAGAAGTCGAACCTGCCGCGCTCGGCGGTCTGTGCGAGATGGACGAAGGAGGCGAAGTCGATCTGGCTTCCCGAGGCGGGGTCACTCCACACCGTGGTGTTGTTGACCCCCGGGAAATGTGCGGCCAGATGTACCTGTTTGGTCATGCGACACCGGTCTTCCGTGTGGTGAAGTGGTTGTGGGGGCGGGCGAGTCCCAGGCGTTCCCGAAGCGAGGCATCGGCCTGGTCTGTGCGAAACAGGCCGCGGCGCTGCAGTTCCGGGACGAGATCGGCGACGATGACCTGCAGATCGTGGGGCAATGCCGCCGGGCGCAGACGGATGCCGTCCACCCCGTCCACCGACGTCCAGCGTTCGATCTCGTCGGCCAGCCCTTGCGCGGTTCCGACGACGAGTCCGGCGGCGGCGGTGGAGCCCTCCCCCGCCCAGGCATCGAGTTGTTCGAGACGTTGGGCCGCATCGTCTTTCGATGATCCGAGGACCACCGGCAGGTCGACGAGCACCCGCACCGGTGCATCCCCGGCGCGGCCTGCGGCGGTACGGGCGGCGGCGATGGCCCCCACCGCCCGAGCGGCGTCGTCGACGTCACCGGGGGTGATGAAGCCGACGTCGGCGGAGGCACCGATGAGCTGCAGGTCGGTGGCGTGGGCTCCGGTGGCGGCGATGATCGGCCGGCCTTGCGGCGGCCGTGGGGTGATCGAGGGGCCGCGGACGGCGAAGTGCTCGCCGACGAAGTCGATGTAGTGGAGTCTGTCGCGGTCGACGAAGCGTCCGGTCGCCACGTCCCGGATCTCCGCGTCGTCCTCCCACGAGTCCCACAGCCGGGCCAGGACGGTGGCGAAATCGGTTGCCTCGGAGGCGAGAACGGCAAGAACGGAGGGGTCGTCGGGGAAGCTGCGGCGACCGAACAGGCCGGCCTCACCGGGATCGGCGGTGGTGCGCAGGGCGACACCCGCACGTCCGCCGCTGATGTGGTCGAGGGTGGCGATCGCCTTGGACACGTGGAACGGCTCGGTGTGGGTGACGGTGGCCGTGGGGATCAGCCCGATGCGGGCGGTGGTCGGGGCCAGCCGCGATGCCAGCAGGACCGCGTCGAGCCCCCCGACGGCACGGTCGGTGCGGGGGTGGCCCCGGTGCAGCGCAAAGGAATCGGGGATCGTGACGAAGTCGAGCAGCCCGGTCTCGGCAGTGGCGATCAGACCCTGCCAGTAGTCCGCGCGGGTCAGTGCCTGCGGTTGGGCATCGGGTGCCCGCCAGGCGCCCGGGTGCGATCCCGCACCCTCGAGCGCGACTACGAGGTGAATGTGGTCGGCCATCACTTCCTCCATCGGTCGGATCGTCAGATTGCCGTCCTCGCCTCGAACCATCGGCCGGCGAGCCGGATTCCGCGGTCGGCGGGATCGAATCGGGGTGGGTCAAACCCTGTCGATCGCGCGGCGATGGCGCTTCGGTGGTGGGGTCAGGCCGTACACACGGTGGTCGGGATCGGTTGAGGAGCGACATGTCCGAAGTCGGTGCGCCCCCGGCCCCCGCGCCCGCCATCGCCCTGTCGGTGCTCGACCTCGCCCCGGTGACCGAGGGCAGCGACGCCGCCACGGCCGTCCGGCGGGCCGTGGCGCTGGCCCGGCATGTCGAGAAGCTCGGATATCGCCGGTACTGGCTGGCCGAACATCACCTGGTCGCGGTGGCCGGCTCGGCCACGTCGACGCTGATCGGGCTGGTGGCCGCCGCCACCGACACCATCCGGGTGGGCTCGGCGGCCATCCAGAGCGGCCTGCACACGCCGGTGTCGATCGTCGAGGCCTTCGGCACGATCGATGCGCTCTACCCGGGGCGCCTGGATCTGGGACTCGGGCGGTCGGCGCAGCGTCGCACCGAACTCGCCGGGTCGATCCCGCCCGTGGTGGCATCGACACCCCAGCCCGACCAGGTCGTCGACGGTCTGCTGATCCCGGCACCGTTCCCCGTCGAGGCGTTGCTCGGCGCACCCCGGATCGTGGCGGCGTTCGAGGCGATCCAGTTCGACGGTGCGACTCCCCCGGATTTCGACGACGCCGTCGGCGATGTGCTGGCGCTGCTGGACGGACGATTCCGGTACGGCGACATCGGGTTGTCGGCGGTCCCGGGTGAGGGCGCCGACGTGGCGGTGTGGATCTTCGGCAGCAGCAAGGGGCAGAGCGCACAGACCGCCGGGGCCCGTGGACTGCCGTTCGTCGCGAACTATCACGTCAGCCCGTCCACCGTGCTGGAGGCGGTGGAGGCCTATCGCAGCGCGTTCCGGCCGTCGGCCGTGCTCGCCGAACCGTATGTGGTGGTCTCCGCGGATGTGGTGGTGGCCCCCGACGATGCGACCGCGGTGCACCGCGCCTCGACGTACGGGCACTGGGTGCACGGCATCCGCAGCGGGGCGGGCGCGCAGCCGTACCCCGATCCCCGCACCGCATCCCCGCTCGACGCGGATGCCCGCGCGCTGGTCGACGATCGGATCCGCACCCAGTTCGTCGGCGGCCCCGACACCGTGGTCGACGGGCTACGGACCCTTGCCCGCGTGACCGGGGCCGACGAACTCGTGATCACGAGCGTCACCCACGACTTCGACCACCGCCTCCAGTCACACGAACTACTCGCCCGTGCATGGGGATTGGCGGGTTCTCCGGAATGACTGACATCGGTGGGGCGCGTCGCATCTACGCACGTCTGCACAGATCGGTGACCGCCGGGGCCGGGCAGTGGATGCAGTGCCTCGACCTCGACACGAGTGCGCTGGCTGCCGCAGCGGCACTGCATCCGGAAGCACCGCGTACGTCGATACCGCTCGGCGTGGACCGCATGCCGGGATGACCCGCGCTCGGCCGGCACGGGGAACGAGATGTCGTAACATGTTGCGTCACAACGTGTGTTCTCGGTGAGCATCGTTGCACCGACACCATCAGTCCGCAGGTACGGCCGCTTGTCTGCGTGACATCGCCGGGATGAGCGTGTAGAACGGAAACCTTCACCACCCATGGTGTCGGCGATGCGGGGCTGCCCGCCACGACGGATACCCATGACACTGACCGAAACCGGTACGACCAGAGCTGCACAGGCCCCCATCACCGACGCCGCGGCATGGATCGATGCGCTGCCCGACGATTCGGCGCAGGCCCTGCGCGCCCTCGGCGACCTGCTCGTCGGCACCACCCGGGACCTCGCAGACCACGAGACCGAGGAGATGTTCACGGTTCGTGGACTCGGCGTCGCCGGCTGGTCCGGAATCCTCTACGAGAGTACGTATCTCAACGGCGTGCAGGCGACGTCCGTCGCCCTCGCACTCGGCGAGCTGATCTCGCGGTATGACGCCGAGCTCGGTCCCGAGGACTACACCACTCCTCCCTCCTACACACAGACCACGGTCGGCGAGACGGCGTACCACCACCCGAAGCTCCTGCGGGCTATCTTCCCGGCCGGCACGCTGCTCCACGGTGCACCGATGGTGATCGGTATCGACGCTCGGACCGGTGTCCACCACGAGCCCGAGATCACCGCATTCGTGACGCGCGGGCATCAGGTGGAGGCACGCGAGGTACTGGACACGCTGATGGCGCGCGCCTACGCGCTGCATCCGTACCGCGGGCGGATCGTCCGCGCGGGTGCGGGCGAGGTCTTGAGGTTCTCCGCGATGAGCCTGCCTGCGGCACTGCGCCGCGAGACGGTGGTGGTCGACGCCGGTGTGTGGCGGGACATCGACCTCGGGATCGCTGCGGTGCGTGATCGCCACGCGTTCCTCAACGCGCACGGCCTCGCGTCGCGCCGGGGAATTCTGCTGGCCGGTCCGCCGGGGACCGGCAAGAGTGCGGTGTCTGCGGTCGTCGCCACCGAGGCGGTCGAGGCCGGCTTCACTGTGATCTATGTGGAGGCCAACGCCGGAAAGTACCTGCTGACCAAGGTGATCGAGGAGGCGCAGCGACTGGGCGGGCCGGTGGTGATCGTGCTCGAGGATGTGGACCTGTTCGTGCGGGACCGCCGCGGAGGAGGTGGCGGGCTCGGCGAGTTGCTGCAGGCCATGGACATCGCCTCCGATGCACGCATCCTGACCCTCGCCTCGACGAACGACCCCGCCACGCTCGACGCCGCTGCGGTCCGGACCGGACGGTTCGACAGCATCGTGGAGGTCGGCTACCCCGACACCGCCGCGGCCGCACGGATCCTCGCCGCACTGGTCGAGAACATGCCCGGGGAGGTGGACTGCGCAGCGGTCGCCGCCCGGCTGCCGGAACGGACGAGCGGCAGTGACCTGCGGGAGATCGTGCGCCGCGCGGTCCTCGGCGGCAGTGACGGAGCTCTGACGACCCGGGCGTTGCTGGCCGAGATCGGCTCGGGCCGCTATCGCGCCGACCCCCCGCGCAGGGGCAGTACCTGTAGCCGAGGGTGGGGACTGCGTCGCGTCGGCACCACGCCCCTCCCAGACCACGAACCCCCCAGACCACGAACCGCCGACCCGCCCGTTGTCCGAGATCTGCCACTTGCGCAAATCAGGGTGGCCGAACTTATAGTATCGGCATGCCAAAACACAGGGCTCGGTTTCTCGCGACACTGATGGCCTCACTGCTGGTCGCCTGGACCGCGGTGGCGTGCTCGACCACGTCGCCGGACGACGGTGACAAGCCGGTGGTGCTGACGACGTTCACCGTCTTGGCCGACATCGCCGCCAACGTCGCCGGGGACCGGCTGCAGGTGGAGTCGATCACCAAACCGGGTGCCGAGATCCACGGCTACGAGCCCACCCCGGCCGACATCCGCCGCGCCGCGCAGGCATCGCTGATCGTCGACAACGGGTTGAACCTGGAGGCCTGGTTCGCCCAGTTCATGGACGACCTCGACGTCCCGCACGTGGTGGTCAGTGATGGCATCACACCGATCGACATCACCTCGGATGCCTATGCGGGCAAACCGAATCCGCACGCATGGATGAGCCCGCTCAACGTCGGGATCTACGCCGACAACCTCGCCGAGGCCTTCGCCGAACTCGATCCCGACGGCGCCGACGGCTACCGCGCCAACGCCGCCGCGTACAAGAACGAGCTGGCGGCGGTACAGAAGGACCTCGTGTCCTCGCTCGACGCCCTGCCCGCCAACGAACGGGCGCTGGTCACCTGCGAGGGCGCGTTCTCCTACCTCGCCCGAGACGCCGGGCTGACCGAGCGCTACATCTGGCCGATCAACGCCGAGCAGCAGGCCACCCCCCAGCAGGTCGCGGCGGCCATCGACTTCGTCCGCGACAACCGGGTGCCGGCCGTGTTCTGCGAGTCCACGGTCCCCGACAAGCCGATGCAGCAGGTCGTCTCGGCCACCGATGCCCGCTTCGGCGGCACCCTCTACGTCGACTCCCTGTCCGAGGCGGACGGCCCCGTCCCCACCTACCTCGACCTGATCCGCCACGACGTCGACACCATCGTCGCCGGGCTGACCGGAACGAGCCCCGCATCATGACCGAATCCACCGCACAGCAACCGGTGATCGACGTGCGTGACCTCAGCGTCCGGTACGGCGACACCGTGGCCCTCGACTGCGCCGACCTGCGCCTCGGGACGGGCACCGTCTGCGGACTGATCGGGATGAACGGTTCCGGCAAGTCCACGCTGTTCAAGGCCATCATGGGGATGATCAGCCCCGATGCCGGCACGGTCCGCGTCGGTGGGAGGCCCCCGGCAGCCGCCCGCCGCAACGGCGCGATCAGCTACGTCCCGCAGTCCGAGGACATCGACTGGTCGTTCCCGATCTCGGTGCGCGAGGTCGTGATGACCGGTCGCTACGGACACCTGGGGCCGACCCGCCGACTGCGCCGCGCCGACCACGCCGCCGTCGACGAGGCGCTGGAACGGGTCGAACTCGGCGAGTACCAGCACCGCCAGATCGGCCGACTCTCCGGCGGGCAACGCAAGCGTGCCTTCGTCGCCCGCGGCATCGCCCAACAGGCGTCCATCCTGCTGCTCGACGAACCCTTCGCCGGCGTCGACAAACGCACCGAGGCCACCATCAGCACGCTGCTGCGGGAGTTGGCCGACGGCGGGGCCACCATCCTCATCTCCACCCACGACCTACACGCCCTGCCCCGACTCGCCGACCAGGCCTTGCTGCTGATGCGCCGGGTCCTGGTGCATGGCACCCCCGATGTGGTGATCACCCCCGACAACCTCATCCGTGCCTTCGGTATCGATCCCCTCGACGCGTCCCCCACTGCCACCCCCCAGGAACACCCATGACCGCGATCGTCGATCTCCTCCTCGACCCGTTCGACTACACCTTCATGACCCGCGCGCTGGCCGCGACACTGATCGCCTCCACCGTGTGTGCGCTGCTGTCGTGCTGGCTGGTGCTGATCGGCTGGTCGCTCATGGGTGACGCCGTCTCACATGCGGTGTTGCCCGGAGTGGTCCTCGCCTACATCTTCGGCATGCCATTCGCGTTGGGCGCCATCGTCTTCGGCTTTCTCGCCGTCGGACTCATCGGTGCCGTCCGCAACCCCGGCAGGATCAAGGAGGACGCCGCCATCGGCATCGTGTTCACCACGCTGTTCGCGCTCGGTCTCGTCCTGATCTCGGTCACCCCCAGCCAGACCGACCTCAACCACATCATTTTCGGCAACCTGCTCGGCGTCTCGCGCTCGGATCTGATCCAGATCGCGGTACTCGGCGCCGTCGTCGCCCTCGTGCTCATCGCCAAACGACGCGACCTCACCCTCTACGCCTTCGATCCCACCCATGCCTACGCCATCGGACTCAACCCCAAACTCCTTGGCGCACTGCTGCTCGGGTTGCTCGCCCTCACCGCGGTGACCGCCCTGCAGGTGGTCGGAATCGTCCTCGTCGTCGCGATGCTGATCATCCCGGGGGCCACCGCACACCTGCTCACCGACCGGTTCCACCGCATGCTGCTCATCGCGCCGGCGGTGGCGATCATCAGCGGCGTGATCGGCCTCTACGTCTCCTACTATCAGGACACCTCACCCGGCGGGATGGTGGTGCTCACGCAGGGGATCGTGTTCGCGATCGTCTACCTGTTCAGCCCCGCTCATGGCGTCGTCACGGCCGCGCTCCGGAAGGCCAGGCCGGTGGCCGAGGTGGCGAACGCGTGAGGTGAGACCGGGCCCAGAACATGTGGGGAGTCGGCGGGTACCCGGCTTGGTCACGACCCCGCCGGCAGCCTCCGGTCCCGAACCCATGTCACGTCGTCCCGACTCCGACGTCCACGAGCCACACCCGGACCCTCGCCGTCCGCCTGCACGCCGACCCCGAACGCCGTCATCGACGTCACCTCCCACTCGCGGGGCACGCCGAACTCGGCGGCGACCGCATCGCGATCGAACGCCCGGAACTGGTGGGCATCGAGACCGATCGCCATCGCCTGCAATGTCATATGGGCAACCGCCTGCCCCATGTCATAGTGCGCGAACTCCGAGTACGCCCAGTCTGTCCCCTCGACCAGGACGCGCACCACGTTGACGACGATGACCGAGGCGTCGGGTGCCCACCTCGATGAGCTCGCCGCCAGATGCGCAACGATCCGCGCATGCACCGGATCGTCTCGCCGGCCGACGATGAACGACCACGGCTGTGAGTTTCCCGCCGACGGGGCGAGCCTGGCGGCATCGAGGATCGTGTCGATCGCCGCGTCCCCGACCACGGCATCACGGTCGAACCGGACCGGACTGTACCGGCCCAGGATCGCCGGGTGGAGCACCGGTTCGGCGGGCACGTCGCACACACTCATCTGGCCAGTGTGCCAGTCCATCTCGCTCGGGGGAGATGTCCGGCTCCCGTGGGCACGCGAACCGGACCGCCTCCTTCTCGCCTGGACGACTACCCTGGCCACATGGCCGACACCCCGTCCGAGGACGAGATCCGTCAACAGTTCGAGGCATTGATCGCAGGGCTCGACCGTGACGCGACGACCGATGCCGTCAGGTCGATGGTGGACAGGCCAGGTCCGCGCACCCTACGTCCACCGCGACCGCATCTGCGCAAGCCTCCGCTCCCCCATCCGGTGCTGCTTCGTGTTCGTATCGACCTCGACGACGCACGACCCGCGATCTGGCGGAGCCTCGACATCCGATCCGACGTACGGCTCGACGTCGTGCACCGTGCGATCCAGACGTCGTTCGCGTGGCTCGACTACCACCTACACCAGTTCTCGTTGGGCGGCGCTGCTTTTCGCCGCGACACCGAATTGTTCCTGTGCCCGTTCGACGTCGACGAGGGCGACGAGGAGGGAACCCCCGCCACCGACGTCCGCCTCGACGAGACGCTGCACGAGCCCGGCGACACCCTGCACTATGTGTACGACTACGGCGACGACTGGCAGCTCACGCTCCGCCTCGAGGAGGTGCTGCCGCTGCCCGCCGACGCACCGGCCGTGCGCTGCGTCGACGGGCGCCGGGCCGCACCTCCCGAGGACTGTGGGCATCTCACCGATGCCGACCAACTCGCCGAGGTGCTCGACGATCCCGCCCATTTCGATGTCGACGAGGTCAACGCGGTGTTCGACGATCCGATCAACCGGATCGCCACCGCGGGGATCGATCCACGGCTGCATCGACTGCTCTATCGGCTACAGGCGCAGCCGGACTCCGATGATCTCGTTGCCCGGGCTGAACGCCTGCTCGCCGTGCCGGAACCGATGGCTGCGGCCGCACTCGCCGAGGGGCTCCACCCGATTCTCTGGTTCTTGGACCATGCCGGCGACGACGGCTTCGTGCTGACCGCGAGCGGATACCTCAAACCCGTCGACGTCGGACCGGCCTGCGCGGTGGTGCCCTCGATGGAGGGCTGGATCGGTGCGCGCACACGCGAATCCGATTGCGCTCCGCTGCAGAACTTCCGGGAACTGCTGCAGAAGCTGGGGTTGCTGCGCAAGTACAAGGGACGACTCGTTCGGACCCGACGCGGCACCGCGTTGATGAACGATCCCGCCGGGCTCGTCGAGTATCTCGGTGAGCGGCTCGTCCCGACCGACGCCTCCGGCTTCGACGTCGACTCCTCGATGCTGCTGCTGTTCTTCGCGGCCACGTCCGAGGACGGGGTTCTGCCACTCGAGCGGATCGCGGAGCTGCTGACCGCCTTGGACTGGCGTGTGGGCGGCGGCGAACCGGTCAGGAGCTACAACCTGTACGGTCCGGTGCACAACCTGTTGGTCAACGTCTCCGAGCCGAGGTCTTCCCGCGATCCGGTCACCCTCGGCGCAGTTGCAGCCGCCATCGCCCGGAGCGCGTTGACCGGACAGCGCCCCGGCTGACATCCGGCACGCGAATCTGGTCGCGGTCCACCGGCCATGACTGGGTATCCCCTTGACCACGTGGCGTGCAACGGGTCTCGAAGCCGTGGCCGCGGGCCGCTCGACGCTGGCGAGGCCTGGTGACTGTCACGACCGTCGGCCGCCGACGACAGGTGGTGGTTACCCGGGCCGGGCGGCTGCTCCGCTGATGCGGCTGACGAGCCGCGGTGGCTCCGGGTCAGATGTCCTGGAATGATACGATCTCGAATCGTGATCGAGAAGGCTCGTCGCTCTGCGAGGACCTCCGTCCCGTCGAGTCGATCTGGGGCGGCAGTTCGGTCGGCGCGCTCTGCTGGGGTCCAGCGGCGGGGCGTCGAACGCGTGCAGGCGATCCTCGATGCGGCGAGCGAGCTGCTCCTCGACGGATATGAGGCGGCCACCCTCAAGGCGATCGCGGAGCGAACCGGCATCCCGGTGGCGTCTATCTACCACTACTTCGCCGATCGCCACCAGATCGACGTCGAGCTGATCCAGCGCCACGTGCGAGCGTTCGACGACCGCGTCAAGGCTGCCCTCGATGCCAGCCCGCTCGAGACGCTGCCCGAGGCCGTCGAGACGGTCGTCGACGAGTCGGTTGCCTACTTCCGGGAGAATCCCAGCCTCATTCAACTCTGGTACGTCGGGCGCAACTCGATGTCCAAGACGGTGAGGGACTTCGTGCGTGCGTACGACGCTTCGCGAGCCGAGGAACTGGCTGCCTTCCTGCTCCGCCGGAAGCTCGTGCGCGCAGACATGCCGACCCGAGTCGTCGGCGTGGCCTGCGAGGCCGCTGACCGGCTCTTCGACACCGCATTCGAACTCTCCCCTCAGGGTGACGAGGGCACGATCGTCGAGACGAAGCGGCTCGTCACGGCCTACCTCGAGACCTACGCCGCCCGCACGTAGCTCCCCTCCGCCGGCGCTGACCGGCGCCTGTCCGCGCCCGCCGGGGGCCTTGTCGCCCCGACAACGCCTGGCGACTTCTCGGCGCGCCCTGCGGCGTTGTTTGCTGCCCCTCCGTCGGTCGCGGTCCGCCGGGAGCTGTTCTCAAGCCCCAGAATCGCCTCGCCGGGATTGCTTGACACGGTGTGACCTACGCCATAAATTCGATGTCGACTTTAGATCGAGTTTTGTGATCTGCGAGAGGTGCTGGGTGACCGCGGAGTGCCTCGCCATCAGATCGTCTACTGAGGAGACAGCATGCAGAACGAACCCCAGGGCCTCGACGGCCCTGCGGAGGCGGGGTCGCCGGAGGCCGACGTGATCGTCGTCGGCGCCGGCATGTCCGGACTGGTGGCCGCGCGCGATCTGCGCCGGCGCGGGGTCGACGTCATCGTCCTCGAATCGGCGGATCGCGTCGGCGGCCGGGTGATGGGCGTGACCACGGCGCTCGGCTCACACCTGGACCTCGGCGGGCAGTGGATCGGTGCGGGCCACCACCGCGTGACTGCGCTGGCCGCCGAGCTCGGTCTCACCAAGTACGACATGTACACAGAAGGCATGCCGGACATCATCGACCGGGGACGCAGGCGCCCCCTGGTCTCGCCGGCCACTCTGCCGATCATCCCGGCGCTGCTGACCGTCGACATCCTTGCCCGGACCGGACGCACCGACCGCTGGAACGACACCACGCTCGACCGGTGGCTGCAGAAGGTTCCGGGGCGGCTCGCCCGCCGTTTCCTCGAGGTCCTCGCACTGGTCTCCTGGACCGCGGACCTGGACCGTTTCTCGGTGAACGCCATGACCCGACTGGTGCGCGAGCAAGGCGGGATGTCGACCATCCTCGCGACGAAGAACGGTGCCCAGGAGGCACTTCTCGTCGAGGGGATCTGGACGCTCGCGGAGCGACTGGCCGCGGAGCTCGGCAGCCGTGTCCACACCGACAGTCGGGTCACCGCCATCGAGCGGGACGCAACCGGTGCGACCGTCCGCACCGTGGACGGTTCCTACCGTGCCCGCCGGGTGATCGTCGCCGTCCCGCCGCCCGTCGCAGCTCGCATCCACCACGATCCGCCGCTCCCGGCCCAGCGTGCGACCCTGGAGCGTGACACCCACATGGGGACGGTCTACAAGGCCGTCGCCGTCTACGAGCAGCCCTTCTGGCGAGACCGTGCCCGAGGTGAGCTGCTCGTACTCGACCAGCCCGGCCGCGTGATCACCGACTCGACGGCGCCCGGTGGCCCCGGACACCTCTGCATGCTCGCGTCCGGGCCGGAGGCACGGAACCTGGCAGACCTCGAGCCCGATGAGCGCAGGCGGGTGCTCCTCGACCCGTTGGTCCCGCACCTCGGCAAGCCCATCGCCGACCCGGTGGAGTGGCACGAGAAGGCGTGGCACCAGGACGAGCACGTCGAGGGCGGATATGTCGTCGTCCCCGACCCCGGCACCACCGCCGGCATCATGCCCCATCCGCACGAGCCGGCCGGCATTCTGCATTGGGCAGGCGCCGAGACCGCCGCCGAGCACCCCGGCTACGTCGAGGGAGCGATCCACGCCGGGGAGCGAGCCGCCGGAGAGGTCGCTGCCGCTCTCGAACAGTCGAATTCGTTCTCGTGAAGCACCTTCTGTCCCGCAGGAGACCTTCATGACAATTGCTCAACGCGTCGTATCCCCACGCGCTGGCCGCCCCACTCATCGTGCCGGCTCTGCTGTCGGCCTGCTCGAACAGCTCAGACAAGCCGAGCGGGTCGAGCCCGGATACTCCTGGTTCAGCCAGGGGTCATCCATCCGGGCCCTCTCGACCGCGACCCACCGGCCCAGCAACTGCTCACCCACACCGATCTCCCGCGCGACCTCGGTAACTCCTGCGCTCTGCTCCCATCACTCCGTCCTCCCTGACCAGCCTCACACTGGCCATCAGGATGTCCGGCAAATGGGGTCAACCCCAGGTCGCGACGTTGTGGATCGATCCTTCTCCTGGTCACAGCAATGGCGAAGGCCGGCCACCCGATACGACAAACTCACCTACCGGGCAGGGGTGACCCTCGACGCCATCGTCAACTGGCTACAGCACTCCAGGAGACACGCTCTAGGTTGCCTCACACCGACACGCCTACCCCGAGTTCGACCAGCCGGTGTGCCAAGACCTCACGCTGGACCTTGGCCCCACCAAGCACTGTGGGTAGCTCCTCCACGATGACGACCTCGACGGGGCGCTCGTGCTCTGGCGCGGCAGCAACGAGCTCGAGGATTGCCGCTCGCGCCCCGTCGGCATCGTCGACTCCGTCCTTGAGCACGACCGCCGCCACCACCTGCTTGGCACTCTCGGCGGCGGTCTTGACACCTGTCACCCCGCAGTTGGCCACCGTTCGATGTGCGAGGATTCGTGCTTCCACCGTATGCGGGTAGACGACACCGGCGGCGGTCTCGATCAGGTCTTTGGCACGGTCGAGGTAGTACACCCGCCCGCTTGCGTCCATCGATCCAATATCGCCGGCGCGAAACCATCCGCCCGGAAAGAACGCCGCGGAGGTCTTCTCTGGCAGTCCCCAGTACCCGGCTGCGGCCATCGGGGTCCGGATCACGATTTCACCCACGTCCCCGGGTGCCACGGGTTCTCCGTCGACAGTGACGATCCGAATCTCGGTGAACGACAACGGCCGACCGATACTAGCCCAGGAATCTTCGGAGTCGATGTCGTCGAAGAGCAGCCTCGTCACCGGCGCCCCCTGCTCGGAGGAGCCGTAACCGTGGCACCAGCAGTCCCCGAGGATCCGCGAGACTCGCTGCAAGAGTTCTTCAGTCGCAAAGAAGATGACGAGTTTACGCAAGTTCGGCAGAGTCGTCTCGTCCCGCTCGACGATGTCGAGCAACGGGGCAAGCATCGGCGCCGGTATGAGCATTCCGGTGACCCGATAATCGATGATCTGCGCCAGCAGCACGTTCGGATCGAATGCCGAGTCGTCGGCGACAACCGTCAGCGCACCTCTGAGTAGATACGGCATCAGCGTCTGGAACCCGGTCGCCCACTGCAGTGCATGAAAGTGCAGATTGACATCATCGCCGTCGACCGCAGTCGAGCCTCGTCCAAATGAGTCGAGGTGCTCGATGTTGTTCTCGATCACCGCCCGCCACGATCTGTGCGTGTGAATCCACGGCTTCGGGTGTCCCGTTGTCCCAGTGGTCAACTGAAGAAAGCACGGCTCGTCCTCCTCGACATCCAGACAAGGGTCGGCCTGGCTCCCCAGTGCGATCACCGCTTCATAGGAGACCGCCCACTCCGGACAGGAATCACCAATGCACACAAAGGTTCCGACCTCTGTGAGTTCGTCTCGCACGGACTCCAACTGGGCAGTGAATGCCTCATGGAAGATCAGCGTCGATACCCCTACCTCGCCGATCGTCCGCACATGCGTGGCGATATCGAAGTGGGAATGCAAAACCACCCGTACCAGCCCGAACCGCTCAAGGCCAAACCATGCCTCGACCACTTCGACCCGATTGTGCGACAACACCCCTACTCGGTCACCACGATGCGCCCCTGACGCGATCAACCCCGAGCCCAGCGCATTCGCACATTCTCGCAGTTCTCGGTATGTCCGACTGCTTCCCAAGGTATCGATCACCGCAGTGCGGTCACCGAATCGAGCCGCAGCCCTGGTAAATGCGGATCCTGCTTCAATTCTCATTGTCATCCTTGATCGCTATTGAGAACACTGTCATCAACATTCAGATAATCTGTGTAGCCGCGCGCACCGCCGAAATAGAAGGTCGATCTGTCGGGTTCGTTCATCCGGTCGCCCCGCCGCAGCCGCTCAACCAGATCGGGGTTGGCAATGAATGCTCGCCCAAAGGAGACGAGGTCTGCGCCGCCGCCTGCCAACGCGCCAGCAGCTGTTTCCTTGGTGTGTCCGTTGCTGGATATGTAGGCACCACTGAATCCCGAGCGCAGGGTCCTATAGTCGAACTCACCGAAGTCACGCGATCCGCCGAGCTGCCCCTCGATGACGTCAATGAACCCGACCTGTCGACGTCCCAGCTCCGTCGCCAGCAAGCCGAACAACTCCTGGGGACAGCTGTCGAACATATCGTTATGGGTGCTGACCGGAGATATCCTCACTCCAACTCTCTCCGAAGGGAATTCACCGATCACAGCATCCACCACTTCGAGCGCGAACCGCACTCGGTTCTCTGGCGGACCCCCGTACTCGTCGGTACGCCGATTGCTTCCGTCTCGGAGGAATTGATCGACGAGGTAGCCATTGGACCCGTGAATCTCCACACCATCAAACCCGGCGATCCGCGCCCGTCGTGCAGCCGAGGCGAAATCTCTTACTATTTCCCGTATTTCATCGACTTCAAGCTCGCGCGGCGAACCCGGAGGGGTGGAGCCGTGAGGCAGGTAGACCTTTGCGTCCGCTCGAACTCCTGACGGCCCAACCGGGGCCGAGTACCCCGGAAGGAAGACCGGATGTGACATCCTGCCCACGTGCCACAACTGTGCCATGATGCGGCCACCGCTGTTGTGAACTCGATCGACCACGCTGCGCCACGCATCAACCTGGGCATCGCTGTAGATTCCAGGAGTCCACATATAGCCACGAGCAGTCGGCGAGATCACCAACCCCTCCGCGACGATCAATCCCGCCGCAGCCCGCCGTGAGTAGTACTCGGCGACAATGCTTCTCGGCGCATCGATCCCAGGAACCACACGGTTTCTGGTCAGCGGTGACATGACAATCCTATTGGGCAGACGGAGCCCGCCGAGGTTGATCGGGTCGAACAATCCCGCAACAGTCACCGCGACACCCTGGCAACGGCACGCACCTCGATCTGCTGTGCCGGCAAGAACAAACTGGTAACCCCAACCGCAGTTGCCGTCGGCCGATCGTTGCCGACGAACCTGGCAAGCTGTGGCGCTATCTCGGTGTACTTCGACCCGATCTCGGTCGTACCCGTCAGATATACGGTGAGATCCACGATACTCTTGGGTGAACTACCCACGGACTCAAGTGATTTTGCAAGCACATCGAGAACATACGCACATTGGGCCCCGAGGTCTGACTCGCCGACGATCGCGAACTCGGGTCCTTGAATCGGTGCAACACCGCTGACAAAAACCAGACCATCGGAGACAACCACCGAGCTGAATCCGAGGTCTGCCATGGCTTCCGCCGGAATGTAGTTGAGGGCACCGAGGTCGGGCATATGCCTGGTGATCATTGATCTTCTCCTATGTCGAACAGTGAGGCAGACGCCCCACACCTTTCGCCAGGCAACATCTGTAGTTGCTGGGGGACTGAGCATTTGCTCGATCTCGAGGCTCACACCGAGAAGTTTCAGAACTGTTTCATACTGTGTCGCTACGGTGAATCCCGTTGCGGCAGTAATGATTAGTTGACTCCGAGCGACAACTCTTTGACCATGCGAGCCCTCCGTCGACGGCGGGAGATTTCGTCTTCGCAGAGCACTTGGAGGAACTCCAGGTGCCCGAGCTCGCCGTCGCGGGTTTGCGCCGGCCGAGCATCGAGAGTGTCGAGCATGCCGCCCAGTTTCAGAGTGTTCAGCGCCGTGCGCAGGCTGGGATCATGGATGGTCATAGCAGCCGTTCCTTGGTTGAGAAGATTTGAAAGTCGCTGTCTATCACCGTAAATGGGAACAAACTGTCATTGGCCTGATGCGGTATCGAAGGCGTGTGGGCCGCTGAGCAGCGCTGGGGTCGCTGTTGTGGCCGGTGCGGGCGCTCCCTAGTTTTCGGTGCCGGCAACCAGGATTCCGTTGATGGTGCGGTACTGCACATCGTCGACCTGCACAGGGCGGTGGCATGTGGCATCGATCCGATGGTCGGGATGGTTCTTCCGTAGTCCGACGATGCCTTGAATCGCCCGTAAGCGGTGTAGGCGTTGAGCTCAGAGAACTCGGTGACGACGGCTACCGCGCCGGGGCCGACCTCGTCGGCTTGCCGACGGCACCAGGACACCGTCTGCAGGGTGTGGGCGACCTCGTGGGGTGGGTGGTCTCGAAGTTCGTCGACCGGCCCGTCATGTGCAGGACGTGGGTAGCTGCCACCTCGTCGCCGTCGAAGACTTGCACGACGTCACCGGCAATGCGGACGGTGACGCGCTGCCCGATCAACCGCCACGGCACCGAGTACAGAGCGATGCCCGCTGTGACGTGACAGTCCGCAGCGACCTTCCCGACGTGATAGACAGCATGCTCACATCGTCGTGGCGGCAACGGTTTCAGGGTTGACTGTTCGATCTGGGTGAACAGCTCCATGGGAGGCATACCATCGATTCCACGATGTGAACGAACCCGTACACCTCGGTGCACCACACCACTGCGGCGTCTTGCATTTGCGGCACCGACGTGAAGGTGCGGCCCCGCGGAGAACGAGTCCCGGATGTAGGCACGGGTCGTTCAATCCGGGGTTTGTCCTTGGGCTTGCGGGCGCGTGCCGGGTCGATCACGACGTCGTAGAACGCCGCGAACCGGGCGTAGGCCCGGTTGATCGTGGGGTCGTAGAGATCGGGCGCTCGACTCCGGTCTTGAGGTTGTCACACGTCTACACCGTGGTCGTCTCGTAGCCGTTGCGCAATGGTCGCCACGGTCACCGACTCGTCCATCCCGAGGGACACCCCAGGGTGGGGAACTGCGTGACGGACAACCCAATCAACGTGGGGAGTTAGGTGACCGCTGACAGCATGAGTGGATGTGCTCGGCCGACGCGTGACAGGCGACGGGCCACCGATCAGGGCGGATCACTAATCTGTTCGCGACGTGCCGAGGGCGTTATGCCGTATCGTCTTTTGAATGCTCGACTGAAGACGGCCGCGTCGGTGAAGCCATAGCGCTCACGGATGTCATGGATGCCGACATCTCGATACCCTGGATCACCTAGCCTGTCGAAGCATCGGGTCAGCCGTTCGTTGCGTACCCACGACGAGAAGCTCTCCGCCTCATCAGAGAACAGCCGATGCACGTGTCGTACAGAAATCGCAAAGGCCGCAGCGACGCTGCCAGGGTCGAGCGCCGGATCGTCGAGTCGGGTACGCACGTACTGTTTGATACTCGTCGACGACGGCTGGGCGCCGACGGGGTGGCAATCAGCTGGCCGGGAGACCCACCGCAGAGTAGAGGACAACAGATCGATACCCGCCTCGCCCAGCTGCTCGCGTTCAAGGTCGGAGATGTTCTCGCCGACCCGCTCAAGGTTGGCGAGAAAACCCGACACCACCCACCCTATCCCCCGGGATGATCCATCGACGCGACGCGCAGTGGCGTCAGGGGCCAGCGTGCCGCGGGCGGCCAGCGCCGACCTCGGGATATGAAAGACCAGGTGGTCGAACCCGCCTCCCTGAAAGTCCACCGAGTAGCTACGCGCGGTGTCGAAGATGGTGAAGTCACCGGGCCGGAGTTCCACCTCTCGGCCATCCTGGATGCCGACCGTACGACCTCGCAGCTGCAGAGCCAGGAGGTACCGATCATCGACGCTGTCGGATATGCAGCGTCGGCTGCGCGTGGCGATCATCGGATCGCAACTGATTCGGGTCGCGCGCAGATCACCGTAGGACCTGGTCCGCACCGCCCCGCAGAACGCAGGACCCCGCTGGTGGTCGACTTCCAACTCGACAAACGTCCGACAGATGATCTGCCGCCAGTACTCGTCACGGTCCCTGTCAGGGATGCCCGCAGTCGACAGTGTTACCTCCATGGCACTCCATGCTATGGGGGCCGACATAATCCGTCAGATTGGCGGCAACGAGACTTGACCGTCAGGGACATGACATTGACCCGCCGTGCCGTCGCCACGAGTCCGCACACATCAGCACAGTCATCGCCCGCACAGCGATTGTTCACAGGGGACTCTCCCCGTTCGAGTCCGCGCCGTCGACAGTCGGAAGTGTCGATGGGTGACTCTTCCTCGTCGTCGAGTTCATCAAACGACGATCCGGGTCAGAATCTGGACGACGAACTCTCCACCGTTCACCGCGTCTCCAAGACACCGGGCTCGGCCGATAGATGAGCTGCCCTCGAAGAGAAAAGGTCAGGCCGCATTTCTGCAACCTGACCTTTGTCAGCGTTTTGAGCTGAACTGCTCGGTGGTG
>NZ_BCNF01000080.1 GCF_001485495.1 Gordonia desulfuricans NBRC 100010 | reverse complement strand
ATGCTCGGTCCCGGCTCAATCATCGACCGGTAGCCCGGATCAATCATCCACGGGCCGTGGATGAGTTGTGGGGACACGAGAATGGCCGCTGTCGACGACAGCGGCCATTTCGGTGTTGCGGGTGTCAGACACTTCGCTGGGACTTGCTCGATTCCGAAGCGGCCTTGCTGGTCTCCTTGATCTGCTGCCAGTCGGCGTCGGACAGTGTGGTCAGACCGGCGAAGGTGCCGGGTCCGGCCAGCATCTGGCCGCCGTCCATGGCGATCGTCTGGCCGGTGAGGTAGTCACAGGCATCCGACAGGAGGAACATGGTGAGGTTGGCGAGCTCGTCGATCGTCCCGGCCCGGCCGGCGGGGATCTGATCGGTCTGCGTGGCGCCCACCGAACTCTTGTCGGTGGGGTTGAGCATCTCCCAGGCGTAGTCGGTGGGGATCGGTCCGGGGGCAACGGCATTGACCCGGATGTTGTACTTGGCCCACTCGACGGCCAGGGACATGGTCATGGAGTGCACAGCGGCCTTGGCCATCGCCGACGGGACGACGAAGGCCGACCCCGTCCACACCCAGGTGGTGAGGGTGGACAGGATGGAGCCGGGGAGTTCGTCGGCGATCCACCGCTTACCCGCGGCATGTGCGGTGTGGAAGGAGCCGTTCATCACGGTGCTCGTGATCGCCTGGAAGGCGCGCGGACTGAGATCCTTGGTCTGCGCGATGAAGTTGGCCGCGGCGTTGTTGATCACGCCGGTCAGCGGGCCGTGCTCGGACCAGATGGCACCCATGGTGGCGTCGACGTTCTCGTAGTCGCGAACGTCGACGGTGTGGTAGTGCACCGATCCGGGACGCGGTTCGGAAGCCTCGGCCGCGGCCTCGGCGAGGACCGCCTCACGCCGGCCCCATAAATGGACCTCGGCGCCGTGTTCCACCAGGTGGCGTGCAACTCCGCGACCGAGGCCGGTACCGCCGCCGGTGATGAGAATGCGTTTGCCGGACAGCAGTTTTGAGGAGAAGGGGGTTTCGCTCATCGGACACCTCGTCGATGGTCGGGGCCGGCAGATTGCCTACAGGCCGATGTTCTTCGCGATGATCTCGCGTTGGATCTCGTTGGTGCCACCGTAGATCGGCGGAGCCAGGGCGCGGCGGACCTGGCCCTCCATGCCGTATTCGCGGGCGTAGCCGTAGCCGCCCATCATCTGCATCGCCTCGAGTGCGGTGTTCTTGGCGATCTCGGTGCAGCGCATCTTCGCCATGGCACTTTCACGGGCGAGATCGTCCTCGAGGCCGGCATCGATCTTGGCGGCGACGTCGTAGACGAACACCCGTGCCATCTCGATGTCGGTGGCAAGGTCGGCGATCCGGTGACGCAGGGCCTGGAACGACGAGATGGGCCGGCCGAACTGCTCGCGTTCTCCCGCATAGGCGATGACGTCGTCGAGCGCGCGTCGTGCACCACCGATACTCATGGCGGAGATGATCATCCGCTCGATCGAGAGTCCACGCATGAGCTGCTTCCACGCCTGACACGGGGTGCCGACAACCGCCGAATCCGGGACCACGACGTCGGTGAAGAACACGTCGTTACAGGTCCGCGGTTCCATCGTCTCGATGCCGCGGATGGTCAGCCCCGGGGTCGAGGTGGGCACCATCAGCAGGGTCATACCCTGATGTTTGGTGCCGCTGGAGTCCTCGCGTGCCAGCACCAGGATGTGTTCGGCCACATGAGCGGCCGAGATCCAGGTCTTCTGGCCGTTGAGTACGTAGCGGCTGCCGTCGCGATGGGCACTCACCCGGAGCCCGGCGAGGTCAGAACCCGCGCCGGGTTCGCTGAGTGCGATCGCCTCGAGCCTGCCGGCCACCAGGTTGGTGACGACGGTCTTCTTCTGATCGTCGGTGCCCCACCGCAGATAGGTCTGTGCGGCGGTCAGGCCGGTGGAGTAGGCGGTGATCGGGGCCAGTCCACGGGTGGACTCCTCCAGGAAGATGCACTCCTCGACGAATCCCGCACCGCCGCCGCCGAACTGTTCCGGCAGCGACACCCCCAGCCAACCGTTGCGGGCCATGTCGGCCAGCACCGTCGGACTGTTGGCCAGGGTCCCGCCGTCGGTCACCGCATCGCGCTGGGCGACGGTGGCCAGTTCGCGGCGGCAGTAGTCCGACACTGCCGCCGCGAACTCACGCTGTTCTGTGGAGAACTGCACGCTACTTGCCCCGGTAGGGGGTGAAGTCGGGCTTGCGCTTCTCGTTGAAGGCGGTGATACCCTCGCGGGCCTCGGGGGTCTCGCCGAAGATCTCGAGGGTGGAGTACGCCATCTGTCCCACGCTGACGAAGTGCTCGGTGTCGGTGTTGAGCGACTGCTTGAGCACCTTGAGTGCAGTGGGGGAGAAGTCCAGCATCTGGTCGGCCCAGGCGCGCACCTCGTTGCGGAGTTCGGCGGCCGGGACCACCTTGTTGACCAGACCCCAGTCGAGTGCTTCCTCGGCCGACAGGCGGCGCAGCATGAACCAGATCTCGCGTGCGCGCTTCTCGCCGACGACGCGTGCCAGGTAGCCCGAGCCGAGTCCGGCGTCGAAGGAACCGACGCGCGGGCCGTTCTGCCCGAACTGGGCGGTGTCGGCGGCGATGGTGAGGTCACACAGGACGTGCAGGACGTGGCCGCCGCCGATGGCCAGGCCGTTGACGGCCGCGATCACGGGCTTCGGGTTGTCGCGGATCACGCGGTGCAGCGACTCGACCTCGAACAGGCCGCTCTGGGAGGGGCCGTAGTCGCCGGTCTCGGCGCGCTGCTTCTGGTCGCCACCGGCGCAGAATGCCTTGTCGCCGGCGCCGGTGAGGGCGACGACGCCCACGTCGGAGCTGGCCCAGGCGCGCTTGAAGGCGAGGATCAGCTCGTCGACGGTCTGCGCGCGGAACGCGTTGTAGCGCTCCGGACGGTTGATCGTGATCCATGCCAGCCCGTTGTCGACCTCGTAGGTGATGTCGGTGAATTCGCTCATCAGACTTCGGTGTCCTCTCGCTGTGTAGATGGGGTGACGGCCCGTCGCGTATATGGACTGACCATTTACGCCACACTAACCGTGGAACCTTGCGGGACGCAAGAGTGGTGGTCGACGTCGTCGCCGGGATGGCGTGCGTCGCCGGGTGACTGTGTACTAGGTCCGATATTTACTTTTGGTCGGTCCATATGTTTCAGTGTGTGACGTCCGGCACATCAGGTCCGGATCTCTTGGACGACACCCAGACCGCAGGGGAGTTCGCATTGACCATGACCACGACGCCCGCACACACCGGCCATCTCAATCGATGGTGGTATGTGGCAACGGGATTCTTGACCCTACTGTTCGGCACCGCCACGGTGAACGTGCTCTTCAACATCCTGGGGAAACCCATGACCGAAGAGTTCGGGTGGAGCCGTGATGTGATCACCAACGGATTCTCGATCGAGACCGTCTTCGTCGGCATCAGCATCATCGTCCTCGGCGTGCTCGTCGACCGGTATGGACCGCGAATCCCGACGCTGCCGATGACCCTCGGCTTCGGCATCGGTCTGATGTTGATGGCCGTGATCCCCAACAGCCAGATCGCCTTCTACGCCCTGTGTGTGCTGATCGGGGCGAGTGCGGGTGCGGTCAACCCGGTCGCACATGCCACGGTGGTGAGCGCCTGGTTCGTCGACCGGCGTGGGCTCGCACTGGGGCTGCTGATGGCCGGCAGTGGTGCCTGCGGCGTGCTGATGCCCTATCTGGCCAACTGGCTGGTGGGGCTGATCGATTGGCGCGGGACATTTCTGGTGATCGGTGCACTGTGCACGGCCATCCCGACCGCGGTGTACGCCTTCGTGACCAAGATGCCCGCAGACTACGAGCGCGAACGTGTCGCGGCACGATCGGAAGGCCGTACGGCCGGTGAGTCGCTGTGGCGCATCGCCCGCACGTCCCGACAGTTCTGGCTGCTGTGCGCGGCGATCTTCCTGGTCTCGTCGGCAACGTTCGGGTTGATGTCGCAGGTGGTCCCGATGACCACCGACAAGGGGATCGACAAGACGCTGGCGGTGACATTGCTGTCGGTGCTGAGCCTCTCGTCCGTCGCCGCCCGACTCGGCGTCGGATACCTCCTCGACCGGATCTTCGCATCGTTCGTCGGCGCCGTCATCTTCGCGCTGTGTGCGGTCGGCGTCATCCTGCTCATCTCGTCGACCTCGAGTCCGGCACTGTTCCTCGGGGCGGTGCTCATCGGTCTCGCACTCGGCGCGGAAGGCGACGTCGCGGCGTACATGACGAGCCGGTACTTCCCGAAGCACTCGTACAGCCGGGTGTTGGGTTGTGTGTACTTCCTGTTCGCGATGGGCTCGGCGGCCGGTGTCTTCCTGCTCGGGCAGGTGTACACGATCACCGGGTCGTACACCGCGAGCATCGTTCCCATCGTCGCGATGGTCGTCGTGGCCATCGTCTGCCTGCTCGCGATGGGCTCCTATCGCTACTCGCTCGACCACCAGGAGATCTCGGTGGACTCCGAATCACCGGCCGAACAGGCCGCGATGACGAGCTGACGGGACCGAACCGACGGGACCGAGCTGACAGGACACAGTGGCGAGCCCTGGCCGGCATCATCGGATGCCGGCCAGGGCTCAGTTCTGTTCGGGGACGCCGGTGTCGGTCGCGGCCGCCACCACGGCTGCGGCGATCTGTTCGGGTGTGCGGTCGGCCGATCCGTCCACGGTGCGCAACCGTATGTGCTCGGGTCCATCGGTCGGGCCGGGACGGCTTGCGGCCGAGTCCAATCGGATCACAGTCCCCGCCCCGAGTTCGGCCATCGTGTGTCCGGCGATGTCACTGACGAGCTCGGGTCCGCCGCTACAGGACACCACGATGTCGGGGTCACCCAACGCGGCGGACAGCTCGGCCACCATCCGTTGGGCCTCGGCCGGTGTGGACATCTCGCCCGAGGCGGCGACCGACCACATGCCCGACGCGGCACCGAAGACCGCGCGTGCGGTGTTCTCGGTCTCGGCGGCGTCCGATCCGATGATGCCGATTCGCTGGGAACCCGCGCGAACCAGGTGCAGCGCCACCAGCCGGCCCACCGGGGTGTCGCCACCGACGACGAAGACGGTCGAGTCGGTCAGTCCGCCACCGGGTGCCGACGACGAGCTCATGGTCGCGGTTCCAGGGTCAAGGGCACCGGTTCGTGGTGGTGGTCGAGTGAACCGTCACAGCCCTGGCAGCGCGGAGCCGCCTCGGTCTTGCGTTCGGCGAGAAAGCGTCTCGTGGCGGTGTCCTGGGGTTCGGTCCGCGCGATCGCACCCAGGTGTTCGTCGCGTGCGAGCAGCCCGGCCCCGTACGCCCCGGCGATCTGCGGTTGCGTCAGGATCTGCACCGGATGACGCAGGGCCTTCTCGATGTAGTGGCGTGCGGCGGCGTTCTGGGCGACCCCGCCGGTCATCACCGTCGGGGTGTCCTTGCCGACCTGCGCCACGAGGCCCAATGTCCGTGCCGCGACCGCCTTGTGCACCGACGCGGCGATGTCGGCCTTGTCGAGTCCCTGCGCCAGCATGGAGATCACCTCGGTCTCGGCGAAGGTCGCACACATACTGCTCACCTCGAGGCCCTCGGTTCCCGACAGTGCGAGATCGGCGATCTGGTCGATGTCCACCTCGAGCGCACGCGCGAGCACATCGAAGAACCGGCCGGTGCCGCTGGCGCACCGGTCGTTCATCGCGAACCGTTCGACGAGGCCGTCGTCGCCGACGGTGATCGCCTTGCTGTCCTGGCCGCCGATGTCGATCACGAGCCTGACGCCGGGATGCATGGCCGCGGCCCCCCGTGCATGGCAGGTGATCTCGGTGAACGACCGGTCGGCACCGGGTACGAGTTTGCGCCCGTAGCCGGTGCTGACGATCCGTCGGATCTCCGAGGCGTCGACGCCGGCATCGGCGCGGGCGCGGTCCATCGCCACGGCCACCGCATCGCGGCTCACCGCACCCATCTGCACGACGGCCGACCCGGCGATCTCACCGGCGTCGTCGACGATGACGGCCTTCGCTGTCGTCGACCCGAGGTCGACTCCCATCACATACCAGGACATCGTCAGACCAGCATCTTCGTTCGCTGGACGTCGATGGCCTCCAGCATCGCCTCGAGCCGGCTGTCGAAGAGCTCGTCGTTGTAGAACGACGCGTCGGCGACGTCACCCTCGAAGAAGAAGGACTTGACGCCCCGCTCGCGCTCGGCGGTCTTGGCCAGCATGGTCTGCGGGTTGGTCATGGCCCGGCAGGTTCGGGTGGAATGGAAGGCGATCCCGTCGATCGCGTACTCGTCGAGACGCCGGATCAGCAGCTCCTGCAGGTTCTTCAACCCGTGATTGAGCGGGCACAGCAAATAATGCTGGGCCATTCCGCGCAGGGGGTTGTCGACGTCGATGAGTTGCGGTTCCTGCCAGAAGGATTCGTGGGTGTAGCGTCCGGCGACCACGGCCACGTCGTACTCGGCGAACTTCTTGGTGAGGAAGCCGAGCTTGTTCCAGTTCATGATCCCGTCGAAGTAGACGCGGTATCGCTCGTCGGCGATCGCCGGGACACCGTCGACCAGGCGCTGCTCGATCTCGGCCTTCACCCCGGCGAAGTAGTCGACGAGTGCCTGGTTTCCGGGCAGGAAGTTGATCGGGGCGATGCTGGCGACCCAGTCCCAGTAGGTGGCGGGGGTGGGTGCCTGGGTGCACAGGGCCATTCCCTCCAGGCGCAGCTCGGATGCCTTCTTGATGTAGGACATGCTTTCGCTCAACACATCCCAGTCGAACGGACGCCCGGTCTGGTGCTCGAGGAAGGCGACGAGTTCACGCAGCTGGCCCTCGGCGTAGTCGCTGACCTCCTCCCATTCCTCGCCCCGCATGTAGCCGGCGTCGGGCTTGTTGCCCCACAGCATCGGGAGCGAGACGTTGAAGACCGGGAGCTGACGGTCGAAGACCCGGTAGGTCATCGCATCCCACTGCTGGCCGGTACTGCAGCCGGCATAGCCGTTGACGAAGAAGTCGGGTGCGGGCAGCTTGGCGGCCAGCTCCTGCTGGTCGAGCATGCCGACCACACCGGTCTCGCTCTCGGTGAGATTCTGCTGGGTCAGGACCGCACAGCCGAGGTGGGTCCTTGCGTAGGAGCACAATTCTCCGATGTAGCCGTACTCCGCGCCGGCCAGCTGGGCGGGTTCCTCCAGGTGCTGTGCGGCGAGGCGGGCGGCGAATGCCTCACCGTGGCACCATTCGAGGCCCGCCGCCTGGAACAGCGGGTTCATGGCGGCGCCGTTGTACCAGACGACATGCTTGCCGCGTTCCTTCGCGGTGAAGATGTTCTCCCAGTAGTCGGCGGTCATCTTTCCGCCGACGCGGGTGCTGGCGAGCTTGTTGGTCTTGTTCTTCTGGAAGAGTTCACTGGTCATGATGTCTCCTGGGTTCAGACCGCGATCGGGGCCGGACGGCGGCGGATTCGTTCGACGAAGGTCTCGAGCTGCGTGCGCAGTTTCTCGAGGGGCAGGCCCTCGTGCTCGGTCTCGATGAGCAGCAACGGGATACCGTGGGCGTCGAGGGCCTTGCGCAGCTCCGGGTAGTACAGCATGTGCGGTTCGCAGAACTTGGCCATCAGGACCACCACACCGTTGGCGCCGCTCTCGGCGACCGAGTCGAGAAGGTAAGTGTCCCAGTCGACGTCGCTGGTCACCCGGGTCGGGCAGGGTGCGTTGACATTGCGGTCCAGATACCACGTGGTGAGCGCGGCGAGCGGATCGTCGGTCTCGGGCACGTCGGTGGAGATGTAGCGGTAGCCGGTGTAGAGGTCGTCGTCGACGACGATCGCCCCGGAATCCTCTATGGCGTCGAGGATCTCGGGTCGAGGGGCATGACAGAAGTGGCCCGACAGGTGGATTCGGACCACGTCGGCCGGTGCATCCTGCTCTACCCGGAGGTCGGCGAGGATCGTCCGCAGGATCGCGGTGTGCTCGTCGATGTCCATCACCATCGACGACTTGACCAGCAGCTGCATCTGGCTCGCGGTGATGCGTGCCCGGCCCGACTTGCGCAGCGCGTAGAACTCCCGGAGGAGTTGCCGGTTGCCGTTGTAGGCCCGGATGCTCGCGGTGATCCGCTCGGGTGTGACCGCGGTGCCGGTGACCTGCTCGATCTCGGCGGTCAGCTCCGAGATCCGGTTCTCCACCCGTGGTCTGGTCAGGGCGCCGTCCATGGCGCTGGTGAACTGGGCGAAGTGCACCGGGGTGTCCGGACGCTTGTAACGGATGACGTCGACGGCCCCGAGCAGCTGGACGCAGTGGTCGGCGGCGACGAAGGCGTCGATGCCGTCGAGTTCACCGATGGCGATCTGGTCGGCGACGCTGCGGGTGTAACCGCAGTAGAACTCGGCGAGCAGGCTGCGTCCCTCGGTGATGGGTGTGCGGCTCTCCTGGATGATCACCGGATGGGCGTTCGCCGCGTGGACGAGTTCGACGGGGAAGTTCATCGGGAACGTCCCGATCGCGGGACGCCCGTGCGCGGACTTCCATCGTTGCACGTAGGCGGCGGGATCGTCGGCGGCCGACTTCAGGAGGGCCATGGAGGGTGCGTGGAGTTGGCTCACGATGTTCCTTTGGCTGAGATGAGACGCGGTGGCTGTGGACGAGTCGAGCTCATCGGGCGTCACCTGAAACGATACATTTCATGCTAGATCATGTCTAGATGTGTAAAACGTTGAGGCGGATCCGTGGGTGGTCGGGGATGACGGGGTGGCCGGGTGTCGATACCTCTCGGCATCGTCCGGTCGTCAGTCCGGCCGGGCGATCTCCAGCCAGTGGGCATGCGCGGCGGGGGCGCGTTCGGTGCGCAGCTCCTGCAACCGCCGGATCACCGTGAGGCCGGGCCAGTCGGGCAGGAGCTCCTGCGGTAGTTGGGGATCCATGTAGGGGGTGTGGCGCAGTGCGTCGATCAGCTCGATGTGTGCGACCAGTGCGGCCTTGCCGGTGAGATGGTTGTTGTTGTCGAACCGTGCGCGGAGGGACTCGTAGGCGCTCGACACCTTGTCCAGATCCCAGGACCGGTGCACGATCTCGGACTCGGAGATGCCGACCGTCGTGGGCGATCCGATGAACGAGATCGTATTGGATTGCAGGTCAAGGGATTCGATGGCGGACTGGGCCTCGGACAGACGGTCGGCATGCGGCGACACCCAGATCCCGGCACTGGGGTTGCCGAAGCCCGCCCATCGGAGGGCGGCGTAGAGCTTCTTGCGGGTGGCCCGCTGTGATTCGGGGATCGGGACGATCAGGACGAGCCAGTTGCCGTCCCAGCGCTGCGCGGAGGTGTCCGGGAACACGCGCGTGGTGCCCTCGCGGAACAGCTCGTATGACCGCTCGGTGACCGCCCACTTCGTCTCGCGGCCGTCCCGCTCGGGGGCGATCAGGCCGGATGCACCCGCCCGGGAGATCGCCTGCCGGCTCGCCGACTCGCCGAACCCCACGCCGGTGAGCGCGTAGAGCAGTGCGGCGGTCCGTACCGGCCTGCGGTAGGGGGCGACGAGCTCGCCGAGGATGGAGATCAGTGCCGATCGGGCGCTCTTGATGGAGGTCGTGGTGCCTTCCAGGATCTCGTCGCACTGATCGGTCATGAGCGACATCGTAGTCAGCGGGGATCGGCCCGACGGAGTCGACGGGAGCGGCCGGCCTCGGCGCGGCGCGGTCGGCGTCGTGGCGGTCTGCGCGGGTGGGGTCATCGGATACCTCCGGGGTGAGCGGGGTCGGGCCCCGTCCTTTTTGATACATCTCTGGATAGATCCGCATCCATAGTGTAGAACGTTAACCAAGGCGCGGATACCCCTCGACGACGTCGGGGCGGCGCGCACAGCCCTTCGTCACCACGGTGCGGCGTGACCCGGTCCCGGGTCGTCGGACTCGTCGGTGTTCGTCTTCGAGAGGTGAAGTCGTGTCAGAATCTCCCCTGGTCCGGACCTACGCGGACTCCGGTGCACTCATCGTCGGCGGGACCTCCGGTGTGGGGCTCGCGACCGCGCTCGGCCTCGCCGAGGCCGGTGTCCGGCGAATGGTGCTGGTCGGCCGCGACAAGGAACGTGGCGACGCCGCGCGTCAGGCCGTGCGTGAGCACCATCCCGATGCGGACGTCCACTTCATCTCCGCCGATGCCACCGACGAGTCCGAGGTGGAACGCGTCGTGTCCACCGCTCACCGCGAGCTGGGGTCGCTCGACATCTGCGTCAACTCCACGGCCACCGCCTATCGCCCCGAACTGCTGCACCGGACACCGGCCACGGACTTCTCCGGCATCCTGACCGGACAGGCGCTGCCCCCGATGCTGTTCACCCGCGCCGTGCTCCCGCTGATGCAGGAGCAGGGCGGCGGGAGCATCGTCAACATCGCCTCCGACGCGGCGAAGGTGCCCACCCCCGGGGAGAGCGTCCTGGGGGCGGCGATGGCGGCGATCGTGATGTTCTCCCGTGTCGCGGCGATCGAGGCCAAGCGAAATGGTGTGCGGGTCAACGCGGTGACGCCGTCGCTGATCAACGGCACCCGTACCGCCGCCAACGTCCTGAGTGACGGTTTCAGCCGGTCGCTGTTCGAAAAGGCGGCCACCCAAGCGCATCTGGGAGTCGCCGAGGCCGACGACCTCGCCTCGCTGATCGTCTTCCTCGCCGGCCCGGGGGCCGCGCGTCTCACCGGGCAGTCCATCAGCGTCAACGGCGGGATCTCGGCCTTCTGATCCACGCCGTGGCTGCTCGTCCCGGCGGACCACACCCTCGATGGAGGTCGGAACATGTTGGTCGACAGCACTTCCCGATCGGATGGTGAATCCGGCGGGGTGACCATGGCGGAGACCGCGTCGATGCCGATCAGCTACATCCACGGACCGCCGGAACAGGTCTTCGGTGTGGCCGGTGTGGTGGGCACGAGCCTGGCCACGGTCGGCGAGATGACGCTGGACGCCTCGATGACCGGGCCGGGCGGCGTCACCCCGGGCGTACTGGGGGTCCTCGTCGACACCGCGATCGGCAGCGCCGCGGTCGCCTACCGGCCGGCGGGCGGCTGGGCGGTGACCACCGATCTCACGATCACCTTCTGCGGTCGCTTCCCCTCCGCCGCCGGCACGCGGCTCGTCGCACGAGGCCGCTGCGTTCACCACGGGTCCACCGGTGCGAGCGCCACGGGAACCGTCACCGACAGGAACGGCGGCATGGTCGCCGCAGTCGTCGAACGCATTGAGTTCAGCACGGCGTCCCCGCAGCTGCGCACGGTGCCGGGCGAGGGCGCGCCCGCCGGTTCGGGCCGGCCGTTGCCGGCGCTGCTCGGACTCCGACGGTCGGCCGGGACGGTGGAACTCGACGTCGTCGACCCGCTGGTGAATCCGGGCGGGTCGCTGCACGGCGGCATCGCGATCTACGCCTCGGACCTGGCCGGGGCCTCCGCGGTGTCGGCGAGGGTGCCGGGCCTGGTCACGGCGTCGCTGCACATCACCTACCTCCGCCCGGGACCGGCGGGATCGACGCTGGACTTCGTCACCGACGTGGTGCACATCGGACGCAACTCGGCGCTGGTCACCGTCGACTCCGTCCGCCCCGACGGCAAGGTGTGCACCCGCGCCTCGATCGCCTACCGCCGCCCCTGACGGCCACCGCCGACCGGCCGCCCCTGGATGTGGACGGCCCCGACCACCTACCCCAACGCTGCTCGACCCGAGAGGACGCACAGATGCCACCATTGCTCACACCCGAACAGGACAACATCCGCAAGGCCGTCCACGACTTCGCCGACCGCCGCCTCGCCGACGGCTACCTCGCGCGGGCCAAGAGCAGTGACTTCCCGTGGGAACTGCATCGCGGCATCGCCGAACTGGGCGCCCTCGGGCTGCTCGCCGGGGAGAAGTACAACGCGCTCGGGACCGAGGACTACGTCACCGTCGGCCTCGTGATCGAGGAACTGGCCGCGGCGGATTTCAACATGGCCAACGCGGTGATCCCGGTGATGCTGATGAGTTCGCTGCTGGCCGCTCATGCCGAACCGGAGGTGCAGGACGCCTGGCTGCCACGTCTCGTCGCGGGGGAGACCTATGTCGCGTTCGGGCTCACCGAACCGGAAGTGGGTTCGGATGCCGCCCGGATTCGGACGACGGCGACCCGGGTCGACGGCGGGTACCGCATCACCGGTGAGAAGACCTCGGTGACCATGCTCCCGAACTCCGAGGCGATCCTGCTCGCGGCCAGGACCGTGCGCGACGGTTCGGATGTGGGTGTGTCGACCTTCCTCGTCCCGCTCGACGCCGCGGGGATCGCCACCTCGGAGGTCGCCGACACCGGGTGGCGTCCGCTGAGCCGCGGCGTACTGCACCTGGAGGACGTCGTCGTGCCCGACGTCAACCGGGTGGGTCCGGAAGGTCGGGCATTCTCCAAGGTGCTCAACGGATTCGACTTCACCAGGCCGCTGCTCGCATTGGCCGGCATCGGGACCGCGCAGCGGTCGGTCGACGAGACCGCCGAGTACGTGCGGCACCGGGAGGCGTTCGGTGCTCCGCTCGCGACATGCGAGGGGGTGTCGTTCCCGCTGGCCGAGCATCTGACGAAACTCGAAGCGGCACGGTTGATCTGCTACTCGGCACTCGAGAAGCGGAACCGGGGTCTGCCGCATACGGCCGAGGCGGCGATGGCGAAGTGGTTCGGGCCGGTCACGGCCTCCGCGGCGATCAAGGATTGCCTTCTGCTGCACGGGAACTACGGATACTCGAGCGAGCTGCCGTTCGAGCAGCGGTTGCGGGACGCGATGTCGGTGGAGATCGCCGACGGGACGGCGCAGATCCAGAAGATCATCATCATGCGTGAGACGTACGGCAAGGATTTCATTCCGTACTCCAGGTGATCGGCATGCCGACCGGTACCCGCCCGCGATGTCGTGGGCGGGTACCGGTGGTCCTTGTGGCTTCGGTGAAATGCGTTGCAGCGCAACGGTACTTTTCCGACATAGCGGTTGCATTTGAATGGTACGACCTTTAGTATGTGATGTGAGCCACTCATCCGTGAACCTGTCCGGGTACGGTTCACGTAGCCGATCGGAGCCGAATCCATGCCACTCACCATGTCTTCCTGGCCGGCCGTCGCCGGTTCGGGTGTCCGGGACGTCACCCTGCCGCAGTTGATCAGAGAAGGGGCGGCCGCAGATCCGGACCGGATGGCACTGGTCGACGCGGTCGCCGACGTCGATGCGCGACGCAGCTGGACGTATGCGGAACTGGTCGCCGATGTCGAGCGCTACGCGAAGGGGCTGCTGTCCGACTTCGCGCCCGGCGACCGGATCGCGATCTTCGCGCCGAACAGTGCGGACTGGGTGATCCTGCAGCAGGCCATCGCGATGGCGGGCATGATCGTCGTCGCGGCCAATCCGGCCTACCGGGCCGACGAGCTCGAGTACGTGCTGGGGCAGTCCGGGGCCTCGGGGATCTTCTATCAGGCCGAGTATCGCGGGGCGGATCTCGCGGCGATCGTCGAGCAGGTGACCACCGCGCTGCCCGCGATCCGGCTGGCGGTACCCGACGCCGAGTGGGCCACCTATGCCGAGCGTGCCGACCCGGCGACGGTCCTGCCCGACGTCGAGGCGAGTGCGCCCGTCCAGATCCAGTACACCTCCGGTACCACCGGATTCCCGAAAGGTGCACTGCTGCACCACAAGGGAATCGTGAACGAGGCGACCTTCGTCTTCGAGCGTGCGGGTATGGGGGACGGCGGGGTCTGTGTCAACGCCATGCCGATGTATCACATCGGCGGTGGTGCGGTGACCGAGCTGGGCACCTTCTCGGCGCGCGGAACCTACGTGGTACTACCGGGATTCGACCCGGCCGCGGTACTCGAGGCGTATGAGACCTATCGGGGCACACATGGTCTCCTGGTACCCACGATGCTGCTGGCGCTACTCGATCACCCGGATGCCGCGACCCGCGATCTGTCGAGCATGCAGACGGTGATGTCCGGCGCGGCGGCGGTGCCCGAGGCGCTCGTCCGTCGGGTCACCGCGCAGTGGAACTGCGACTTCTCGATCCTGTTCGGCCAGACCGAGATGCACGGCGTCATCAGCCAGACCCGGATCGGTGACAGCCCCGCCGACCAGGCGACCACCGTCGGACAACCCCTCCCGGAGCTCGAGGTCCGTCTGGTGGACCCGATCACCGGCGAGGTGGTGGGGCTGGGTGAGCAAGGCGAGATCTGTTGCCGCGGTTATCAGAACATGCTCGGCTACTACGACATGACCGAGGCCACGGCCGCCACCATCGATGCCGAGGGCTGGCTGCACATGGGCGACCTCGCGACCATGGACGACCGGGGCTTCCTGAAGATCACCGGACGTCTGAAGGACATGGTGATCCGTGGCGGCGTCAACATCTATCCCCGCGAGATCGAAGAACTGCTCTTCGGCCATCCGGACATCAGTGACGTGGTGGTCGTGGGCGTGCCGGACGAGTACTGGGGTGAACAGATCGCCGCGGTCATCCGCCCTGCCGACGATGCCGCCCCGCCGGACCCGCTGACTCTGAAAGAATGGTGCCGCGAACGGATCTCGGCGCACAAGGTGCCGTCCCTGTGGTTCTTCACCGATCAGTTCCCGATGACGCCGTCGGGCAAGATCCAGAAGTTCCGGGTGCGTGCCGACATCGAATCGGGAGATCTGGTCCCCGATGCGGTGACGAGTGGCCGGTCGTCGGTCGCCAAGGCGTGACGGGGGCGCGCAGGGTGGTGATCGGACCTGCGCCTTCGCGCATGGCGGCGCCGTGATCTGACCCTGTGCGATGATCGGACCATGCGTGATCCGGGTCCACAGCTCTCCGCCCGCGAGCTGGCGTCGATGCTCGGTACCTGGCGCTCCCACGACGGCACGTTGAGTATCGGCCTCGCGACCGCCATCGCCCACCTGGTGGAATCGGGGGAACTGAGAAGCGGTGTGCGTCTTCCCGCGCAGCGTGTTCTGGCAGCCGAGCTGGAGGTCGCCCGCGGGACGGTGACGACGGCGTACGAGATCCTTGCCGGCGGCGGATATGTCACAGCAGAGGTCGGGCGGGGCTCGACGGTGAGCCCACCCAACAAGCCGCGGTTGCGCCCGCTGGACGACCCGGGTTCGGGGTTGTCGTCGGTGGTGGCCGATCTGTCGACCCAATCCCTGCCGGCCGGCGGCACCTTCGTCGACGTCCTCGAGCGGATGCGGTCGAACTCCCTGCGGCCGTATCTGGAGACCGACGGCCACAATGCCTTCGGGCTCGCCGCTTTGCGCAATGCGGTGGCGCGGTATCTCACCGTCGGTGGCACGCCCACGGTTCCGGAGCAGATCCTGATCACCGCAGGTGCGCAGCAGGCGTTGTGGCTCACGGTCTTCGCGCTGGCCGAGACCGGGGACACCATCATGGTCGAGGATCCCACCTACCGTGGGATCCTCGCCGTGCTCGCCGGGTGTGGCCGCGATCTTCGCGTCGACGCGCTCCCGTGGTCGGACTACACGCTCACCCGGCGGGGCCGACATGGCCCGGCCATGGTCTACGCCCAGTCGTCGGTCCACAGCCCGACCGGACTGGTGCGCTCCGAGGAGATGCTGCTCGACCTCGCCGAGTCGGCGAACAGGCAGGGATTCCTGGTGATCGAGGATCGGAGTACAGCCGATCTGATCTTTGACCCGGAGATCCAGACGTCGGGGCTGGCGGGTCACATCGCACCCGACAAACTCCTCACGGTGGGGACCCTGTCGAAGCTGTTCTGGGGCGGACTACGCGTCGGGTGGATCCGAGGGGAGCCGGCGATGATCGCCCGCGTGGCCGACGTCAAGCAGACGATCGATGTCACGACATCGGTGCTCGACCAGGTCGTGGCGTCCGAAGCGCTCCTCGGTGCCCGCGCCATCGCCGAGGAGCGTCGCAGATCGCTGATGGACCATGCCGCCGCAACCGTCGGTGTGGTGCGCCGGTGTCGGCCCGAATGGAATCCGCTGCCCCCCGAAGGGGGCAGCGGACTCTGGGTCGACATCCATTCCGATGCCATCGACTATGCGATGGCCGCACAGGCGAGTGGCATCCGTATCGCCGCGGGACCGGCCTTCTCGGCGACGCGCGGTTTCGATACCCACATCAGACTGCCGATCTGGCACCCTGCCGATGATCTGGCCGAGCTGCTCTCGTCGCCGGTGTGACCGTGAGTCAGCCCGTGGTGCCGGCGGCGAGCAACCCGGCAAGCTCCGGAACGCCGGCCGGATCCGGGTCGAATCCCAGTGGGAGCAGCCATGACCGGTCGAGTTCGAGTCGTCGCAGGGCGTGAGCCAGGACAGTTCGCTCGACGCCTGCCCGCTGTGCGGGTGCGAGCCGGTCGGCGGTCCGCAGTACGGCGGTGACCTCGTCACCGAGACCGGCGATGACGACCGCATACCCTTCGGCGGTGGTCTCGGGGTCTGCGATGCGGGCCATGGCCGCAGATCGGATGCCGCCCAGACGGGCGGTGGTCGTGTCGTCGATCGCGTCGAGCTCGGCCAACCTGCCGACGAGGTCGATCAGTGCGATCGCCTCCGCCCGGCGTCGCGCCGCGACGAGATCGACACGGTCGGCCACGAATCGGATCGCGTCCCAGACGAGGTGGGCCTGTTCGAGTGCCTGCTGGTCTCCTGCGGCGGACAGTGCGGGCAACACGGCGTCCTCCATCGCCTTCGCCGCGGCCTTGAGCGTGATCGTGGTGTAGTCCATGGTCAGAGCACCTCCTGGAGTTGACGTCCCAACTGGCCGAGCAGGATCGGTACCGTACCTTCGAGCCGTGCCAGCAGGACGTCCTGATGCGATCGTCCGAGCTGGGCGATACGCATGGATGTGGCGAGCGTCTTCACCGTGGCCGAGAACCCGCAGAAGATCGAATACCAGCGCAGGCGTTCGGGATCGACGGTGAGTCCGGATGCCTCGGAGTAGCGCTCGAAGAACTCCTCGCGTGGGACGAGTCCGGAGACCAGGAACGTCTCGCCCGTCTCGTCGTAGTGGCCGAAGAGATCCTGTGCGCAGTAGGCGAGATCGTAGTGCCGGTCGCCGAGGTGGGCCGACTCCCAATCGAGCCAGGCCGTGATCGTCGCGGTGTCCTCGTCGAACAAGAAGTTCCCGCTTCGGAAGTCACCGTGGACCACGCTGACCCGATCCATGACCGGAAGGTTGCGGGCGAGCCAGTTGGCCGCGAGCTCCATGATCGGGGAGGCGTCGAGGCTGTCGAGTGTCCAGAGCTGACGCTCGAAGTTGAGCTGCCGGCTCGCACGCTCGGTGGTCCCGGCGGCGGGGACGGTGAGAGCCTCGGAACCCCACGAACCCGGATCGATGGTGTGGAGTGCGGCGAGCCCCGCGATGAGCTGATCGCCGAGCGGTTTACGCAGCGCCGGACCGAAATCGGTGCCCAGACCACTGACCTGACCGGTGGTGGCGAGCGTCGGCTTGGTCACGCCGGAGACGAAACCGCAGACCAGGCCCGGCTCGGGAAGATGACACGCTTCGTCGTCGACCCAGAGCACCTCCGGCGCGGGGAGTACGCCCGCGACGCCGCGGAGGATCTCGAACTCGCTCGTCTTGATGGTCGCGTTCAACGATTCGGGCGGATCCATGCGGAGCAGGAGCTTCCGTGGTTCGGGGTGCTCATCGGAGACGAGGTCGAAGGCCATCTGGATCTTCGATGCACCACCGGTGAGCCAGCGCGAGTTGCGGAGTTCGACATCGGTGCCGGCATCGGCCTGGGCGGCGATCAGCCCGCGCAGCGCCTCGGTCAGCTCGTCGAGACCGATCGGGGACCAGCCCGGCCCCTGACGGCGGGTGAACTTGCGATCGATCGCGCGCTGGGCGGCGGGGTCGGTGGGGAAGCGGTCGCGGACCTCGGCCACCGTCGCGGTGGAGATGCCGGGTGCGGAGAGTGTTCGGGTCATTCTCAGTCCTGTTGTCGGGGATCAGATTCCAGGTCCGAAGGCCTGCGCGGTCAGGGAGCCGTGACGCGAGGTCCGATCGGCGAGGAATTCGATGCCATAGGTGTCGGCCTGCAGTCCGTAGGCATGTCGGCCGTCGAGTTCGTAGTGCATGAGCGATTGGAACGTCACATAGGACGGGCTGAAGGTGTACCAGGGCGCACCGGCCACCGCCGAGCCGCGCACCGTGATGGTCCGGCCGGTGGAGTCGGTGACGGTGATCTCGTTCTGGAACGGGCTCAGCCCCTGCTGGTTTGCCGATACCGATGCCCGGGTTATCCCGTACACCTTCTCGCCCTCGTGGATGTAGCCGAATCGTAGTGGGCCGTAGACGACGTCACCGCCCCGCAGCTCGATTCCGGTGACCAGATGGATACCCAGATCCTCGTCGAAGGGGATGTGGATGTAGGCGATGGCGGCCTGTCCGAGTTCGGTGCGGGTTCCCCAGCTGCGATCCATGCCGCCCATCGAGTCGATCTCGTAGGTGCGGCCGCGCAACGTCAGGCTTCCGCGCACCCGGCCGAGGAAGTCGAGATGGCCTCCCGCCCAGGCATCGCCCAGGCCGAGATCGGCATGGTCGTCGTCGGGTGAGTCCAGGAGCGGGTTCTCGGCGGGATCGTTTGGGTCCCAGGCAGGCATCGCGCCGTCGAGGGTCATGTCGAACGAACATGCCCCCGCGATGTTGTCGTAGGCGAACCGGTAGTGGTTGGGGGCCTGGGTGACCTCCACGCGTAGCCCACTCTGCATCTCGAACGACATCATGGAATCCGGGCAGGGACAATGCATCTGCGGATCGGTCAGATCCACGGTGAAGGGGTGACGGTTGAGGCCGGCGACGACGTTGACGGACGAGATCGCCGCGCCGACATTGGGTCTGGCCAACACGTACACGTTGCCGTAGAGGTTCTCCTCGGGTATCGCGAACCAGAAGCCGATCGTCTCGGTCCAGGTGGTGAGCGACGGATCGACGGGGTGCAGGTCGGCGTCTTCGGGATGGATCATTGCTGCCTTTCGGTATCGGCGTCAGGATCAGGGAGCCAGGATCAGGGCGGCGGATCAGGCTGACGGGATCAGGCTGACGGGATCAGGCATCGGGAACGAGGACGAGCTTGGTCACCTCGCCACGCTCCTGCGCCGCGATGGCGTCGTTGATCTTGGAGAACGGGTATGTGGTGATGAGGGTGTCGAACGGGAAGCGTCCCGCGGCATGATGGGCGAGCAGCTCCGGGATGAACGTTTCCGGCACACTGTCACCCTCGACGATCCCGGTGATGGTGAGTCCCTTCTGCATGGCACCGACGATGTTGACCGGGAGGTCCACCGAGAAGTCCGCGGGCACACCGACGAGACCCACGACGGCATTCTGCGCGGCGGCATCGATCGCCGCCCCGATGACGTCGACTCGGCCGGTCGTGTCGAAGATGTGGTCGACCCCGTCCGGGGCGATCGTCCGCAGCGCCGCGGTCAGATCCGTACCGATCGGGTCGATGACGTGTGTGGCCCCGAGTTCCGTGGCGACGGCACGCCGGGATGCCATCGGTTCGACGACGATGATCGGGGTGCAGCCCTGGATGACAGCACCCATGACCGCGGCGAGGCCCACCGGTCCGCCACCGAGAACGACGAGGGAACGGTCTGCGCCACAACGCATCGAGTTCATGATCGCGCCGGCACCGGTCTGGATTCCGCATCCCAGCGGTCCGACGAGTGAGATGTCGAGGTCGGTCTCCACCTTGACGGTGTTGCGTTCGTTGACCAGTGCGTGCGATGCGAAGGACGACTGGCCGAAGAAGTGTCCGTGGACCGGAGCCCCGTCGGATGACATCGTGTCCGTTCCGTCCGGTCTGCTCCCGATGTAGTTCTCCGCGGTGAACTCGGTGCAGTAGGCCGGCCTTCCCGTGGTGCAGGGGCGGCACCGCCGGCAACTGCTGAACGACACGGCGACCTCGTCGCCGACGGCGACGATTGTGACGTCGTCGCCGACCGCCACCACGACCCCGCTCCCCTCGTGGCCGAGGACGACGGGATAGGGGAGCCCGTAGACGCCGTCGCGGGCGGCGATATCGGTGTGGCAGAGACCGACTCCTCGGATCTCGACCACGAGCTCGTCGTTGCGGGGTGCTGCCAGTTCGACTTCTTCGATGGTGAAGTCCTGGTGGGCGCCGTGTGCCACGGCTGCGGTGATCTGCATGGGAACCTCTTTGCGCGGAATTGGCTGGGCCAATGTGAGAATGCGGGAAACCATTGCGATTAGAAAATGGTTAGGCCAAAGTGTAGGGAGGAGTGGCGTGGAACACAACAGGTGGTCGGGCCGGGTTTCGGTAGGCGGTGGCAGCACAGATGGTGTCGGAGACAGCAGGGATGGGATCGGGGACGACGACGGCGTCGAGGACCGCACCGGTGGATCCGGCGGCTGCCGGTCGAATCGATCCGGAGCGTCTCCTGGTGGACGTCGCACGTGCGATCCGCGACGGGAAGATGGAGCCGGCAGAGTTCGCGGACGCGGACCGCATCCTGGGGCAGCTGGACGCGGTACGTCGAGGTGCCGGACGCGCGTCGGTGAACCGAATCCTCGCCACCGCCGAACTCATGCGCGACCTGGTCTCGGCAGATGTCGGCGCTCCCGACGAGGCGGTGGACGCCACGTTCCGCCCGGTGGCCGCTGCACTCGGGTTTCGGCGCGCACTGTTCTCCACCGTCGACGACGGACGATGGTGGCCGTCATGCCTTTTCGTCGAGCACGGCCTGGCCGACACCCACCTGAGGCTCCGTGAGTACCTCCTCGACAATCCGATCGACCTGCATCAGGCGCAGGTGGAGAGACTCGCGGTCAAGGGATGTGAACCGCACCTCGTGACCTCGCCGCACACGCACAGCATGACCTACAAACCCTTGATGTCGGTGTCGGACTCACATGGTTACGTCGTCGCGCCGGTGGTCTGCAATCGCACCGTGGTCGGCATGATCCATGCCGACCGATTCGACGAGCCCGCCACCGCCGCCGATCTCGAACGCGTCACGTTCTCCACGCAGATGATGGCGATGGTCGCAGAACGGGTGGCACGGCGTCGGCATCTGGCCGAGCTGGCCACGCGGCTCGCCGACGTCGTCACCTATGCCGAAGAGGTTCTGGCCGGGCGCGCCGATCTCGGCCCGGCCGGTACCGCCCCGTCGTCGGTCCGGCGGGATGTCCATCCCGGACTGACGGTCCGCCAGCACTCGATCATGCGCCGGCTCTGTGAGGGGGCCACCAATGTGCAGATCGCACGGGAGCTCGGTGTATCCGAGGGGACGGTGAAGACCCACGTGCGCAACATCTATCGTGCCCTGGGCGTTCGGAGCAGAGCCGGCGCGGCCGCTGCCTACCGGGCGGGCCTCGACTCCCGGCCGACACGATGACCGTCGCTCCCGCCGGTGTGGTGGAGCGGCTGCGTGATCTTGCCGACCGCGGGAAAGTGCTTGTGGCCGAGGGCTCCCCGGGGACAGTCGATCTCATCGAACTCCGGGCCGAGACGGCGTCCGGCCTCGCCGAGGTGGAGGCTGCCCTCGCGCACGAGGACCGGTCGCACACCGTGATCCCCGACGGGCTGCGGTCGGCATCGGCTGCACGGGTGATCCGGTACCTGACCGTGCACGAGTGTCTGCTGGATGTGCTCGACGGGATCGATGCACGCCTGTTCGGATCGCTCTCCCTCCTGGTCTCCCGGCTGCGGACCGGTGACCGGGACTCGCGACGACAGGCCCTGGTCGACGCCGTGCGGGCCGTCACCCACCACCCGGTCACCGCGGCCGTCGCCGAGGCAGGTCACGTCGATGTGTCCGCCGCACGGCAGCGTGGCGCACTCGTCGTCAGGGCCGGCGACGAGTGCATCGTCGTCGACGTGGGTGGGCACGCACCGTCGTCGGCCCTCACCGGGTACCTCGCGATGATCGAGGCCATCGCGGCCGGTGTCGCCAAACACGATGCCGAGGCACGGGGACTGAGTGAACTGGTGAAACATGCAGCAGCTCAGTCGAATTATGACGGCCACCCGGGGCCTGCGGTCGCAGGACGGCCTCCCGGTCTCGCGCTCGGTGACCTGACCCGGCGTGAACGCGAGGTCGCGACACTGGTGTCGCGGGGATTGTCGAACCCCGAGATCGCCGCCGAACTGGTGATCTCGGTGGAGACCGCCAAGAGTCATGTCAAGAGCATCCTGCGCAAGAGCGGTGCGGGCAGCCGCGCCGAGTTCGTGACCCGATCGGCGCGGTACTGACGGGCTGTTCCGTTGGGGTGATGTTGGGGGCGCTTCTGGGGGATATCGCGTGACGTGCGCCACTGCGACGTGAGTTCGGGCGGATGCTGTTGGCACGTGACCCGTCGGGTCCGAAACGTCGAACTCGCAAGGAAGCAACATGATCCAAGAACACGATTGCGATTTCCATGACCGCGATCCGGAGGACTGGACGTGGACCGAGACAACCGCATTGATCTTCAGCGTCCCGGAAGCCGGGATCCTGGGCAATGCCTACGTCCTGGCCCGCCCCAATCTCGGTGTGGCGCTGTCGTCGGTGGCGCTCGCCCAGGGGATGTGCCCGTCGCCGGCCGAGATGGATCTCGCCGACTGTCAGGTCCATCTGCCGTGCCCGGAGTCGTTCTCCGACTTCGAACTCGCCAACGGGCTGAGCGTCAAGGTGTCCGATGCGCCGCGGGACTACCACTTCCGATACGAGAACGCGCTGGACAACTGCGCGTTCGATCTCACCTTCGAGGCGACCCATCATCCGTTCGACATGCACGATCCCGCCGAGAACGCGCTGCTCACCGCGGCCGATTCGGTGGCATCGGCCGACACCCATGGTGACGGCTGGGCGAACGGCCACTTCGAGGTGAAGGGACATATCACCGGCGAGCTGGAGTTGGCGTGACATGACCACCGTGGAACCGCATACAGGTTCGCTCGACGAGTTCGGTCTCCGTGACGATCCGTCGCCCGAGTTCATCGAGGATCTGCGTCGTCGATTCCCGGTCGACGCCGAACTCGACGCCATGCTCGTCCGAAAGATGCAGCGACGTAATGGGAGTCAGTATCAGAGGGTGACCCTCGACGAACTCGTCGGCTATCTCGAGTCGATGCTGGCCGACACCGTCGACGGCCCGTTCACGATCTCCGACAGCCGATGGCTGTCCGGCGGTGCCTCGAAGATGCAGATGCGTGTGACGCTGCAGTGGACCGATCCGCACCGCGGCGACGTCACCGATGTCCTGGTCGTGCGCATGGACCCGGCCGAATCGCTCAACGCCACCAGCCGTAAGCAGGAGGCCGAGATCCTCGGTGTGGTCGGCGACGTCCTACCCGTGCCCACGGTGCGATGGCTCGACGCGTCCGGTGAGTGGTTTCCCGAGCCGGCGCTGATCTACGACTTCGCCTCCGGTGTGACCAAGCCGACCGCCACCGACTCGGGTGCGGTGAGCGGACTGGGGACCATGTTCGGGCCAGAACTCCGAAAACGACTGGGGCGACAGTTCGTCGACCAGCTCGCGGCCCTCCATTCGCTGGATCCCACCCGACTCGACCTGCGGTGGTTCGACCGGCCCGAACCGGGTACCACCCAGGCGGCGGAATGGAAACTCAACCACTATCAGCGGGTGTGGGAGGAAGACCGCGGTGAAGACCTCCCGTTGATGGACGTGGCGGGACATTGGCTTCGACGCAACCTGCCCGTCGTCGACCACGTGAGCATCATCCATGGCGACTATCGAAGTGGGAACTTCCTTTTCGACGAGAGCACCTCGGATATCACCGCGTGGCTGGACTGGGAGTACTGCCATCTGGGGGATCGCCATCGCGATCTCGCGTGGGCCACCGACGCCACCTTCGGCCACACCGATCCCGAGACGGGTGACTACCTGGTCTGCGGTCTGTTCACCGAGGAGGAATTCCTCCGCGAGTACGAGCGTGCATCGGGATTCACCGTCGACCGTGAACGGTTGGCCTACTACAAGATCGCCAACACCTACCAGCTGATCGTCGCCACACGGGCCACGGCATATCGCATCTCACGGTTGGGCAAGACGCATCAAGATGTGCTCCTGTCCTGGGTCGGGGGCATGGTCCCGGTGCTGTCGCGACAGCTGATCGACCTGCTGAAGGAGCGGATCTGATGATCGATCATTCCGAGAACGCATTGCGTGCGGTGATCAAATCCCTGAGAGATGTGGTGGCGCCTGCGGTCGATCCCGGCGATCCCATGGCGCAGGAGCAGTTGGCACTGTCCTTGGGCACCCTCGAGTTCCTGCATTCCCGGCTCGACTGATCGGACGCGCGGGCCCGGTTCGAGTTGCGGGCCCGCCTGCACCTGGCCCGTGGACTCCATGTGGTTCTCCCGAGCGGGTCGGTCCAGATGGCGGAAGCGATGGAACAGGCGGAAGGACTGCTCGGAAACGTCGACGCACAGGTCGCCGAACTTCGGGCGGCGAGCGCTCGTCTGGGTGCCGTCGTCGCGCAGGTCATGGCTTCCGAGGTGGACGCCGAGGTCCGGACGGCGATGGAGACCGCGGTTCTCGACGGTTCCGAGACGCTGGTCGAGTTCGAGCGGTCCTGGTATCGACCGCTGGGCTTCGACCCGCATCCGGAGAGCATCCGGTCACTCGACGACATCCTCGGCGCCCGGGGTTGAGCGTGGTCTCCACCGTCACTTCGGCGGGTCTTCACCGACCGGAAAGGTCCGGGGTGCCGTGACCGGGCTATGGTATGACCAATAGAGGTGAGTGGGTGGAGCGCGATGGGAGCGAGGATGGCCGTGGAGTCGATCGTGAACGGCCGGGATCTCGGTGGGTTACCCGTCCGGGGTGGCGGCCGGACGCGGCAGGGCATCCTGCTGCGCAGCGATGCGCCGTATCTCGGTGACGCCGATCCGGTCCACATCGCGTGGCCACCGGCCACGGTGGTGGATCTGCGTGACGGTACCGAGGCGGCGAAGCTCGCGGCGTCGTGGGGTACCGGTGTCCGGGTGGTCAACAACCCGGTGTTCTCGGGTGCGCGGCTCGATCGGCTGGTGGAGGTGTCACTGGTCGATCTGTACGACCGGATGCTGAACACCTCCGCCGAGCGGATCGCCGGTGCGCTCAACAGCTTCGATCCGGACGGGTCGACCCTGGTGCACTGTGCGGCGGGCAAGGACCGGACCGGTGTCGTCGTCGCCATCGCCCTGATGCTGGCCGATGTGGAGCCCGAGGCGATCGTCGCCGACTACCTGCGGACAGGGGAGGCGATCGAGCACATCTACGCCCGGATGTCTGATCGTCGTCGGCTGCCCGCGGCCATCGGTGTCGATCACCCGGTCTTCGGGACGCCGTCGGAGGCCATCGAACTCGTCATCGACCGGGTGGGTGGGTCTGCCGGTGGCGCTTGGGGGTGGGTGGCCGGCAACGGTGCCGACGAGCAGCGACTGCGGCGCTGGGCCGAGCGGTTCGGGTCGGAGATCTGACCTCAGGCGCATCGGCAATCGGTTCGGAAGGGCCGAAGGTCCTTGTCGGGGAGTGCTATCGCTCCCATTGCCGCCTTGTGGTGAGAACCATCGATCCCTCACAGAAGAATCGGCGATACGCCGTAGACTCGCCACATGGCGATAGTCAACAGGGGTTTCGTCGGCCGCCGTGACCGCAACGCCGAGCGTCTGCCCCCGGGGCAGTACTCGACGCTCGATTTTCCGGTGTTGTCGGCCGAACCCACTCCGGTTCTGCCACTGGACAAGTGGCGGTTGACGATCCAATCGTCGGATCACCGGGCGCACACCCTCGACTGGGCGCAGTTCGGTGCGCTGCCGCACCAGGACGTCACCACCGACATCCACTGCGTGACGCACTGGTCGAAGTTCGACACCCGGTGGCGCGGTGTGTCGTTCGACGATCTGCTCGCGACCCTTCCGTGGGCGCCGGACACGTTCGTGATGGCGCACTGCTACGGGGGATACACCACCAACATCCCCCTGGCAGACCTGATCGATGGCCGTGCGTGGCTCGCCGACACCTTCGACGGTGAGCCCCTCGCACCCGAGCACGGCGGTCCCGTCCGGCTGCTCGTGCCACACCTGTACTTCTGGAAGAGTGCGAAATGGGTTCGGCGCCTGCGCTTCATGCCTACCGACGCACCAGGATTCTGGGAGGAGCGGGGCTACCACACCTACGGTGACCCCTGGCGTGAGCAGCGGTACTCGTGACCACCGCATGGCAGATCACCACCGTGATCGGGGACGAGTGGCAGAGCCCCACCGCACGCACGCTGCGACTGGCACTGAGTGAACCGGTCCACGCCGAAGCCGGTGCACATGTCGACATCAGGCTCACCGCCGCCGACGGCTATTCCACCGCGCGTGCCTACTCGCTGTCGGATGTGCGGGAGACCAGAACCGTGGAGGTGACGGTCGAACGCACCGAAGACGGTGAGGTCTCGCCATATCTGGTCGACGTGGTCGAGATCGGCGAACCCCTGGAGATCAGTGGCCCGCACGGTCGATGGTTCACGTGGAACATCGAGGATGCGCAGCCGGTCCAGCTGATCGGCGGCGGCTCGGGGATCGTCCCGCTGATGTCGATGATCCGGATGCGTGAACTCTGGGCCCCGCAGACACGGTTCAACCTGGTCTACTCGATCCGATCACCGGAACGGCGGTACTTCGCCGCCGAGCTACGACAGCTGACCGAGCACAATCGCTTGCCCATCAACATCTTCCACACTCGCGTGGCACCCGAGGACGACACCCGCCCGCCGGGGCGGGTCACCGCCGACGAGCTGATCGAGGCGACGATCCCACCGGAGGCGCAACCGGTGATCTACATCTGCGGCACCAACGGCTTCGTCGAGCACTGTGCGACGGCGATGGTCGCGGCCGGCCATGCCGCCGGGCGGATCCGGACCGAACGGTTCGGCTGACCGATCGGTGTCGGTGGCCCTCGTCGGCCACGTCGGCCTGCGGCCTCCCCCGATCGGGGGAGGCCGTACTCGGCCATCGGTTCCCACCACCGGTGGAGTCCGCATCACGGCGGGGCACGGCAGAGTCGGTGATGTCAGAAACACAGAGCCCGGACCCCACGGACCACGCACCACACACGGTGCGGACCACGATGGGCCTGGACCCGAGGCCGAGGAGTACGTCGTGAAGATCACCAAGAGCATCAAGAACCGCACGATCGCCGGCCTGGCCGGCGTGGGTGTCGCCGCCGGCCTGGCCCTGGGCGGCGCGGGACTGGCCAGTGCCGGCACGATGCCGGTCACCCACCCCGGGGAGCCCACGATCGCGATGACGATCACCAACCACACCGATCAGACCGAGCGGCTGGCCGGGGCGACACCCGGCACCGGCCAGTGGGTGCAGGCACCCCGGACGACGCTGGCACCGGGGGCGAGTGAGACGGTGACCACCGTCGCCCCGAACAGCTCCTACGAGACGGTCTTCGTCAACTACCGGATCGGTGCCCTCGGGCCGCGTGCCACCTACAACGTCGAGGACGTGCAGGGTGATGTGAACACCGCGATGACCGGGATCTCCGGTGGCGGGCACTACATGATCAACGCCCCGCAGATCGACTCCGGATACCCGAATGTGACTGTCTCCTACGATCTGTGGTGAGCAGAATCGACGGCGGTGGCGGCCTCACCCGAGGCCGCCACCGCCGTGTCGAGCGGGCCGATCAGCGGGTCGACAACCCGAAGTGTTCGAGGTCATCGCGCAGTTTCTCCCGGCCGTGCAGTGCGGCGGTGTCGCCGAGGCGGGCCAGCACGCGATCGCTCCAGTTGCCGGTCAACCCGAATCGGCCGTAGTACTCCTCGACCGCGGCGTCGTAGCGCGGGATGTCGGCGTCGGCGCGCTCGGTGTCGTACACCTCATGGTGCAGGACCGCACTCTGCGGCAACCGCGGTTTGATCCCGGCGTCCTCGGTGGGGTCCGGGGTGCCGATGGCCATCCCGAACACGGCCACGGTGTGCGGAGGCAGCCGGAGCTCGGCGGCCACCTCGCGCGGATGGTTGCGGATCGCCCCGATGTACACGGTGCCCAGGCCCACCGATTTCGCGGCCACCACCGCGTTCTGTGCTGCGAGCGATGCGTCGATCACCCCGATCAGGGTGCTCTCGAGGTGGTTCGCCCCGTCCAGCGGTACACCGGCGCGCGCCGCCAGCCGATGGGCCCGGTCGAGATCGGTGATCCACACCAGGAACAGCGGGGCGTCGACGATGTGCTGCTGGTCACCGGACAATGCCGACAGGCGGGCCTTGCGCTGCGGGTCGCGCACCGCGACGACACTCCACGCCTGCAGATTCGACGACGTCGGGGCGGACTGGGCGGCGGCGATGACGGCGTGGAGGGTGTCGTCGTCGACGGGGGCGTCGGTGAACTTGCGGACCGAACGATGGGCCAGCGCGACGGTGAGGGATTCGCTGGTGACCTGCAATTCTGCGGTGGCATCGGCATAGCGTTCGGTGACGGGCACGTCGTTCTCCTGATCGGTCGGGGCGGGGGTCAGTTGTGGGAAACCTCGCGGAGGGGTGATTCGATTCCCGTGGACGCAGCCGGATCGACGAACATCACAGACCGGTGCGCGCGGCCGCGGGAATCGCAGGATCTGGGACGGTCCAGGCCGATCCATCCGATCTGTCGGGTCTGACCGGGGGTCGGACTGACAATCCGTCGGTTGCCCCTGGCGAAGTGGCGCAGCAAAGTGTCGCCATGACCGCTTCTCCCGACACCACGGCCGCCGGCACCGTCGACGCTGCGCGCACGGATTACCGCGACAAGGTCCTGGCCGTCGAGCCCGGCGGCAACGAACCCATCCCGCTGGAGGCCCGCCACGGCAAGCCGCGGGGCCTGTTCTGGACGTGGGCGGCGCCGAACCTCGAGTTCGCGACCATCTTCGTCGGCGTCATCTCCGTCGCCTACTTCGGGCTGTCGTTCTGGCAGGCCGTGTTCGCGATGGTGATCGGCAACGTGCTCGGTGCGATCGCGCACTTCCTGCTGTCGGCGGAGGGGCCGCTGCACGGCGTGCCGCAGATGGTGTTGGGCCGGTTGAGCTTCGGCTATCGGGGCAACATCCTGCCGGCCACGTTCATGGCGGTGATGTGTGGAGTCGGCTGGTTCGCCACCAACAGCGTCAGCGGTGCGTTCGCGCTGTCCACCCTGTGCGGGATCACCCCGCTGGCCGGTCTGGTCCTGATCGTCGTGATCCAGACCGCGTTTGCGTTCTTCGGCCACAATCTGGTGCAGCGGTTCGAGCGGCTCGCCGCCCCGATCCTCGCGATCATCTTCCTGGTCGGCGCGATGATCATCTTCGGCAAGGCCGACGTCGCGATGGGGTCGGCAGAGGGCGGCTTCTCGATGGGCGGGTTCCTGCTCACCATGGGTGCGGCCTTCGGCTACACCGCCGGCTGGACCCCCTACGCCGCCGACTACACGCGGTATCTGCCGCCGACCGTGTCGCGAGTACAGACCGGACTGTTCGCCTCGGCCGGACTGTTCGTGGCCACCACCTTCCTGATGGTGGTGGGTGCGGCGTCGATGACCATCGGTGGCGTCGAGTCCGACAACCCCACCGAGGCGTTCACCGCCAACTTCCCCGGCTTCGTCGCCAACCTGACGCTGCTGGCCATCGCGGTGGGTGCCGTCGCCGCCAATGCGATCAATGTGTACTCGGGCGCAATGGCTTTCGTGACGATGGGATTCAAACTCCCGGTCGGCGCGCAGCGTGCGCTGGTGTCGGTGTTCTTCGGCGTGGTCGGATTCCTGGTCGCCTGGTGGGCGCTGGCCGACGCCGCCGCGTCGTATGAGGCGTTCCTGCTGCTGGTGGCCTACTGGATCGGTCCGTGGCTGGGCGTCGTGTTCGCCGACCGGCTGCTCCGCAAGGAGCCGCCGTCCCTGACTCTGCTCTACGACCGCAGCTACACCAACTGGGGTGGTGTGGCCGCATTCGTGATCGCGCTCGTCGTATCGGTCCTGCTGTTCTGCAATCAGGAACGGTTTGTCGGCTATGCGGTGCGTGCGATCCCCGAACTCGGTGACATCGGCGCGTTCGTCGGGTTCGTGCTCGCGTTCGTGGGATACGTGATCCTGGCCCGCGGCCGCGTCGAGAGTTCGCAAGGCCGGTAGAGGGGGAGCAGACCCGGGGTCCGGGCCGGCGCCGACGGGCGGCGGTCCGGACCCCGTTCCATTTCTCCGATCAGCTGGGACGTGCGCGAAGAACGCTGAGCGCCAACAACACCGACGGGTACATCTCGGGTGTGGTCGGATCGAATCCGAGTAGTCCGCGAATCCGGTCGAGGCGTTGATACAGGCTCTGCCGGCCGATGTGCAGGGCTGCGGCCGAGCGCGTCGCGCTGCAGCCGTACCGCAGGTGGACGTCGAGGGTGTGTGCGAGCTGCGCCGACTGGCTCTCGTCATGTGCGCGAAGGGGTTCGAGGAGCCGGGCCAGTTCCGTTCCGACCCCGTCGGGCAGGGTGCGTGCCGCGGCGTCGACCGCCAGCTCCCGGGAGGTGAACACGCCGTCGCCACGGGAGCCGTCCCGACGCTCCCCGATCGCGATGGACAGCCGTTCCGAGCAGGTGCGCAGTGCATCGGCGAGTACCCCGGACAGCCCGGCCCCGGCGTCGAATCCGCCGACGGCGATGGCATCCCCGACGACGGCGGTGACCCGTCCGACCCGTGCCGCGGCCGCGGCCATCGCCCGATGGGTCCGCTCGACGGGATCGGCGTCGGCGTCGGCGGGGTCGCGGGTGCCGGGTACCACCATCAAGGCGTGGACGGTGGCATCGACGATGGCATGCACCACCGCGCCGGTGGCGTCGGCGCGGGCGAGGACCGTCTCGGCCATCCGCGGGTCGGGGGCGTCGATCGCGACTGCGACGAGATGGGATGAATCGGTCAGTGGTACACCGGAACTGGTCAATCTGGCGTACAGGTCGGCCCGGCGCACCGGACGCCCGTCGAGCAACTCGGCGACCAGCCGGGCGCCGATCGCCGAGCGGCCGGGACCCGACCGGGTGAGTGCGGCGCCGACCGGCCCCGCACCGACACCCAGTAGCTCGGTGATCTGATCCGGGTCCTCGGGTCCCGAAACCTGCTGATCTGCACGGGGTCCCGCGTACAGGGTGCCGATCTCCCGGTCGCGCACGGTGATCGGCATCGAGGCGATCGCGGAGTCGACCAGACGCCATGCGGCGCGGTCGTCGTCGGCGCCGTGCGCGGCGAGCAGCGCACCGCCGGCGCCGACCAGCACGATCGGGCATCCGGTCGCGTCGGCGATGTGGGTGATCATCGCCGCCGTACCGCCCGAGGCGGTCAGTGCCGCATGCAGCCGGGCGTCGAGGGTGCTGCGCAGTCGCAGGCCGGCCACCTCGTCGGAGACGATGGCGGTGTTCGCGGCGCGGCACACGTCGATGAACGGCACCACCGTCCGCAGCTCGATGATCGGCAGGTGCACCGCCGAGCCCTCACGGATCATTTCCTCGGGCACCTCGTCGAAGGTCCGGCCGATCTCGAAGGCCAGGGCGGCGACACCGCGTTCGGCGAGGTCGCGGATGTAGTGGCGGCGGATGCCCGCGTCGAGTCCGGCCAGCCCGAGGCCGGTGGTGAGCAGCAGTTCGCCACCCGACAACAGCGGGCCGATCTCGAAGATCTCGCTCGAGTGCACCCACGACACGGCCACGTCGAGCCGGTCGTGGGCGGTCAGCACCCGTGGGTCGGAGGCCGCCAGGTGGCGGTCGATCACCTCTCGCAGGGTGGGGGTGCCGGTGGTGTCGCGCATGGATAGACGATATGCACGTCGAGACCTGGCCGCGAGGCGACGAACTGTCGGTTGCTGCGGCGTCGTCGGGGGCGGATCCTCGAATGATGACCGCCATCCCTGATCCGGTGACCCTGCTCGACACCGCCTATCACCAGGCCATGACCGGCCTGGCCGAGGGCGGAATCCCGATCGGCGCGGCCCTGTTCGCCGCCGACGGAACGCTGCTCGGCGAGGGGCGTAACCGTCGTGTGCAGCAGGACGACCCGTCCGTTCACGGTGAGACCGACGCCTTCCGTGCGGCCGGCCGCCAGCGTGACTACTCGTCGACCATCATGGTCACCACCCTGGCGCCGTGCTGGTACTGCAGCGGCCTGATCCGCCAGTTCGGCATCGGTTCGGTGATCATCGGTGAGAACCGCAACTTCGCCGGTGGCGAGGACTGGCTGCGTGAGCTCGGGGTGAACGTCACCGTCGTCGACGATCCGCGCTGCGTGGCCATGATGGGTGAGTTCATCGAGAACCATCCGGCCGTGTGGAACGAGGACATCGGCGTCGTCGATCACGAGGAGGCGAAGTGACCGGCGCCGCGGGTGCGAGCCCGATCCTGACCGTCGACCTGTCGCAGTGGCGCGCCGGCGGTGAGGCGGCCGCCAAGGTGTGTGCCGACGTCGACGAGTCGCTGCAGAAGGCCGGCTTCCTGCTGGTCACCGGCCACGGTATCGATCCGGGACTGCCGGCCGCGTTGCGTGCGACCGCGCGGCAGTTCTTCGCGATGCCCGACGACGTCAAGTCCCGGTATGCGGTGACCGTGGGCGGGCGGGGCTGGATCGGTCCCGGTCTGGAGGCCAACGGCTACTCGGAGGGCACCGAGACCCCGCCGGATCTGAAGGAGACCTACAACTCCGGTGCGCAGACACCGGTGGGTATCCCCGAGATCGACGACTACTGGTTCGCTCCCGACGTGTGGCCCGCCGAGGTGCCGAAGTTGCGTGAGCTGTTCACCGCGTGGACGTCGCAGATGAAGGCGCTCTCCGACGACCTGCTCGCGCTGATGGCGGCATCCCTGGGGTCGGCCCCGGCAGACAATCCGTTCGCCGACCTCGCCGGCAACTCCACGTGGACGTCGAACATCAATCACTATCCGCCGATGGCGGTGGTCGGCGAGCCGGAGCCGGGTCAGTTCCGGATCGGCCCGCACACCGACTTCGGTACGGTCACCATCCTCGACCGCGAGCCCGGGGCCGGTGGCCTGCAGGTCTACAGCGACGAGGGTGGTTGGGCGGATGCGCCGTACGATCCGTCGGCGCTGACCGTGAACATCGGTGACCTGCTCGAATACTGGTCGGGTGGCCGTTGGCCGGCCGGGCGCCATCGTGTCCTGCCGCCGCAACCCGATGCACCGGAAGAAGACCTGGTGTCGTTGATCTTCTTCTACGAACTCGACCACGACGCCGTCGTGACCCCGCTCGAACCGCCGGTGGGCAAGGTCGGCGGGCGGCCGCCAGTGGTGTCCGGAGAGTTCATCAAGGAACGGCTGGACGCGATCACCGTCGGCTGATCGAACCGAGATCCACTCGCCCGCGTATGTTGGGGCGAGTGGACTTTCGTATCTTCACCGAACCCCAGCAAGGCGCCACCTACGATCAGCTGCTCGCCGTGGCGAAGCGGGCCGAGGCCCTCGGCTTCGACGCGTTCTTCCGCTCGGACCACTATCTGGCGATGAACGCCGACGGTCTGCCCGGACCCACCGACGCGTGGCTCACCCTGGCCGGTCTGGCCCGAGAGACGTCGACCATCCGGCTCGGCACCCTGGTCACCTCCGCCACCTTCCGGCACCCCGGACCGTTGGCCATCTCGGTGGCCCAGGTCGACCAGATGAGCGGCGGGCGTGTCGAATTCGGTCTCGGCGCAGGCTGGTTCGAGGCCGAGCACACCGCCTACGGCATCCCGTTCCCCGGCCTCGGCGAGCGATTCGACCGACTGACCGAGCAGCTGGAGATCATCACCGGACTCTGGCAGACGCCGGTCGGCAGCACCTTCGACCACGCCGGCAAGTTCTACACCGTGCAGGACTCCCCGGCCCTGCCGAAGCCGACGCAGGAGCGAGTGCCGGTGATCGTCGGCGGGATGGGCCGCAACCGTACCCCGGAGCTCGCGGCGCGGTTCGCCACCGAGTTCAACATCCCGTTCCAGTCGCTCGACGCCGTCGCCGGTCAGTACGCCCGCGTTCGTGAGGTCTGCGGACAGGTGGGCCGCGACGCCGACGACCTGACCTACTCGGTGGCGCTGGTGCTGTGCTGCGGCCGTACCGAGGACGAGCTGGCTCGCCGTGCCGCCGCCATCGGTCGCGAGGTCGACGAGCTGCGCGAGAACGGTGCCGCCGGTACTCCCGACGAGGTCGTCGCCAAGATCGAGGCCTACCGAGCACTCGGCGCCACCCGCGTGTACCTGCAGGTGCTCGACCTCGACGATCTCGACCACCTCGATCTCGTCGCCGCGGAGGTCGTCCCGAACGTCGGAGGGTGATCGGGTCTCCAAGCGGTTGCGCGTCGTGGGGCGGGCCGGAGACCTGCCCCTAGACTGCCAGAATGCGCGGCAAACACATCACCGGCTACGACGTGGCCAAGCGGGCCGGCGTCTCGCAGTCAACGGTGTCGCGGGCATTGCGAAACGACCCACGCGTGATCCAGGAGACGCGGGACGCGATCCAGGCTCTCGCCAAGGAGATGGGCTACGTCCCGCACGTCGCCGCGCGCAACCTCATCACACGCCGGTCGGCCGCGATCGCGGTGATCACCGGTGATCTGCGCAACCCGTCGTTTCCATTGCTCGTGAACACGTTGCAAGACCGCTTCGCCCGTGATGACTATCGCGTGCTGCTGATGAACGACCGCGAACGCGGGGAGATCGGCAAGGACATCGAAGCGTTGCGCGGCGGGCTGGTGGATGGAATCGTCTTCATCTCGGCCCGCAAGGATTCACCGATCGTCACCGAGATGATCGACTGGAAGATGCCGCTGGTGATCCTCAATCGTGACGTCGACGAGAGCCAGGCGCACCGGGTGGACCGGATCACCTCAGACAACGTGGGTGGAGGGCGCCTGGTCGCAGACCACCTCGTCGCTTTGGGGCACAGACGCGTCGGTCTGATCTCGGGTCCGCTCACCAACCCGAGCGTGGTGCTCCGTGAACGGGGTTTCCGGGAAGGGTTGGCCGCGCATGGGATCGACCTCGACGAGTCCCTTGTCGCGCGCGGTCCGGTCGATGCCAAGACCGGACTCGACGGTGGCCTGGAGCTGCTGGCGCGACCGCAGGCGCCGACAGCGATCTTCTGTATCACCGACTATGTGGCGTTCGGGGCGCTCGATGCCGCGAAACGGTTGCAGATGAGTGTTCCGGATCATGTCTCGGTGGTGGGATACAACGATCTCGACATCGCGAGCTGGTCGCTACTCGATCTGACCACCGTGCGACAGCCATTGGAGGACATGGCAATTGCGGCAGCCGAGTTGCTGCTCGCACGAATTGACGGTGCCACGGGTGCGCCGGTGCACCGGGAGTTCGAGGTCGGCTGGGTTCGGCGCGGGAGTGTGGGCACGGCACCGGAGAACAGCGCGTAGCGAAGGAAACATCTTCGAAACAGTGGGGCCATGGGCGCGTAAATGACGATCAATACATTCGAAGTCACGACCGGCGCTGAGGCGGGTCATCTTCTCTCCTCACTTCCCCTATCTCCGTTCTGTACCTCGATCGTCAGGAGCACTCCCATGGATATCGGCGTCTTCATTCCCATCGGCAACAACGGCTGGCTCATCTCCAAGAGTGCTCCGCAGTACATGCCGTCGTTCGAGCTCAACAAGGAGATCGTCCAGCGTGCAGAGCACTACGGACTCGACTTCGCACTCTCGATGATCAAGCTGAAGGGTTTCGGCGGCGAGACCGAGTTCTGGGACCACAACCTCGAATCGTTCACGCTGATGGCCGGTCTGGCTGCGGCGACCGAGCGCATCAAGCTGTTCGCCTCCACTCCGATCCTCACCCTTCCGCCGGCCATGGTGGCCCGAATGGCCTCGACCATCGATTCGATCGCTCCGGGGCGTTTCGGCGTGAACATCGTGACCGGCTGGGCGCCAAACGAATACACCCAGATGGGGCTGTGGCCGGGGGAGGAGTACTTCGGCTACCGCTACGACCAGGCCACCGAGTACGTGACCGTCATGAAGGAACTGTGGGCAGATGGTGTCAGCAACTTCAAGGGCGAGTACTACACGATGGACAACTGTGTCCTGTCTCCGCGCCCGACGGGTGGCACGGCCCCGATCGTTGCGGCCGGACAGTCGAAGTCGGGGATGAAGTTCGCCGCTGAGATGACCGACTACAACTTCATCATGGGGACCGGGATAAACACGCCCACAGCGATTTCCGAGGCAACAAGTACCCTGGTGGAGGCCGCCGCCACGACCGGACGTGATGTCGGCGCGATGACCCTGTTCATGATCATCGCCGCGGAGACCGATGAAGAAGCCCAGGCGCGGTGGAAGGACTACCACGACAACGCCGACCTCGCGGCCCTCGGCTACATGGCCGACCAGTCTGCCGCCGACACCGAGGCCGACGGCGAATCCACCGCTCGCACGATCTCTCTGCCCGAGGGGGCTGTGAACTTCAACATGGGAACGCTGGTCGGTTCGTTCGAGACCGTTGCCGGGATGCTCGACGAGATCGCCGAGATCGACGGAATCAAGGGCATCATGCTGACCTTCGACGACTTCCTCGAGGGAATCGAGAACTTCGGCACCCGAATTCAGCCGCTCATGATGAGCCGCAAGGAGGTCATCGAGCCGGCGGCATAGTCGACGAGACCTTCTCTGAACGATCTCCACTCACGACGGTGTGGCGGGCGGTGCGACGATGATCGCTCGCCACACCTCTTTGCCGAAGGACTCCCCGACATGTCTTCCCGCACAATCGCCATCGCCATCGCCCAGGCCGGTGGCCTCGTCGAGGACATCGACGCCAACATGGCCACGCTGGCCGATCTGGTCCGGACGGCTGCCGCCCCGACCGCCGATGAGGGAGCTCCCGATCTGGTGGTCCTGCCCGAACTCATCACCACCCCCTACTTCTGCACCACCCACGAGGTCGACCGATCGGGTTGGGCGCAACCGATTCCTGGACCGGCAACTGCGATACTGGCCGATGTCGCGCGGGAATGCGGCACGGCGATCGCCTTCGGGATGTTCGAGCGGACCGTCGACGGGACCACGCACAACTCGGTTGCGATCCTCACCGCCGATGGTGACGTGGTGGACTGGCACACTGCGACAGGTGAGCTGACGCCGGCGTACCGGAAGCTGTCGCTTCCGGCCTCCAAGGTCGGCGACATCGACATCGACGAGAAGTACCACTTCGCACCTGGGCCGGCCCCGGTGACCGTCGACCTTCTCGGCACCCGTTTCGGTGCCGTCATCTGCTATGACCGCAGTTTTCCCGAGTACTGGGGCGTCGCCCGGTTGGCCGGTGCGGAGGTGATGCTCGCGATCGTCTCGTCCCTGGGAACCCGGGAGGCGCTGTTTCTCGCGGAGTTGCAGACGCGCGCAATGGAATCACAGACATGGGTGATCGCCGCCAACCGTGGCGGACCAGAACACCTCGACGGGACCACGGTCTCGTACTTCGGCCTGTCGTGCGTGATCGCACCGAACGGCACGATCGTCGCCCAGGCGCCCGCACACGAGGCCGGTGCCGTACTGCGCGCGACCGTCGACCTCGATGAGGTGACGCGCACGCGTGTGGCCTTTCCGCTTATGCGTGATCGTCGCCCCGAGGTGATGCACCAGCTCGCCGCTCTGTCCGACAGATCCCTCACCCCGAATCCGATCGGGGTGGCGGCCGGCACGATGTCGATCCAAGGGTTGGCCACGTCTGGGGGTCGGTGGTGACCGCTCCGTACTATCCCGATCTGACCCGTGGTAGCGCATCATCACCCGACGAACTGCTTCCTGCCGCGACCGCTGACATGACGGAGGTGCTGGAAACCTCACGCAGCAGCCCATTGCCGTCGGCACCGGATGCGCCGGGTTCGGAGCCCATCGACTTCATCGCGGTGTTGCACGGCGCATCCGTGCCCGGCCGGTTTCCGGGACTGCCGGTCCCGCCGACACCCATGCGGCCCGACGTTCCCTTTCATGATCTCGGCGTCGGAGAACTACTGCACGCCTATGCATCTGGCCGCGCAGCCGTTGTGGATGTCCTGTCCGTACTCCGAACCCGCTGGGATAGAACAGAACTGGCTCCGGGTGCGGTCCTTGCTGTGATCGATGGTCTCGACGAGCTCGCCGCCGAGGCGGATCGCCGATGGCGCAGCGGCACCGCCCGGCCGCTGGAAGGTGTCTTCTTCGGTGTCAAGGACATGATCGACGTGGCCGGGGCGCCGGTCACGGCCGGTTCGGTTGTCACCGGTGATCGGATCGCCACTCGGGACGCCGTGGTCGTCGCCCGGCTCCGTGCCGCAGGCGCGATTCCCGCATTGATCACCGCGACGACGGAGTTCGCCTGCGGTGCACCGGTCAACGCCCGATACGGCGTGGTCCGCAACCCATGGGACACCGATCGCTGGACTGGCGGGTCGTCGACCGGATCGGCCGGTGCGCTTGCCGCAGGACTGGTGCCGTTCGCCCTCGGCACCGATACCGGCGGATCGATCCGGGTGCCGAGTGCGCTGTGCGGATTGTCCGGTCTGAAACCCACCTACGGGCTGGTTCCGCGGACCGGGGTCGTCTCGTTGGCGTGGAGTCTCGACCACGTCGGGCCGATGGCCCGGTGTGCCGACGACCTACGTCTCGTGCTGCCGCATCTGCTCGGTACGGATGCCGGGGATGCCACCGGCTCGCCGACCCAGGTGTGGGACCAGGTGAGGTCGCAGTCGCTCTCGCCTGACCGACGGCCGTCCGTCGGTGCACAGCGAGTCGGAGTACCCACCCGCTGGTTCACCGACCTCTGTGATTCCGGCGTGCGTCAGGCCTGGCACCAGGCGATCGGACGACTCGCCACGGCGGGAGTGGAGATCGTCGACGTGGATCTGCCGTCCATGCGGTTGATCCATGACGAGCTGACCGTGATCCTCACGAGCGAGTTGGCATCGAACCAAGAAGCCGTCGCCGACCGATTCGCCGACCACGACCTCGGCATGCAGGTCCGGATCGTTCGAGGTGGGGTGCCGTCGGCGGTCGACTACCTCCGGGCATTGCGCCGCCGGGCCGGTGCGCTGCGTGACACGATCGCCGCCTTCGATGCTGGTGCGGTGGACCTGCTGATCACTCCGGGTGTCGGTGGGGTCGCTCCCGAATTGTCCGACCTGAGGATCGAGGTCGACGGTGACCGGATTCCCATGCAGGCGATGATCGGCCGTAACACCGGACCCTTCGACTACCTGGGACTGCCGGCCGTGATGATCCCCGCCGGAACATCGGCGGGCCTGCCGGTGGGAATGCAGATCGTCGGCCGCCCCTGGGCCGACGATGCCGTGCTCGGGCTCGCGTCGGTGTTCCAGACCCTCACCACGCACCACCAGCGTCGCTTCGATGACCGATGACCTGGCGGTAGATGTTGCAGTGCAGCGACATTCACGCCCGTGGCTGGTGTTCGCCACCACGAGCATAGGGGTGCTGGCGGTCTTCATCTCGATGAGTGGCCTGACCGTGGCCTTGCCCACGTTGACCCGTGAGCTCTCGGCGACTCCAGCACAATCGACGTGGATCGTGCTCGGCTACATGGTGGTCACGACCGCCCTGATCCTCGTGTTCGGACGACTGGCCGACATCGTGGGCCGAAGGCCGTTGTACCTCGGTGGACTGGCGGTGTTCGCGGTGGCGAGTGCGGCGTGTGTGTTCGCACCGTCGGCGGAGTGGCTGATAGTCGCACGAATCCTGCAGGGTGTCGGGGCGGGTGCAGTGGTCACCAACAACACCGCCCTGCTCACCGATGTCTTTCCGACACATCTACTCGGCCGCGCGCTCGGGTGGAACGCCACCGTTGCGGCGCTCGGGCAGGTCGTGGGTCCGCTCATCGGGGGTGCTGCCACGGCTCTGCTCGGCTGGCACGGACTGTTCCTCGTGGTGACTCCGCTCGCGGTGATCGCCACCGTCACCTCGGTACTGGTCATCCCGCGTTCGCCTCGGGTCCGACGTCGGCGCGAACACTTCGATGTAGTGGGTGCACTGCTGTCCACAACACTCTTGACAGGGATCGTCCTCGCCCTGACCCCGGGCTTGTCCGGGCCCGCATGGATGCCATTTGTGTACGGCACGGGATCGATGGTGCTTGCCGTCGTGATGGTCGCGTGGTTTGTCCGGCGGAGTGAACCGCTCATCGATCTGACCCTCTTTCGGGATCGGCGGGTCGGCATCATCATGGTGGCGGCACTTCTCACGGCTGTCACCACATACGCTGTTCCACTGATCATCTCGCTGTTCGAGCAGGCAGCAGAAGGAACCTCACCGTTCGTTGCCGGAATCCTGGTTATGCCGGTGGCCCTGGGTACCGTGCTGGCGGCATCGGTGGCCGGATCGGTGGTGAATCGGTACAGCCCGCGGACGCTGATGGCGATCGGGCTCGTCTTGATCACCATGGGATTGGGCGGCATGACGCTGCTGCTGACGCCGGACTCGACGCCCCGATGGGCCTCGGCCCTGTGTCTTGCGTTGATCGGTATGGGTATCGGATTGTTCATGACACCCAGCACGAGCGCGCTGATGCTGACCGTGGACCCGCAACGACGGGGAATCGCGAACGGTTTGCGATCGATGCTGCAGAACGTGGGCAATCTTCTCGGCACCGCGCTGATCCTGTCCATCGCCACGATCGGACTCGGGGCGAGTGCTCGCGAGGCCACCTACGCGGGGGCGACCGATTCGCTCGGCGCGGCCGACATCGGGGTTCTGATCGGCAATCTTCGGTGGGGTGGTCTGGTCCTGACCGTGGTCGCCGCCATCGGAGTCCTGGTGTGCCTGATGTTTCCTCGAACCCCGGTCACCGTCACGCCGGTCGACCTCGATGACGATGACCCGATCTCTGTGAAGGAGCCAGTATGACCATCGGTGATGGGCGAGCCGCGCAGGCCGCCGACTATGCCAAGGCCGGGTTCGGGCTGCCGCTGGAGCCCGGGGACCGCCCGGCGGTGATCGTGGTGGATCCGGCGCGCGCCTATGTGGACGTCGACTGTCCGCTGTACGCCGGTGTGGAGGCCGCGGCCGAGGCCATGCGGGCGTTGGTGGAACTCGCCCGCGAGCGCGGCATCCCGGTGATCTTCACCGAGGTACGACTACGTGCTGATGGCCGTGACGCGGGACTGTTCTTCCGGAAGTCCGGAACTCTGCAGGCCTTCTGTGAGGGAAGCCCGTTCGCCGAACCGATCGACGGGCTCGAGGCGCGTCCTGGCGAGTTGGTCATCACCAAGAAGTACGCGAGTGGCTTCTTCGGGACGCACCTTGCGTCGTCGCTCAATGCTGATCGGATCGACACGGTGCTCATCGCAGGACTCTCCACCAGTGGATGTGTGCGCGCGACAACGCTGGATGCCATGCAGAACGGATTTGTCCCAATCGTCGTCGAGGATGCTGTGGGTGATCGGGATGATGTCATCCACCGATCGAATCTCTTTGATATGCAACAGAAAATGGCAGAAGTCTGGCCACTCTCGCGAGTCTCTGAGTACGTGGCTGGACTCGCAGTCCCTGACGCGTAGACCACATCTGGGCGGGGGTCCGGCGTTTACACAACGCACACAATCTCGTCGGTAGACGCAACATGCATTCGATACATTCGAAGTCAGAAGACATTCGAAGTCATGCCAGTCTGGTGATGTGCCTACGTCGTCACGATCCTGCTGGATGTCACCCTCCTTCCACCTCTCATCGCGCAGGAGTTCCATGTTCATGTCCACAGCAGCATCCCCATCCACCCGACGAGTCGGTCGTAGTCTGTTTGCGGCGGTGAGCATCAGCGCTGCCCTGTCCCTGGCGGCATGTAGCGGCGGTGCATCGGGATCCGACGCATCGGAGGCCGACATCAAGGCAGGCATAGAAGCCGCGTCGGCGCAATTGGCGAAGTACTCCGGGGATCCCGAATTCACCTTGGACGCACCGGCGTTCCCGATGAAGAACATCGCAGGGAAGACCATCTTCGCGATTCCCACCAGCAGTGAGAACCCGTACAACGTCGCGGTCGACGAGGAATCGAAGAAGGTGGCCGAGCGGTACGGGGCCACGTGGATCGAGTACACCAATCAGGGGCAGCCAACCCAGTGGTCGATGGGCGTCGAGCAGGCCGTGAATCAAAAAGTCGACGTGATCGTGCTCTCGCAGGGCATCGATGCATCGCTGATCAAGCCGGCTCTGGAGAAGGCCAAGGCCGCGGACATTCCGGTGGTCCTCAGTCACACCATCCTGACCGGCGAGCAGATGCCCGAAGACCTGCAGCCACTGATCGCGGCCTACACCGATGCTCCTCTGCGAGAAGCCAACCGGCTCACGGTCGACTGGATGATCACCCAGACCGAAGGCAAGGGCAATGCCATCATCATCACTTCCGACGAGGTGCCGCCGGCGAAGGCAGAAGTGGTGGCGATGGAGGACGAGATATCCAAGAACTGCCCGGCTTGTACCTACAAGGTGGTGAACGTTCCGGTTGCCGACTGGGCCACCAAGATCCAGCCGGAGATCCAGTCGGCGCTCTCGGCCGATCCCTCGATCAATTTCGTTCTGCCCATCTATGATTCGATGTCGTTATACGCACAGGCAGGAATCCAGGCTGCCGGCGCCAAGGGTAAGGTGCAGATCTCGTCGGTGAACGGAACGCCCGCTGTCCTCAAGATCCAGCAGGATGAGGGCATCGTGACAATGAATGTCGGCGAGTCGATTCCGTGGCTTGCGTGGGCAACGCTGGACCAGGTCGGACGGCTTCTCAACGGCTTGCCGCCGGTCGCCGATGGCGCAGAGAAGACGCCACTGAAAGTGATCACCGCCGAGAACATCGACGCGTTCGGTACTCCGCCGGTTGCCGGGAAGGGCTACGGCGACGCATATGTGAGGGGTTACGAGGCGCTGTGGGGCGCTCCGTGACCGGCATGTCACCGACTGCCCGGGTGGAGCGGGACCCGGTGGTCAACATCGTCGGGCTGTCGAAGACCTTCGGCACCCACCGGGTCTTGGACAACGTGGGAATGACCATTCATGCCGGGGAGGTCCACGGACTACTCGGTGAGAACGGATCCGGTAAGTCCACGTTGATCAAAGTTCTGGCCGGATTCCACGAACCGGATCCCGGCTCGTCGCTGCAGGTTCGAGGTCGAGATATCGCCTTGCCGATCAGTGCCGGGGGGTTTCGGGAACTCGGGATCAGCTTTGTGCATCAGGATCTCGCGCTCGTACCGGATCTGTCTGTGGTGGAGAACCTTCGGGTCGGCCAGGTTGTCGCCGGCTCGTCGCCGTGGATCTCTTGGCGTCGCGAACGTGACTATGCCAAAGACCTTTTCGCCACATACGGTATCGACATCGATCCGGCGGAACCGGTGTCGGCGCTCAGTGCTACCGAAAAGGCGCTGCTGGCGTTGATGCGTGCGGTGGACGAGCTGGACGACAGACGCACTCTGCTCGTACTCGACGAGCCCACGGTGTTCCTGCCCCGTGAGGGTACGGACCTGTTGTTCTCGGTGGTGCGTAACATCATCGCGGACCGCAAAGCCGCAGTGCTGTTCGTTTCGCACGACCTCGACGAGGTTCTGACGCATACCGACCGGGTGACGATCCTGCGGGACGGCAAGCCACAAGGGACGCACTCGACATCCTCGCTGGACACCGAGAGCCTGATCGAGCTCATCGTCGGGTCCGCCGTTGCAGACGAGCGCCATAATGCGCCTAGGGATTTCAACGGGGTGGCCGCACTCGCCCGTGTCCGGGAACTGTCTTGCGACCGCGTCAACTCGGTAGATCTGAGTGTCCATCCCGGTGAGATCGTCGGGATCACCGGCATCGCAGGATCGGGATATGACGACGTACTGCCCGCGCTCTATGGCGCGAGCCGGGCCGACGGCGGCGAACTGTCGGTGGGTGAGCACACCCTTGCGCTGGTATCGGTGAGTCCGATCGAGTCACTCGAAGCCGGAGTGGTGTACATCCCGCCAGATCGAAAGGTCGAGGGGAGTGCGCCCGAACTGTCGGTCGCCGACAACGTCACGCTTCCGGTGTTGTCTCGGTTGGTGCGGCCTCGACACCTGAAGACCGTCGCGATGCGGATCGCGGAGACGTGTGACGTCCGTCCGCGGGATCCCTCTGCAACATATGGTTCGCTGTCGGGTGGAAATCAACAGAAAGCACTGTTCGGCAAGTGGTTGCAGCTCGATCCGAGACTGATACTGCTCGCCGAACCGACCCAGGGCGTCGATGTGGGCGCGCGTGCCCGCATCTTCGAACTCCTCCGCGCCACCGCAGACGGCGGCGCGGCCATCATGGTGGCCAGCTCCGATTATGAGCAACTCGCGGTTCTGTGTGATCGCGTCTTGGTCATGGCGAACGGCGACATCGTCACCGAGCTCACCGGGAGCGACATCGCCAAACGAACGATCTCAGATACCGTGCTCAGCTCGACCCGAGAGGTTGTGAACGTCTGATGCCCACCGAAGTCTCTTCGCCTACGTCGGGCGGTGCTGCAGCCGCCGACACCGCGGTCTCGAAGACCACCGATCTCGTCGTCGCCGAGCCGAAGTCCCCACGACGGTACCTGCGCGGGAACGGACTGTTCGAACGCTACGCACTGGTTGCGGCGCTGGTGGTGGTGTTCGCCTTCTTCTCGATCCTCAAACCGGAGGTCTACCCGACTGCGAGCAACATCCAGAACATCCTGGGGTCACAGGCCGTACTGCTGATCTTGGCGCTGGGTCTGATCGTGCCGCTCACCGCAGGCGAGTTCGACCTGTCGAGCGTTTCGGTGATGTCCCTGTCTGCCATGATGATCGCGGTCTTGAACGTCCAGCATGGCTGGTCCCTCGGTTCGGCAGTGATAGTTGCGCTGATCGCGACATTGGTGGTCGGTCTGATCAATGCGTTCCTTGTCGTGCGGCTCCAGATCGATTCGTTCATTGCCACTCTGGGCTCTGGGACCGTGGTACTCGGTGTAGTGCAGTGGATCTCCAAGTCCACTTCGGTCACGGGAATTGATTCGGCACTCGTCGAGGCAACCGTCGGTACTCGCGTCTTCGGGGTGTCGTTGCAGTTCTACTATGCGTTGGTCCTGGTGGTCATCGTCGCGTTGATCTTCCAGTTCACCCCGGTCGGCCGCCGACTGCTGTTCGTCGGCCGGGGTGCGGCCGTCGCACGACTCAGTGGACTGCACGTCGATCGGATTCGGGCAGGCGCTTTGGTCACCTCATCGGGTATCGCCGGTATCGCGGGCATCATCTACGCGGGCATGCTCAGTGGCGCCGACCCGTCGTCGGGGCAGTCGTTCATGCTGCCGGCATTCGCCGCCGCCTACCTTGGTGCGACCGCGATCATCCCGGGCCGGTTCAATGCCGTCGGGACCTTGTTCGCGGTGTACTTTCTCGCCGCGGGTGTCGTGGGACTGCAGATGCTCGGTGTGGCCAGCTTTGTGCAGCAGCTGTTCTACGGTGGGGCGCTGATCATGGCGGTCGCATTGTCGGGGGCTGTACGTCGCCGGTCGACCACCAAAGCCCCTGCACGTAGGTGAGGTAGGTGTCGAAATCACCGCTGGTCGCGGGGGGCGGTGACCACCTCCGAGGTGGTCACGTCGACGACGTCGGCCGACAGAGGTTTCGACACGTCTCGTCGCTTCGCTCCTCATCGGCTCAACCAGCAACGGCCAGTGGCTGATTGAGCGGGAACCCTCCTCCGATGATTGAGCCGGGACCGAGCCGGAACGGCGAGGTCCCGAGTC
>NZ_BCNF01000079.1 GCF_001485495.1 Gordonia desulfuricans NBRC 100010 | reverse complement strand
CTCAACCATCAACGGCCAGTGGCTGTTTGAGCCGCGTGGGGTGGTGACCACCTCGGGCGTTCGGTTTCTCGTTTCTCAACCATCAACGGCCAGTGGTTGATTGAGCCGGGACCGAGCCGGAAAGGCGAGGACCCGTGTCGAAATCTCCGTCACCCGCATTCGGCGGTGACCACTCCGATCAGTCGCCGGCGTCGATCTCGGCGAACACGCGCGACGCGACACGGAACGCGGAGTTGGCGTCGGGCACACCGCAGTAGATCGCCGACTGCAACAGCACCTCGGTGATCTCCTCGCGGGTCAACCCGTTGCGCAGGGCGGCACGGACGTGCATCCCGAGTTCCTCGTGGTGACCGCGCGCGATGAGCGCGGTGAGGGTGATCATGGACCGGCTCCGACGATCCAGACCCGGCCGCGTCCAGATACTGCCCCAGGCGTACTCGGTGATGAGTTCCTGGAACTCGCGGGTGTGGTCGGTGATCGCCGCCGTCGCGCGGTCGACGTGCGCGTCACCGAGGACCTCGCGTCGAACCACCATTCCGTCGTCGTATCGGCTCATGATCGGTCTCCTATGACCTTCCGTGCCCGCTCCAGCTGGGCGTCGATCAAGTGTTGTGTGGCACCGAGATAGTCGGCAGCCGGTGGAAGCCCGGCGATCCCGGCCATGCTCTTCTGCTCGGAGGTCACCGCCTGTCCGGCCGCCTGTAGACGGCTCGCCATGCGATCCTCGTGGATCTGCAGTTTGTCCAGCAACCGGGTGGTCTGCCGAGCCGCGACCAGCGTGCGGCGCACCAGCTGCCTAAGCGTGTCCCACTCCGCATGCCAGGCTCCGGGTGTGCGCTCGTCGACGGCGTCGGCGGCGGCGAGGTGCAGGGTGGACGCGAGCGGCGGACCGGTGAGCGCCGCACGACGGATCAACACCGACAGCACGGGATTGGACTTGTGTGGCATCGTCGACGACGACCCTCCGGCACCCTCGCCGACCTCGGCGATCTCCGGGCGCGACAGGGTGAGGACGTCGTTGGCGATGTGTCCCCACGCGTCGGTACATGCGACCGACGCGTCGCCGACACGGCAGATCGCCGTCCGTACCGAATGCCACGGCGGCACCGCCTCCAGGCCGAGTTCGCGGGCGGCGACCTCCGTCGCCGCCCGATAGAGACGGGCCGGGTCGCGGCCGGGTCCGGCGAGCTCGAGCAGGGCTGCCGACGTGCCCGCGGCACCGCCGATCTGCAGCGGGAACCGGACGCCGGCGAGCAGCTCGGATGCGTCGAGCACGCCGCTGAGCCACTGGGCGGCCTTGAGTCCGAAAGTCATCGGGACCGCGTACTGGGTCAGCGTCCGCGCCACCATCGGCGTGGCACGAAACCGGTCGGCGTAGCGACCCAGGATCCGGATCTGGGCGGTGAGCTCTCCACCGATCTCCGCGAATGCGGTGGCCGAACAGCACATCAATGCGGTGTCCACCACGTCCTGACTCGTCAGACCGCGATGCAGCCATTGTGCCGTCGCCGACTCCCCCAGTCCGGATCGCAGGAGCTTGACCAGCGGGATGACCGGGTTGCCGCCCGATTCGGCCTCGATCGCGATCCGGTCGAGATCCCCGTCGCCGATCAGTGCACGAAGTGCGGCCGGATCCACCAGCGCATCCGCCGGTGCAACCCCGGCCTCGGTCAACGCCGTCGACCAGGCCGCCTCCACCCGGATCATCGCATCGGCGACGGCGGCGTCGGTGAAGACATCACCGGCATGATGGTCGCCCGGCCACAGCAGATCGGTCATCGCAGTGCCGGCATCATCGGCCACTGTGGTCGAGGAAGACCGTCTCGGCCTCGCCCTGCAGGTGGATGTCGAACCGGTAGCCGTCGCGGTCCTTGGTCGCGATCAGGGTGGCACGCCGGTCGTCGGGGACCGAGCCGAGCACCGTGTCGGATGCGAGGGCACGGACGCCGTCGGGCAGATAGGCGCGGGTGAAGAGGCGATCGAGGAGACCGCGGGCGAAGACGCAGACCGAGAAGAATGGTGCGGCACCATCGGACATCGGGCCGGGTGCCACCGTCGAGAAGCTGTAGTGACCGACCCGATCGGTCTGTACGCGACCGAATCCGGTGAAGGTGAAGCCGTCTCGCCGCAGGGATCCGGGGTCACGGGACACGATGCCGTCGCCGTCCGGCTGCCAGATCTCGACGAGAGCATCCGGGACCGGGTTGCCCGCACCGTCGAAGATGGTGCCGTGCAGACGGATTCGGTCAGGGTGTCCGGACGGGACGAGTTCGGCGCCACTCGAGAACGGTAGTGCGTAGTGGAAGAACGGGCCGACGGTCTGGCCGGGGGTGGGTGCGAGGGTCACTGGTCCTCCTCCATGGGGGTCGAGGCATCGCCGGTGAGCACGATGTCCCAGCGGTAGCCGGTGCACCATTCGTGCTGGGTCAGGTCATGATCGTAGGACGCGACGAGACGGTCACGTGCCTGCTGGTCGACGATGGCCTGATAGATCGGATCGAAGGCGAACAGCGGATCGCCGGGGAAGTACATCTGGGTGACCAGGCGCTGTGTGAACGCGGTTCCGAACACCGAGAAGTGGATGTGGGCGGGTCGCCACGCGTTGTGATGGTTCTTCCACGGGTACGGACCCGGCTTGATGGTGGTGAACCGGTACCAGCCGTCGTCGTCGGTGAGGCAGCGGCCGACACCGGTGAAGTTGGGATCGATCGGCGCCGGATGCTGGTCACGCTTGTGGATGTAGCGGCCGGCCGCGTTGGCCTGCCACACCTCGACGAGCTGGTTGCGGACCGGGCGGCCGGAACCGTCGAGGACCCGTCCGGTCACGACGAGGCGCTCGCCGACGGGATCGCCACCGTGCTGGATGGTGAGATCGGCCTCGAGCGGGTCGACGTCACGGTGGCCGAATGCCGGAGACCAGAGTTCGATGCCCTCGGGGTCGGAATGATGGAAGTTCTTGGTCGGATGCCGGAGGAGACTCGACCGATACGGCGGGAAGTTCAGGCGCGGAGCGGTTTCCGGTGCTGCTCCGGCGGACTGTGCGGAGGCGTAGTCGTGCCCGATCCGGGCGATCTCCTCGGAGATCTGGCGTTGACTGCCTGCCGCGGCGTCCGACGACACCGGGGTCTCGTCCGCGACGGATGCCGACTGCCCGGCGGCGTCGGAGATCAGTGGTGTGGCCATCCTGGGAAACCCTTCTGTGAAAGTGATGCGGTCTGGGGACCGGCGCGGACCGGGAAGTGGGCTGGGTCCGTGCCGTTGTGTGGGCGTGATGCCGGCGGATCGTTCTGCGCTGCCGGTGTCCCACGATGTTCTGCGGTGGGTCGATCGTAAGCGGCGTCACATCGGGGAGTCGATGTCGGACTTCCACTCAGTGAAAGTTGGGATCGTTGTTGAGCGCACTGCCCGAGCACAGCACTGCGCCCGCCGTGGCGGTTGGCCAGGGCGGGCGCAGGACGATCTCAGACCGCGGGGTTCACCCGGCTCTGCACCACCGACTTCGACGCCGCGAGCAGACGATCGAGCCATGCCCCGGTGCCCATCGCCTGCCGCTGCAGTTCGTTGGGCAATTCGACGCTGATCGGTGTGTCCGGCGGGAGGGCGCCCAGCATGCCGGAGAGGTCGAGGCCGCCGTCGCCCGGTACGAGTCGCTCCTCTCGTGCCTGGCGGATCAGCTCGGCGTCGGTGGACGGTGTCGGCACCGACCCATCGCACAGTTGGGCGTAGTGAATCCACTCGTGCGGAATGCCCCTCAGATCGTCGAGGGTGGTCGCCGAACGACCCGCGTGCAACGTGTCGACCAGGACCGATCGTGCCGGCCCGTCCGCCTGACGCACGATGGACAGCGCGGTGGCGGCGTCGGGAACCGCGGTCCACGGCATGAACTCGAGGCTCGCCGCGATGCCGTATCCGCCGCACAGATCGGCCAGTGCGGCATACGAGTCCGCAAGCCGGGTCAGGTCGGGGTCGTCGCCGGCCACCAGGACCGCCCGGGCGCCCAGCTGGGCTGCGGTGTCGAGCATCGGACGGAAGTTCTCGACAGCGAAATCCTCTGCAAGACGGACGATCTCCACATCGAAGACCTCCACGGGCGAGTCCGTCAGACGGGCCAGTACCTTTCGCAGCGCAGCCGGCTCGGTGTGCAGTGGATATGCGGTGGTGCCGGGCGCCGCGGGCAGCAGCCGCAGACCGAGTGTGTCGAACCCGTGTCGCTCGGCCAGACCGATGTGGTCACAGGGTTCGACGTCGAGAACCGTCAGCGCGGCCAGACCCCACGAGACGCTCATCGGGTCACCGCCCGTCCCAGTTCGATTCCGGTGAGGTAGCCGAAGGTCATGGCGGGCCCGATGTTGATGCCACCGGATGGATAGTGGCCGCCCATGACGCTGGCCTGGTCGACGCCGACCGCGTACAGGCCGTCGATGGGTGCGTCGTCGGCATCGAGCACCCGCGAACGCTCGTCGGTGGCCACACCGGCGAACGTGCCGAAGCTTCCCGGCACCACCTTGACCGCGTAGAACGGTCCCTTCTCGATCGGCGCCAGGGTGGGATTGGGCCACGGATTATCGGGGTCGCCGGATGCCCGGTTGAACACCGACGTGCCTCGACCGAAGTCGGGGTCCTCGCCCCGGCGTGCACCCTCGTTGAACATCGACACCGTCTTCTCCAGGCCGTGGGGATCGATCCCGCAGCGCCGTGCGAGATCGGCGAGCGTGCGTCCCTTCACGAGATACCCCGACAGCCGGTGGTTCAACCGCGGTACCGGGAACGGTTTGGCGATGCCCAGCGGATAGCGGCGCAGGTATGCGGCGTCGGCGATCAGCCACGAGCACACCTCGTCGCCCTCGGCGACCGCATCGAGCATGCCGAGCGTGTAGTCGTGATAACCGTTGGCCTCGTTGACAAATCGGCTACCGTTGCGGACCACGCCGATGACGCCGGGCTTGCCGCGGTCGAGGATGTGCGGGAACACCCCGGTCCGTCCGGTGACATAACGGACCCGCGACACCGGGCAGTAGGCCGCTGCCGAGGCGGTCGAGTCGTCCAGCCGGCCGCCGACCGTGGTGGCCAGACGCAGACCGTCGCCGGTCGTGGTCCCGGCAGGTGGGAGCGTCCAGTGCTCACGCCCGGTCGGCGTGCGGGCGAAGGTCTCGCGGCGCAGGTCGACGTCGTGGCTGAAGCCGCCGGTGGCCAGGACGACGCCGCGTCGCGCCGCCACGGTGTAGCTGTCGCCCGGACCGGCCAGACGCACGCCGGTGACCCGCCCGTCCTCGGTGAGCAAGGAGGTCGCGGCCGTGCCGACCCTGATCTGCACCCCGGCGTCGAATGCCGACCGCAGGAGGCGACCCACCAGCGCGGTGCCGTTGACCAGACTCTGGCCTCGGCGGTACACCGCGAGGTCGAGCATGTGCCGGGTCACCCGGCGGGCGCAGTGGGTGAAGGCCCGCACCGACCGCGTGGAGTGCAGGAATGCCTGCAGGTCGGGGCCGGCCATGATGCCCATGCCGAGGAACGACGTCTCGAACATCTGACGGCGCAGGACCTCGGCCACCTCCGGCCCGAGTTCGGTCAGGCGCACCGGCGTGGGGCCGACCTGACGATGGCCGTCGGCGGCACCGGGGCTGCTTCCGTGGATGTCGGCGACCCCGGCCCCCGGGGTGAACTGCAGGGCGGTCTTCTCCTCGAAGAAGTCCACCATCTGCGGTGCCCCGGCCAGGTAGGCGTCGACCTTCGGCTCGTCGAAGTTGTCGCCCAGCCGGGCGCGCAGGTAGGACTTGGGTGCCTCGACGTCCTCGTGCACACCGGCGGCCCGGGCGAACCGATGACGCGGGGTCCACATCCAGCCGCCCGACCAGGCGGTGGCACCGCCGCACACGGGCGACTTCTCGACGACGAGGACGCGTGCACCCTCGTGTGCCGCGGCCACCGCCGCCGACAGTCCGCCGGCCCCTGAGCCGATCACGACGACGTCGAATTCTTCTCTGCCGGTGAGCTCCTCGGTCACGAGAGCACTCCCCTTTCCTGTCGGGCCGGCTCCACTGGCCGGCCCGTTCGTGCGGACTCGTAGATCGCGGTGACGATGGCCAGCGAGGTGCGGGCATCGGCTCCGGTCACCATCGGCCTGCGGCCCTCGCGGACCGCGTCGACGAAGTCCTGGATCTGCAATATGTGAAATGGCGTGAGCCGACTGTTGATGTCGGCGATGTCCTGGTGGGCCGGGACATCGGGGCGGAACACCGGGGTGAACTCCACCTCTCCCTCGACCGTCCACAGTTCGGTGACGCCCTCGTGTCCCTCGGGGAACTCCAGGACACTTCCGGTCGCCCCGCCGGCGCCGACGACGGTGACCCGGTTGCCGAGGTTGTGCGACAACGCGGTGGTCGCGGTGATGGTGGCGGTGGCACCGGACTCGAAGGCGACGACCGCCGAGGCGCTGTCCTCGGTCTCGATGTGTTCTCCGTGCGTGTGGGTCCGGATGAACCCGGTCACCGAAACGGGAGTGCCACAGAACCATTGGAGAAGATCGATCTGATGGATGGCCTGGGTCATCAGCACTCCCCCGCCATCGGTGTCCCAGCGGCCCCGCCACGGGTCGGATGCGTAGTACCCGGTGGGACGGTGCAACAGCACCGACACCTCACCGAGGATGGGGGTGCCGATCCTGCCGTCGTCGATGGCGGCCCGAATCCGTTGTGCGGCAGGCCACAACCGACGCTGGAAGACGACGCCGAAGATCACCCCGGCCCGTTCGGTGGCGGCGATCATCCGGTCGGCCGCGGCGAGGTCGACGGCGATGGGCTTCTCGCACAGCACGTGGACACCGGCCTCGGCGGCGGCGACCACCGCGGACTCGTGCGCCGGGTGCGGCGTACACACCGTGATGGCATCGGGCCGCAGCGCCAGCACCGCGTCGATGCTGTCCCTGGCCTCGGGGATGCCGTGGTCGGCGGCGAACCGCTGCGCGCGATCGATCTGGGTGTCGCAGCAGGCGATCAGCTCGACCCCATCCACCTGACGCAAGGCACGGGCGTGGCTTCCGGCGACCTTGCCGCAACCGATGATGGCGATACGCAGCGTCATCAGATGTGCTCCTCGGTCTCGACGTCGCGGGCCGCGCTCTCGCCACGGTCCAGTCGGTCGAGGCGGGCGATCTCGGCGGCACTCAACTCGATCTGGCCGGCCGCCAGGTTCTCCGCCTGGCGGGTAGGGCTGGCCGATCGCGCCACCGGGATGACGCCCTGACCCAGGTGCCACGCCAGGATGATCTGCGCCGGTGTGTATCCGCGCTCGGCGGCGATCTCGACGACCACCGGATGATCGAGGGCATCGCCGCGGCCCAGTGGACTCCACGCCGAGACCGCGACGCCGAGTTCGTCGGCGACCTGACGGACCGGGATGCGGCACAGCGTCGGATCCATCTGGATCTGATCGAGTTCCGGTGCCTCGCCCACCGATTCGGCCACCCGGCGCAGATGCTTGCCGAGGAAGTTCGACACCCCGGCGTGCCGGATCAGTCCGGCCTCGCGGCACTGCAGCAGGCCGTCGAAGGCCTCGACGTACCGATCGAACCGCGGCAATGGCCAGTGGATGAGGTACATGTCCAGGTAGTCGAGTCCCATCCGGTCCAGGCTGCGTTCCACCGCACCGTGGATGTCACCCGAGATATGTTCGGGACCATGGAGTTTCGAGGTGACGAACAACTCGTCACGCGGTACGTCGGTGCCCACCACGGCCCGGCCGACGGCGTCCTCGTTGCCGTAGACCGTGGCGGTGTCGATGTGGCGGTAGCCGATGTCGATCGCGCGTCGCACGGCGTTCTCGGCGTCGTCACCCACCAGTGGCCACGTCCCCAGCCCGATGGACGGAATGGATGCGCGCAGGTCGGTGCCCGGCGATCGTCCGGGCCGGGATGTCGGATCCGCTGATTCTGTTTCTGTGGTCATGCGCTGGCCGCCTCTCCGGCTCGGAAGTCGATCTCACGGGCGATGTCGACGGCGGTGACCAGTGCGGCCTGCACCGATCCGCCGTCCCGCCCGGCGTCGCCGATCGCGTGCACTCCGAGCGGTGGCGACACCGAACGGAGCTGGACGAGGAGTTCACTCGAGGGTTCGATCCCCTGCGACACCAGCAGTTCACCCGGTGCGTCGACCCACCGTTGCCCGTCGGCGTCGGTGATCTGGACCTTGCCCTCGCGCACCGAGGTGACCCGGGCGCCGAGGTGTGCGGTGAGATTCGGATCGGCGGCGAGACGGGGAAGCAGCACGATCTTGGCCCGGCGGCCGACGTCGTGGGCGATGGTCTCCTGCGGACCGATCATCACCACGCGGGTGCCGTGGGCGAGGAGGTCGTCGGCGACCGCCGCGGCCTCACGGTCTGCGCCATAGATCGTGACCGCCGCGGGAGCCCGATCGCCACTGCGCAGGAAGTCGCGCACATCGCGCACCGTGCGGTCGGCGACGTCGAGATCCGGGGCGTGGCCGTCGGCGCCGGTGGCCAGCACGATCGCGTCCGGACGCGAGACCCCGAAGGTGGTGGCATCGACCCGAACACCGGTGTGACACGAGATGTCGAGCACCCCGATCTCGGCCAGGTACCAGTCGATGATCCGGCGGTACTCCGGGTACTCGCGCAGCCGTGCGGCGAGCGCGAAGTCGCCACCGAGGTACTCGCGCTGCTCGTACATGTCGACGTGGTGGCCGAGTCGGGCCAGCTCGCGTGCCGCACCGAGGCCGGCCATCCCACCGCCGACCACGGCCACACGGATCGGCCGGACCGACGGTTCGGGTTCGGCCGCCTCTCGTCCCACCCACGGGTTCACCGTGCACGGGATCGGCCCCGCGGCCAACGAGTCGATGCAGAAGTTGCAGGCGATGCACGGGCGGTACCGCTCGCCGGCGATGGCCCGGTTGGGGAAGTCGGGATCGGCGTGCAGGGTGCGGGCCATACTGAGGAAGTCGGCCTTTCCGGACGTGAGGATCGCCTCGGCCGTCTCCGGTGAGCTGATCCGTCCGGCGACTCCGACCGGGATGTCGAATTCGCGGGCGTACGGATCGGCGTGGCCGCGCAGCAGGCCGCGCTCCCACTCTCCGGGCTGGATGATCCACTGGCCCGCTTCGTAGTTGCCCGCCGAGACGTCGAGGAAGTCGAGCTTGTCGGTCGCCACGTCGGCCATCCGCTCGCGCGTCTGCTCGGCGGTGAGGCCTCCGGCGCTGCCCTCGAAGGCCGAGAACCGCAGGCCCAGAGTCATATCCGGGAGACGGTCGCGGACCGCGCCGATCACCCGGTTGACGAACAGTGTGGGTTCGGCCCACTCGTCGCTGCGATGGTTGTAGGCCGGTGACAGGAACTGGTGGATGAGGTAGCCGTGCCCGCCGTGCAACGAGATGACGTCCACACCGGCCGTGTGGCACCGTTCGGCGGCGTCGGCGAAACACTCGATGATGTGCTCGATGTCGTCGGCGTCGAGTTGCTCGGGCATCTGGCCGCCGACCACCTCGCAGGGAATCGGCGACGGCGCGACCGGGACGAACCCGCTGACCGAACCCTGTGCGGTACGGCCACCGTGGTTGAGCTCGACGCCGAGCAGCGCACCGTGCTCGTGCACCTCGTGCGCGAGGGTGGTCAGCCCGGGGATGCACTCGTCGGTGTCGACGCCGAGCTGCCGGATCCGGCCCTTGCCGTCGGCCCGCACATACGAGGCCTCGGTGAAGATCAGTGCCGCTCCGCCTCGTGCGCGACGCACGATGTAGTCGATGTACTCGCGCGTCAGCAGGCCGTCGGCGGTGCCGTAGTTGCGCTCCATGGGTGCCGAGACGAACCTGTTGCGCAGGACGGCGGCACCGATGGTCAGGGGTGTGGCGAAGGTCGGGATGCTCGGGTCGGACCGGGTGTGCGGGTTGGACTGGGTGTCAGTGATGGTCATCGTGCCTCCTGGTCACGAGTGCATGCCGGCGGGCTGGGCGCGAGTGCGGCCGGCAAGCGTCTGTGCGAGATGTCGGCGCATGCGGGATCGGTCGGGTTGGACGCCGGTGAGCAGGGCGAAGCTGTCGGCGGCCTGCTCCACCAGCATCTGTGCCCCGTCGACCGTGCGACACCCCAGATCCCGGGCTGCCGAGAGCAATTCGGTGACGGCCGGCCGGTAGACGATGTCGGCGACCCACTGGCGGCCGGTGAGCAGCGTGACGTCGAACGGCGTTCCGGGATGCCCGTCCATCCCGATCGGCGTGGCGTTGACCACCCCGTCGGCGTGGCGGACGTGGCCGGCGGCCTCCCCCATCGTGGCTCCGACGGCGACGGTTCCCGAGGCGTTGATCCGGCCGGCCAGCGAGGCGGCCCGAGCCGAGTCGACGTCGACGATGGTCAGCCCGCGAACACCGGCGTTGATCAGGGCGTGGGCGACGGCCGACCCGGCCCCGCCGGCACCGAACATCACCACCCTGCCCAGCTCGTCACCGGACAGAACCATGTCCAGTGCTGCGCGGAACCCGGATTCGTCGGTGTTGTGTCCGGTCAGTCGCCCGTCGCGGACGGTGACCGTGTTGACCGCACCGATGGTGGCGGCATGCTCGTCGACCTCGTCGAGGCCCGACATCACCGTCTGCTTACACGGATGGGTCACGTTGAAACCGGTGAAGCCCTCGGCGACAGCGGTTCTCACCAGAACGGCGGCTGCATCCGCGGCGAGATGGCGTGCGGCGATGTCGATCGTCTCGTAGCTGTGGTCGCGCATCCCCAGTTCTCGCGCCTCGGTCTCGTGGAGCAGTGGCGAGAGAGAACCGGAGATGTCGGAACCGATCAGTCCGATGCGGTGCTGCGGACCGCTCATGGTGTCCTCCGTGGGCTGGTGCGGGTGTTCGGTGTACCTGGGAACGGGCAGGCTCGGGGTTGCGGGCTTTGGCGGGCGGGCTCGGGGCTGGCGGTGTATGGGCTGGGTGGGTGCAGGCTGTGGGTGCAGGCCGGGTGTATGTGGGCGGGGTGTGAACCGGCAGCGAGCTGAACGCGGGACCGGTCACCGCTTGCGCTGACCGAGTTCTGCGGTCGGTGTCCGGTAGGTCTCGGGACCGGTGGCGAACGCGACGGCGGCCAAGACCGCGAATCCCATGCACATCCATGCCACGGGCATCCAGTTGCTGGTGTCGCCGGAGGTCATCGCCTGGGCGACGGCCGGGGTGAAACCCGCGACGAGCAGGCCCAGCATCAGGCCGATCGCCATGCCGCTGAAGCGCACCGACGCGGGGAACTGTTCGGGGAACGCCGCCATGTACGTGCCGTTGGGTGCGGCATAGAAGATACCGAGCAGAATGGTGCCGCTGAGGAAGACCAGCGGTGCGCTGCCGGACCCGATGGCCGAGAAGTACACGAAAACCATGACGCCACAACCGAGTACGCCGGTGATGAACACCGGTTTACGGCCGATGCGGTCGGCCAGGAGGCCGTAGAGGGGCTGGGTGATCACCGCGCCCATGTTGGCGGCGGCGATCGACAGCAGCATCGTGGTGCGATCGAAACCGTTGTGTTCGGTGGCGTAGGCCAGGGCGAAGACGTTGATGATCGTGTTCATCATGGCGAACGTGGAACTGAACATGATCCGGACGACGGCGGCCCAGTGTTCGCGCATCAGTACGACGATCGGTACCCCGTCGGTCTCGTTGGCCAGCTTGCTCTCGGTGAACACCTCGGGCTCGTCGAGGCGTCGGCGAACCCAGAACGCGACGCCGGTCATCACGATGCTGACCCAGAACGGGATTCGCCATCCCCAGGTGTACAGATGCTCGTCGGGCAGCGACGCCACCGGGATGAACACCAGGCTCGAGAGCACGATGCCGAACATGATGCCGCTCATGGTGAAGCTGGCGAAGAACGACCGGCGGTTGTCCGGTGCGTGCTCCACCGACAGTGATGCCGATCCGGGCGACTCGCCGCCGGCCGAAAGGCCTTGCAGCAGACGCAGTATCACCAGCAGTACCGGGGCAAACGCGCCGATCTGACCGTAGGTCGGCAGGCAGCCGATCAGGAATGTGGACGCGCCCATGAGCGCCAGGCACATGATCAGGGTGTTGCGTCGGCCGAGTTTGTCGCCGAGATGTCCGAACAGGACGGCGCCCATCGGGCGGGCCACGTAGGCGACGCCGAGCGTGCCGATGGACAGCAGCGTCGAGGTGGCTCCGCCCGGGAAGAACACGTGGCCGAAGACCAGTGCCGCTGCCGAGCCGTAGATGAAAAAGTCATAGTATTCGAGCGTGCTGCCGACGAATCCGGACAGCGCGGCGCGTCCGGCCTGGGGCTTGGTCTGCGGCGCCGTGGCTCGAGGTGGCGTCGATGTGGTCGCCATTGGATCTCCCTCCACCGGGGATGTGACTGCAATCCCATCGGTGAAGACAGTGTGCGGCGGCCCACCTAAGACTGTCCAACACTGAATTGGTCTTGGACTGTGTAGAAATCCTACTCAGTTGGTGCCGACCGGGTGGTGACGTCATCGTCGTGCGGGGTGGGCAGTATCTGCTCGGCCAGGTCCAGCACGGCGTCGCGGGCCACCGATGACCGTACCGGCTTCGCCGACCATGCGATCCCGTGGTCCATCCGCACCGACCCGCCGGGAAGGCGGATGTAGGTCGCCCCCGGCGGGATCACGTCGGCGATCCCCTCGGTCATCAGCGCGACGCCGACGCCGGCCGCCACCAGCATGAGGATCATGTAGGGATCGGTGATCTCCTGTGTGATCCGAGGGCGGAACCCGGCGTCGAGACATGCGCGATCGGCGCTCTCCCGCAGCGCCGATCCGGAGGTGCGGGGGGTGCTGACGAACTCCTCGTCGGCCAGGTCCGCCAGGTCGACCACCCCCGCGTCGGCCAGGCGATGGTCGGAGGGGACGACGATCCCGAACGGTTCCGATGCGATCAGGCGGGTGCGGATGTGTGCGGCGTCCACCGGGAGGCCGACGAAGGCGATGTCGAGGGAACCGCTGTCGAGCTGTTCCACGGCGTCCCGGGTCATCACCCGACCGACCAGGTCCAGTTCGATGTCGGGGTAGGTGTCGCGCACCGCGCGGGTCAGCGGCGGCAAGGAGAGATGGTTCAGCACGCCGGTGAACCCCAAGGTGATCCGGCCGTAGATGGCTCCGACGGATTCCTTGGTCGCCTGCCGGGCCCGCTCGACCTCGCTGAGAACCGCGCGGGCATGCGGTAGGAATGCGCGCCCGGCCGCCGTCAGTGCCACCGATCTGGTGTTGCGTTCGAACAGTTCCACGCCGAGGTCGCGTTCGAGTTTGCGAATGGTCTGACTCAGGGGTGATTGCGCCATCTGCAGCCTGGTCGCCGCACGCCCGAAATGCAGCTCTTCGGCAACGGCGATGAACGCCTGCAACCATCGGATCTCCATGTCCGCCTTTCGATGACGCCGAGCGTGCGCATATAGTCGCAATGCCACTTAGATTTCTCGGATTATATCCGATCTGATCTTGAACCAGGTACGGAAGGCACATGAACATGACTCGACGGGCACTCGTGACGGGCGGCATCAGCGGGATCGGGGCGGCGACCGCAGCACGATTGCGATCCGACGGGATCGAGGTGATCACCGCGGACATCAGCGCCGATGCCGACGTCCAGGTGGATGTCAGTGATCCGGAATCCGTTGCCGCACTGCGTGAACGGGTCGGTGCGGTGAACATCCTGGTGAACAGTGCCGGGATCGTCGGTCCGTCGACGGCGCTGGTGGACACCGACCTCGCCGCGTGGCGGCGGACCTTCGCGGTGAACGCCGACGGCACCTTCCTGATGTGCCGCGCCTTCGCCCCGGCCATGTGTGATGACGGGTGGGGGCGGATCGTCAATCTTGCGAGCATTGCCGCAAAAGACGGAAATCCCTGCCAGAGTTCCTATTCGGCGTCGAAGGCGGCGGTGATCGCACTGACCAAGTCGCTCGGGAAGGAACTGGCCACCACCGGGGTGCTGGTGAACGCGGTCGCCCCGGCCGCAGTGGCGAGCCCGATGAACTCCGACACCGATCCCGCGATCCTGGAGCGGTCACGGTCCTTGACCCCGATGGCCCGGATCGGCCGGCCGGAGGAGATCGCCGAACTGATCTGCTGGCTGACCTCCCCGGCGGTCAGCTTCTCGACCGGCGCGGTGTACGACGCCTCGGGTGGACGTGCGTCCTACTGATCCGGCCGGTCTCGGTTCCGGGGATCCCCGGACTTGGGTGTGAAGCTGGAGAACAGGGTGTCCCGGACGGCCATCCAGTCGCCCCAGTGGTCCACGTTCTTCGGATCGTGCAGCCACCGGAAACGCAGTCCGTCGACGACGAGACTCAGCATCCGTAGGACCGCCTCGGGGTTCTCGTAGTCGCGGACCACCAGGTGCCAGGTGATCGGCAGCGGACGGATGCTGAACTGTTGATAGGCCTCGTGGGCGGGATGGTCCGGCGCCATCGCGTAGGCCTCGAGCAGGTCGAAGTTGCTCGTCACCTCCTTCATCCCGGCGAAGTGCCGAACCAGCGAATCGGCCAGATCGGGCAACGTGAGATCGTCGCCGTACTCGGCGACGATGCGTTCCACCGCGGCCACCTCGTCGTTGTTCCACTGCTCGAGGACGGCGGTGAACAGATCGGTCATCGACGGGAAGTGGTGTTTGACGCCCGGCGCGGACATCCCGCAGCGTCGGGCCACCGACCGCAAGGTGACATCGGCGGGACCGGACTCCTCGATCATCGATCGGGTGGCGGCGACGATCCTGCGCTTGCGTTCTTCCGGCGTCAACCGCTCTGCCATGCGGCCCCCTCTCAGCGGTGCAATCTATCTCCACCATGTCACCGCGCTGACGGTGACCCCGCCGGTGGGCCCGCCTACTCGTAGGCGGTCGCCCACCACGCGGGCATGGTCTCGACCGAGGGCTCGACGGCAGCCCCGGCCGGGACGGATGCCCATTCGATCAGCGGCTACCAGACGCCGGGTGTGGGTGCCCTGTCGGCGACAAGGGATGCGGCAGGGGCGATCTCGGCCGGCCGGCCGGCCGGTCATGCCCGGTGGCGCTCGAGGTAGGTCGCCCGCACGCTTCGTCGCAGGGTTTTGCCGATCATGTTGACCGGAAGGTCGTCGAGCACCTCCAGGCGCCGCGGGATGGCGTAACCGGGAAGGCGTTGCGAACCGAACTCCCGGATCTCCGCCAGCGTCGGGGCCGGCGTGTTCTCCTCGACCACGATGGCCGCGAGGACTTCCTCATCGGTTCCGTCGCCACGTGGAATGCCCACGACGGCGATGTCGGCGACCCCGGGCATCTGCCGGAGGTGGCTTTCGACCACGGATGGGAACACATTGAATCCGCCGACCAGGATCAGCTCCTTGACCCGGTCCACGAGCACCGCGAACCCGTCGCGATCGACGTCGACGACATCCCCGGTGTACAACCAGCCCTCGGCGTCCACGGTCTCCGCCGTCGCCTCGGGCTGACCGAGGTAGCCGGCGAACACCTGCGGACCCCGCACACACAGCTCACCGTGGCGCACACCGTCGGCGTCAGGTGTGACCTCGACGGTGCGGTCCTCGGCGTCGACCACCTTGATCTCGGTGTTGGGGAACGGGATCCCGAGGGCACCACGCCGGCGTCGCTCCGAGCAGGGATTGCCCAGCGCGATCGGCGAACACTCGGTCATGCCGTAGCCCTCGATCAGCAGGCCCCCGGTGGCGCGCTCCCACCGTTCGGCGACAGCCGGTGACAGGGGCATGGCACCGCTGAAGGCCACTCGGATGGAGGTGAGTGCGGTGTCCCCGGCCGCGTCGAGCAGCCGGTCGAACATGGGCGCCACCCCCGGGACGAACGACGCCGGGCGCCGGCGCTGCGCCGCGATGACCGCGGCGGGATCGAAATTGGGGAAGGCCACCAGGGTGGCACCGATCAGTGGGGGCAGGACGAGGCAGAACATCATGCCGAAGGCGTGGAAGAACGGGAGCATCCCGTAGACCACATCGGAGCCGGTGCCGAAGCCCGCCCACGCTCTCCCCTGGGTTGCGTTGGCGACCAGATTGCGATGCGTCAGGGTGGCGGCCTTGGGGAATCCGGTGGTGCCGCCGGTGAACATGATCAGTGCGGTGTCCGACGACTGTCCGACCGCCGACAGCGGTTGCGGCGGCGCCGCGGCAACCAGGCGTCGCCAGTCGTGGGCATCGCCGGTGTCGGCGCCGGTCAACGCCCGGCGCTTCGTGCGTGCCGCGGCCACAGGAAGGCGCAAGGCCAGCCGTGCGGTCCACGGCAGGTCGTCGGCGACGTCCACCGAGATGACCTCGCGCACCGCGGTTCCGATCGCGGCCTCGCGCAGGTCGAGGACCCGGTTGCGCCAGCACAGCACGACAACCGACCCGGTCGTCACCAGCTGGTCGTGGAGTTCGGCGACGGTGTAGGTCGGATTGTGTTCGACGACGGTCGCACCGCACGCCAGCACCGCGTGGAAGGCCGCAACATGTGAGGTGCTGTTGGGCAGCACCAGTGACACGGCGTCGCCCGGTTGCACGCCCAGCTTCCCCAACGCATGTGCGCCGCGTCCGGCGAGGGCGGCCAGCTCGGTGTAACTGGTTGTGGCGCCGAAGAAGTCGACGGCGATCACATCGCCGTCCCGCGCCACTGCCTCGATCAGCAGATCGGTGATCCGCTTGTCTGGCACGCTGACGTCGGCGGGAACCCCCGGTCCGTACGAAGCCAGCCATGGACGGTCCTGCATCATCGCGACCCCGGTTCCTCGACATCGATCGGCCGCGAGCCAGCCTACTCGCCGCGGCCCGAGAACCCGGTGGGTGTGAGGGTGTTTCCCGGCACGGCCCCTGGTGACCAGGGCGCACACCTGGTCGGTGCCGAGGCCACACCACCGCCGCCCGCCGGGAAACGGACAACCGCTCCGGATAGACTCAGGGACCGAGCGACCGATCGTCAGCTCGGCAGGTGGCGTGGAGCGGTTCACGGGAAGGAGCGCGGGTGTCGTTCTCCGAACGCGTCAACGACTTCCAGCGACGCCATCCGGCGACCGGGTATCCGTTGGCCGTGGCCTACAAGTTCTTCGACGATCAGGGCGGCTACCTCGCGGCGCTCATCACCTACTACGCGTTCATCTCGCTGTTCCCGCTGCTGCTGGTCTTCGCCTCGATACTGGGCTTCGTGCTGCACGACGATCCCGAACTCCAGCAGCGGATCGTCGACTCGGCGCTCGCGCAGATCCCGGTCATCGGTTCTCAACTCGAGGTACCCGGCGAGATCACCGGCAGCGTGATGGCGGTGACCATCGGTGTGGTGAGTGCGGTCTACGGTGCGCTCGGTGTGGCGGTGGCCATGCAGAACGCCATGAACATCGTGTGGGCCGTGCCGCGGAACAACAGGCCCAATCCGATTCGCGTACGCATCCGGGGAGCCGGACTGCTGTCGACGGTCGGTGTCGCGGTCATCGGTCTCACCGTGCTCAACGGTGTCGTCGCGGCGTCGGATCTGGGATCGGCCAGCACGGCACTGACCATCGTGGGATCGGTCGTTCTCAACACCGGGATCTTCATCGTCGCCTTCCGGATCGGCACGAGCCGTCCGGTGAGCACACGGGATGTCCTTCCCGGCGCCTTCGGGGCTGCACTCGGGTGGCAGGCGCTACAGACCTTCGGCAGTGTCTACGTGCTACGCGTCATCGCCAGGGCGAGTGACGCGTACGGGGTGTTCGCGATGGTGCTCGGACTCCTCGCCTTCCTCTACCTCGCTGCGGTGCTCGTCGTGGTGTGTCTCGAGTGCAATGTGGTGCGGGTCGACAAGCTCTACCCACGATCACTGCTCACCCCGTTCACCGACAACGTGGTACTCACCCCGGGCGACGAGGCCGCCTACACCGCGCAGGCACGAGCCCAGCGCAGCAAGGGATTCGAGGAGATCGACGTGACCTTCGACAAGTCGGGAACCGGGGATTCCGATCCGGCCACCGACCATGTCGCACAGCACCACCACCGGTGACTGGCGGACCGGCTCACTCCGCGGTCTCCCGGGGAGCTCTCCTCCTGCGCGTGTGTTGTTCCGGCGGTAACCGCTCTGCCTTGCGGTTCCCTCTCGGCGGTGCGATCCGACTCCCCCGCCTCACCGCATCACTCGTAGGCGGTCGCCCGGAGCCGCACCAATTCGCGTGCACACCGGACGATTCGGATGTCCACGCCGTCGGCGGTCGAATCGTCGTAGGCGAGCGCGCGTGACTGCGATGTGGGCCCGCCGAGGATCTCGCGGGTGCGGGTGATGGTGTCGCGGAATGCGGTGCCCGTGGGCGTGCGGTCGCGGTAGATCACGGTCACCAGGGTCAGCATGTCAATGATGTCGGCGGCCGATTCCACGCGAGCCCGCTGCTCCGGCACCATCGCCGCACCGCTGCCCCGCAGCTGATCGCTGATCTCCGTCGCCCGGACGAAGATGCCGAACCGCGTCGAGTCATCGGGTTCGTCGTCGGTCTCGATCTCCGACAGCAGCTCCAGCAACCTGTCGTTGGCGCTCGAGAGCGCGTCCTGGACGGTGGTGCGTCGTGATCGCAGGACCGACGGGAGGCTGACGAGGAACACGATCACCCCGGCGACGAGCAGCATCAGGATGACGTGCGCCAGGGTCGAGAGCGGATCCAGATGGCGCGTGGTTGCGGTCAGGGCGACGGTCATCGCCACACCGCCCGCATTGGACACGATGGGGTGCGAGAACATGAACCAGGTCAGGGCGAACAGCCCGACGACGGCGATCAGCGCCATCATCGCTTCGGGTAGCCACACCGCGGCGAGTACCACCAGCACGATGGCGATCGCACATCCGAGAAGCCGGTACCCGATGCGCCGCAACGTCTCGGTCCACGTCGGCTGCAGCATGGACACCACGGCGTTGAAGAAGGTGTTGGCGAAGAACGGCTGTGCCACCTGCAGGCCGGTCCCCCAGGCCGCGAGAATGCCGACCGCCTTGGCCAGACCCTGGTGCAGCTCAGGTGAATCCGGTCGGATGGCGGCGGTGACCCGTGCACGCAGGAACGCCGAGCGGAGCTCCTTCACCTGGGGTAGCGGCGTCGAATCCCGGTTGGTGGCCGCCTGCCGGATCGTGTCCAGATGCCCCTCGGCCGTGGCGACGAGTGCTCGCGATGCAGCGGTCAGCCGGGGGCCGTCGGGAATCGTCGGGTTGTCGGTCAGAACCGGCCGGGAGGACGAATCGTCGGCGGAATCCTGTTTCGTGTGGGGATGACCGTCGGGGTGGCGCGTCTCGACGAGATCGGCGACAGCGGCGGCGTCGGCGTTCACTGCGGTCAGAGCCGCCGCGATCCCCAGCTTCTCGGGGGTCTGTGTGGTCGGCCGGGCGGCCTGTGCGCGAAGCAGATCCACCGCGCGGCGGAACCGAAGCGACTCGGTGAGCACCGTCGTCGTCCAGGTGGACGGGCGGTCGACCATCCAGCTCCGGATGATGTCGGCGGTCGTGAAATCGCTGGTGCGCAACGGTGTCGCCACGGCCACGCGGGTCGGCTTGGTGGGATCGGAGATGCCGGCGAGCACGCGCACGGCCACTGCGATGGCGAGTCCGAGCAGGACGGCCATGACGATGTGGAGCTCGGATGTTCCTGCGGGCAGCGCGATTCCATAGCCGGCGACGGCCGCATAGCCGACCCCGAGTCCGAGGAGCCGGAACTTGGGGATGACCGCGGGGAACAGCGACAGCCCGAAGATGACGAGGATCAGGACGAGGACGCCGGCGAAGCTGTTCCAGTTCCCCAGGGCGCGGGGAACGCATGCCGCGAAGACGGTCAGCGGCGCGAGCCATGCCAGGCGGCGCAGGTCCGACCCCAGGGAGCCGCCGAATGTCGCCATCACACAGAACAATCCGACCATGGCACCGAGTACCGAAGCCTTGCCGAGGCCGACGGAGTAGCCCACTCCGAGGGAGACCACCATGACCACCAGGGTCAGGATGAACAGGGCCGGTCCACCATCATGAGCCGGTGCCGGAGCGGGCTTCTTCGAGGTGTCGGGCACCGGTTCCTTCGGTATGGATGTGGTCATCGCGTGGCCTCCACAGCGGTTGAGAGCTGCGGTGCGGTGGCTTCGGGTTCGGGCGCCGACAGCCGACCGAGCATGATCGTGGCGAGGATCATCACCGACAGCGCGATGATCACGAGGATCTCGCCGGTGCTGTCGATACCGAGCGTCTCCTGATAGATCGTCAATCCCAGGGCCATGGCGATGATCGGCTTGAGGACGGTGACCGTGGGCAGGCTGGTCTGCACGTCACCGGCCTGATAGCTCGACTGCTGCCACAGGGTGCCGAGGGTGGCGGTGACCGCCATCGCCCAGAACTCCCAGCTGCGGGCACCGGCGAGGAGTCCGTCGTCGAATGCGGCGATCCCGGTCTTGGTGAGCGGTGCCGAGATGCCGAGGAGCACACCGGCGGCAACAGCGAGGGTCAGTGAGCGCCAGGTGCCGTGCGGCAGCCGGGAACCGACGATCACGCATACCGCGACGACCGGGATGACGACAGCCAGCGGGACGCCCCAGGCACTGAACGGCGGATGCTCGATCCCCTCGGACGGCTGGCCGAGCGCGATGAACACGACGAGCGAGATCGACAGGGCCCCGGCCCAGAACCATTCACGCCCGGTCAGCCTGCGGCGGGCGGTCATCGCGGCGAGGGGCAGGGCGAACAAGAGGGTGGTCACCAGCAGCGGTTGGACCAGCATGAGGCTGCCGACGGCGAGCGCGGCGGCCTGCACGATGAAGGCGAGGATGTCGGCGACGAGCCCGGCCACCCACGTCTTGCGTCTGGCCAGGGTGACGAAGAACCCGGCGCCGAGGGACTCGTCGTCGGAGATCCCCTGTGTGCCCTTGGCCTGGAGGACCGATGCGATCGCGAAGAGGAAAGCGGCGACCAGCGACAACGCTATCGCGAGGACGGTCATGCACGCACCTCGCCGACCGGCGGTGCAAGGGTGTCCGGCCGGTCTTCCGAAGCCGCGGAATCCTCGGTGACGACGGGATTCTGCAGGCGCCGAATCCGATACGTGAACACTGCGAGGGCCAGCAGGCCGATCCCCACATTGATCAGCGCCCCGAACTCTTCCTCGACGAAGTCGAACACCTCTGTCAGGAGCATGGTCACCAACGCCGCGGCTCGCAGCAGTCGCACGGGCGCGACGGTGCCGTCCCGCAGGCGCAGCAAGGCGACGAGGCACAGGATTGCGGCGACCGCGGACCCGAGTAGCTGCCCGACGGGAGTGATGCCGGTCTGCGATCCGGCGTCGAGATCGTCGGAGATGGTGACGAGCGCGCTGACCACCCCGGCGAACGAGAACAGTGTCAGGACGACTGTGGCGATCACTGTTGCGCGCGACCCACCGAGATCGACCCAGGGATGGGCCTTCAGCCACAGCGCGATCCGGTCCCGACGGCTCGGTGGCCGGACCGGGCACGAGGCGATGATGGCCTCGATGCCGGCGACATCGGCGGCCGGTGCACCGTCCCGGGATGCGGTCAGGAGCTTCTGGGCACGGGTGCGTTGGGTGGGGGTGAGACCGCTCAGCATGCCGTCGGCGGCGATCCCCGCTGCGCCCGCAAGCGCGGCCGAACCCGATTGCCCGGCGACGTCGAGCAGGAGGCGGTTGAGCACCAGGATCACCACCACGACGACGTACATGATCGACACCGCCGGGCTGTAGAAGTAGTCGTTGGTCTTGGTGACGAACTTGCCGACCTCGTCGAGGAACAGGCCGAATCCGATTCCGCCGAGGACCACCGAGAAGGTGCGTGGTCCGGTGCCCAGCAACGACAGTGAGACCACCAGTGCGATCACCATGCCGGCTCCGCCCCACAGGGCGTGGGCGATGTGCAGGGTGCCGCCACCGATCTGCGGATATCCGGTGGCCTGGAGATAGGCACGGGTCACCAGGATGGTGACGATCGCGATGATGACCAGGGCCTCGACGGATTCTCCGCCGCCGGCGCGGCGGGCGATGGAGGACGGCGTGCGCCGTGCGGGGGCAGGGCCTGTGTGCACCGTGAATCCCTTTCAGTACGCAAAACCGACATGCGTACCTTACAGGCGTTAAACAGGTTCGGCCAGGGATGGGAGATCGTGAAGGACGCTGCCATCGGCGGTGCGACCCGGGCCATCCGGTGTCAGTGCCAGAAGTCCTTGGTCTGCACGGCCAGTGCGGCGCCCTGATGGTAGCCCGCCTGTGCCGCTCGTGGCCTGATTCGCAGATCCATCATGTTGGCGCCGAAGGCGGTCACCGAGTCGGCATCCGGGAAGATCGTCTCGACCTCGCCACCGGCGGAGCGGAGCGTGTCCACCTGCGCTGCGAGGTTCATCCTCCACTCCGCTGGAGTCCGGAACCGGCCACCGAACGGTGAGAGCACCAGGACATGCTCGAATCCGGTTGCCAGATCGGCATTCTCGTTCGAGCGGTAGCCGCCGTCGATGAAATGCCGTTGCCCTATGCGGTGCGGCACCCCGCTGGCGCAGCTCGCGGCCACGGCATCGGCGAGGTCGACACCACTGCGTCGGTCGAAGACGACCGGCTCGCCCGTCTCGGCGTCGACGGCCACGATCTGGACGTCGCGATCGGGCCACTCGAGGCTCGGCAGCCTGGACGCGACGATGTCTCGCCAGGACGGACGACCGGCCGGCGGGGCATCCGGGGTGAGGGCCAGTGCGGCCGCACCTATCCGTCGGCGCATGTCGGCGGGGTCGTGGGCGTCGGCGATGATGGCGGCGGTTCGCGCCATCTGGTCGGCGACGTGGGTTCGGCCGGCCCCGGAACCGCCACGACTGACCGTGGGCTGCGGGGTGTCGCGGATGTCGGCGAGCAGCTGCGCCGGTCTCGCGCCGGTGATCTGGGCGGCGGTGGTGGACCCCGCCGACGTCCCGATGATCAGGTCGGCGTCGGTCACATCTACTCCGGCATTCTCGAGTCCCGCGAGGACACCGATCTCCCAGGCGTTCCCGCCCGATCCGCCGCCACCGAGAACCAGCGCACAACTATTCATGAATCCGGACTGTACGGATCATCCGTCGACGCGAGCAACGGGTTTTCGGTGATGTAAAAGCCTTGTCGCACTTGCCCGTTTCTCGGGTATATATGACGCCGACTGTCTCCGCGCCATCGCGATCGACCGCCATTCCGAATCAGTAAGAGCGGGATTCGGGGAGCTCATCCATCACATCGCGATAGTAACGATCGAGACCGACAAGTTGGACACGATCGCGTTGACCATGCCCGTCCGGCGAGGCAATTCGACGTCACTCGCTTCCGAACCGGAACGAAATACGTTCGTTCAGCAATCCTTCTGCCCGCTTCGCCTCCATCATCCGAACTGCGAGCGTCCGGCGGGCGAGGTCCTCAGGCAGCGCGACCGAGAACTTGAGCCCCTTGATCGCTCTGCGGTCGACGGCGGGGGCGGGTCGCTCCGAGCTGTGCTGGACGTCGCCCAACCCCTGCTTGATGGCGTCAACGGTCAGATCTGAGTGCAGCCGAATCGATTCGGCCCCGATTCGCTGCCGGCCGGGCACGAGATCACGTGCCCAGGCAGCCAGTGTGCGGTTGGCCTTGACACCTGCCCACGTCCACCACCGCCAGTCACCGCGGCTGTCGCGCTCGATCACCAGCGAGTCTGCGCGCACGTCGTCGGCGCGCTGTGCACGGTAACCGTCGAGCGCTGCGACGGCACGACGTGACAGCGTGACACCGGCAGGTGTGTCGCCGAGCAGCACGCTGCGTACGCCGCGGGTGATCTCGTAGGACAGGCCATCGGGAATCGACTGCCAGCGAGCCATTCCGTGAATATCGGTGGCCTCGACATACACCTGCCGTCGCTTCCAGTCGATATGGGTGACCAGCCACGAACGGCCACCGAGCAGCAACACACGCACATCCTCGACGTCCTCGGTCAGTAAACCGATGTCGACCATCCCGATCTCGTTGCGGCCCTGGAATACCCGGAACTCTGGTGCCGCCGTGAACACCGCGAGTAGCTCCATGAAATGTCGTCGCCCGAAGTGCTTCTCGGCCTCGACCCCGATGAATGCGCTACCGGCATCGTGATCGAGGAAGCCGGTGTCGAGCAGGTGGTCGAGAATCTCTTGGCCCTCGTCGCCGAAGAGCGGCAGCGTTCCCCACTGCTGTTGCCAGCCGTTGAGTGGGACTCGTCGGGTCTGCAGCGCTGCGGCGAGCAACTGCTGGGCGGCGATGTGCCGCGGTTCGGGTGTGGCGACCACCGGCTCGACCCATCCAGAAGCCCAGCAGTGCAGCATCCCCAATGTCTGGGCGAGCGAGGCGTCGTCGAGGGCGAGAAACAGGCAGTGACGAGTTGTGCCGGGGCGTCGGCCGGTCCGACCGAGCCGCTGCAAGAACGATGAAACGGTACGCGGTGAGTTGATCTGGATGACACGATCGAGATCGCCGACATCGATGCCGAGTTCCAGTGTGCTGGTCGCGACGATCACACAGTCGCGGGCGTCGGCGAACGCAGCCTCGGATTCGCGGCGTTGCTCCGCCGACAACGACGAGTGCGAGAGGAAGGTGGTGACCCCTCGATCACGCAACGACGTCCCGAGCTCCTCGGCCAGGCGCCGTGAGTCGACAAACACCAGGCGCTTCTCGCCGTGGTGCAGCCCGGCGATCACCTTGGCTGCGTTCTCGGCACTGCCGACGGCATCGACGACGATCTCCGGATTCGACGCTGTGGGGACCGGCGGTGCCACCACACGTCCCTTCGTGGGGGCTCCCCCACGTAACCATTCGAGCAGCTCGTCGGGATTGCCGACCGTCGCCGACATCCCGATCCGCTGTAGTCGTCGACCGATCAACGACTCGAGCCGGGCGATCACCGCGAGGAGATGCCAGCCGCGGTCGTCACCGGCGAATGCATGCACCTCGTCGACGACGACGGCCTGAACACTGCCCAGAAACTGCAGTGCATCAACACTTTCCGACACCAGTATCGACTCGACTGATTCCGGTGTGGTCAGCAGGATGTCGGGCCGCTCGCGTGTGATCCGTCTGCGCGCCGACTGTCCCACGTCGCCATGCCAGACGGCGACGCTGCGGCCGACCCACGCCGCGTAGTCACCGAGTCGGGGCCCCAGATTGTTCAGCAGGGCTTTCAGCGGGCACACATACAGCACTGAGGTCCCGGTCCACCGCTGCGCCTGCATCCGGGTGAGCACCGGGAACATCGCCGCCTCGGTCTTGCCGCCCGCGGTCGGAGCGAGCAACAGCGCATCGTCACCGTCGACGATCGTGGGGATCGAATCCTCCTGCAGCGGGCGTAGTCCCGGCCAGCCGAGCGAGTTGACGATGTGGTGCTGAATTGCCGGGTCGAGGAGTTCGAATCCGCTCATGAGCTACAGCTCGATGTCGTCGGGCGAGACCGCGGCCCGTTCGGTGTCGGTGAGTTCGTTGCCCGACACCGTCAACGCGTAGTCGCGCCGAGGATCGAAGCCGGCGTGCAGGTCCACACGGTCGAGTACGTCGACCACAAGCTTCTTCAGGAACAGCCGAGGTGCAACGCCGACCTGTCCGCCGAGTTTGCCGGCCACCGCGGTGGCGAGATCGGCGATGTAGGCATCGTCGACCACGGTACGGATGCGCGCCGGATCGTCGGCACCATCGGCGTACACGTCGCGTACCCGAATGCCGACCTCCACGAGGCGGTCGGCGTCGAAGTTCTGGAGTCGGATCTGCGGGGCACGCGGATTGTCGAAACGTGCATCGGTGGTGAAGTCGGTGGCGAGTCGTTGGGCCAGCGGCGGCAGCGACTGCACACCCATCCGGCCGTCGAAGAACGCCGGTGTCCCGGTGATCAGCAGGTACAAGCCCGGATACCGTCCCGAGTCGAGTTCATCGATCCATTGCCGCAACGCATTCAACGCCTTGGCGCGGCTGTCCGAACGCATCCGCTGCAAGGTCTCCACCTCGTCGATCACCAACAGCAGCCCTGGGTGTCGCGCACCCTTCAAGACCGCAAGCAATCCCTGCAAGAAACCCATGGCGAGGAAGTGGTCGACGTCGTGACGCACACCGGCCGCACGCTTGGCCGATGCCGCCACATGCGGCTGCCCACCCAGCCATGCGATGAGCGCATCGGCGGTGACCGCGTCACCGTCCTCCACCGCCGTCCGATAGGCGCGTAACACCATGGGATACACCGGTGTCGCGGTCGCGACCGCGGCGAGTCGCTGCTCGAGCAGCGCACCGACCTCGGCCCCGGTCGGTTCCGCACCCGCAGCGGTGGCCGAGGCGTCCTCCTCGATCTCGAACAGCCAGGCGTCGATCACCGAGCGGAACGCCGACGGCGGAAAGGCCGACGTACGTAGTGATTCGGTGGTCCTGCGGTACACCGTCTCGAGTTTGTGCAACGGGGTCTCGAGCTCGCTGATCTGGACCTCGGCGACGGCGAACCCCTGACGCATCGCCCGTTGCTGCGCCCAACGCGCGAAGAACGTCTTACCCGAACCGTATTCACCGCGCACGGCCTTGAAGACCGACCCACCGGCGGCGACAGCGGCGAGCTCGTCGTCGACGGTGGCAGCGAACTTGTCGATCCCCACTGCGAGTACGTCGAGGTTGCCCGAGGGCACACTTCCCTGCCGAAGGGCGGTCAGGATCTCGCGTCGGCGGACCGGTGAGAGGTCGCTCACTGCGACAATCCGAACTGCTCGAACAACAACGGGGTCGCGATGATCACGTCGTCTCCTCGCTGGCCGATCACCGACACGCCATCGATGTTGAAGATCTGGCTGAGATGGGCGACCGCCCCACGGGCCTTGGCCGGTCGCAGATCCAGGATCTCGGCGACCTTGACCATCGGGATCACGCCGTTGGCCGCCTCGGCCTCGCGCAGTAGTGCCCCGATCGACACCTTGGTGAGGTTGCGCCCGAACCGCGCGAACTGACTGGAGAACAGATCGGTGGTGAGCACCTGCCCCACCAGATCGAAGACTGCCGTGTCACCACGATCGGCCGACGACGAGTCGGAGGCCGGCGCAGCCCCGAGATCGAACAGGGACTCCTGACCATTCGATGCCGCCCGTGTGGCCGCCTTCGTCGGCTTGGCCGGACGCTTCTTCGGCGCCCGAACCTCGATCGAGGTCACCACCGGGGTGCCCGCCGTGGAGCTGGGATCGTCGAGGTCCCACCACGAGGGCGGTCCGAAGTCTGCCGGCGCCAAGGGCAAGTGCGAGCCGATCGCACCGTTGACCAGAATCGACACCGAGATACACACCTCGGCGAGTGCCCCGCCGCCGTGATATCCGGCCTTGAGGCCGGTGTAGCGGAGCTGTTCGTCGACGGCCAGGACCGCCCGATGATCGTCGGTGAGGACACGGTCACCGGCCACGAGCACCTCGTCGTCGGCCGCGGGTATGCCGGTTGCGTGCCGATACCGGGCAGAAACCTGTTCGCCGCGCTGCACACTCGGCTGTTCACGCCGTTCCACCACATGCCCGTGATCGCTGACGAGGACCACGGTCCGGCCGACCGCGGCGGCCTCGGTGAGCAACGCATCCAGATGTTTGAACGACGCGATCGTCCACGAGGTACCGATCGGATCGGATCGGTCGAGGGCGTCGTCGATGTCGTTGAGTACGCAGGCCACGACCGTCCGGCCTTCGGTGTCCTGCACGGCGTGACGCACATCGAGCGCCAGCGAGTGTCCCTTCGACACGGCATCGAGATCGGCCTTGTGGAACAGCACCTGTCCCTGCCCGCGTAACCCTTGCTGCTGCAACCAGTCGGCGAATCCGGACCGCTCACGGTCTTGCCCACCGGCCGCCAACGCCCCGGTGAGCAGCGAACACCGAGAGAAGTGGGTGACGCTCGGCAACGCCGACAACGCCGTCAGCGGACCGTCGTGATCGGTTCCGATGCAGTTCTGCCACTGCGGTCGACGATGGCGGAGAGCATCGGCCACGATGTCGTTGGCCGAGGCCACGTCCATCCCGTCGGCAACGATCACCAAGACCGGTGACCGTTGGGGTGCGGCGGTCCCGAGGCCTGCGCCGGTTCCACCGTGGTGGAGGGCGGTGAGCGGAAGAACGATCGAGGTCAGGACATCCTCGACGTACAGCGGTGCACCCGCTCCGGTTTCGCGATGCACCCCCGCCGCCGCGAGTCGCGCGGCGAACTCGCGATCCAGTCGGGCGCGGTGCACCCGGATCGTTTGCAGGAGGGCGTGATTGGCCGTGGCCAGAGTGGGGTTGTCGGCGCCGACGTGGGCGCGGTTGACCGCGCTGTCCACCCAGGACAGATCGGTGCGGTAGGTGGCCAACCACTCCGCCAGGGTGGTGGGCTGCGGCCAGGACGTCACCAGTCGCCGCAGCAGCCGGAGACCCGCGGCACCGACTCCGACGTCACGCGGTGCGGCGGACGAATCGTGATCACGGTGCGCGCACACCGCGGCCCACGCGTTCTCGACGGCCCCGAGATCGGCCGTCTCCGCGCCACCACGCCTCACCACTTGTTGGGCCGCCTGTGCCAGCCGAGCGGCAAAGGTGTTCAGGCGCAGGATCAGTGCGGAGGGCAACGTGTCGGAGCGCGCGACGAGCGACTCGGCATGGAGCTCGGACGCCAAAGCCTCGGCAGCGGTCAGCGTCGGTCCCGGATCAGGGGCAGCTGCGACGGCGAGCGTGGCCAACGCCCCCCAGGTCGCGAGTTGTGCCTCCGTCACCACGACGTCGTCGACCTTCATCTCGAGGCGGGTGCGGACGCGTGGGATGGAGTCTCCGACATCCTCGCCCGGCTGCGGTGTACCCGTCAGGAGTCCGGCGACCAGTCCGAGCGGAACGATCGACGACGGTCCCTGATGCCGCCACGCGGATACGACGACCGGTCCCAGTTCTCCGAGTCGTCGGGTGAGCCACTCGAGATACTGCTCGACGAGCACAGGCGGGGCATGGGTTGCCCACGCCTCATAGCTCCGGGCCTTCACCGGATCCATCGACCACACCGCGACATGGTGTGGGGTGATGTCACCGCGCACGAGCCCGAAACGCTTGTTGCCGACCTCGGTGAAGACATGATCGTTGGTCAGGACACCACCCGGTGCCGGTGACGGCTTGTCCCCCACCTCACGCAGCATGGCCCGGGCGATGTCGGTCCGGTCGCCCAGCAGGCCGAACTCCTGCTTGGACGCGGCGAAGGCGTTGCGCAGCAACGGGAACGGATCGAGATTGCGCAGCCGCCCGGTCACCAGGTGTTCGGCTACGCCACTGGGGATCTCCACCGCGGGCCGGTCGGTGAGGATCACCAGCCAGTCGGTCTCGGCACGGCGGCGGAGAGCGTCGCGGATCCCGAGCACGCTGGGTGCCGTGGTGATCAGGATCCGATCACCGGCGTGGGTGACCTCGTCCGGTCCCGACCATATCGGGACCGCCGACACCGCAACCACTCCCGGACGATACTTCTTGTCGCGGAGTTCGGTGATCACACCCTTGATCGACTGCAGGTCGGCGTCCGGCAGTACCGCTGTGTCGGTCATCGGTCGGTGTCGGTGATCGTCGTGTCGGTGATCGTGACCGTGTAGGTGCGCTTGGGGTGCTTGTCGAGGAGGTCGGCGAGCTTCTGCTCCACGGCACTGAATCCGGTCCTCGCCGACACCTGCACCTCCACCACCGGCGCGTGCGGTCCCGGTCGGGAATCTGCCGGTTGAGGTTCGGTCCGCGGTTGTGGTGTGGGGGGCGGTGTGGCGAGCTGCGCGTCGGTCCACGATTCGCGGCGTTCCTTGACCCGGGCGAGTGCGGCGACGAGCGGCGTCGCGAATTCCTGGGCGACCAGGGCGGCATCGAGTTCGGCGACGATGCTTGCCGCATCCAATCCCGCTTCCGACGACCCATCGGCCGCGGCACGGTGCAACAGCGGTTCGAGGCGTTGGAAAGCGAATCCCTCCACGGCATCGGCCACTGCGGGGGCGGTGGCGAGTGATCGACTGGCCTCGGTATCGGTGGCGCCCCCGAGGTCGGCGTCGGCGATCCGTGTGACCACGGCGAGGTTGTCCAGAGTCGAGAGGTCCGGGGCGAACACCTTGTCGAGCGCGAGGGCGGTCGTCAGGCGTGCCCCGCCGTCGATCCCTCGCTGCGAGTAGGCCTTGTCCAGTGCCGAGGCCAACCGGTTGCGGTGTACCTGTCGATCGGCGGCAAAGGTGCGGACGGCGTCGGCGAATGCAGCCACATTGCTGGGCGTCAGGAAGTCGTTGGGTCGCTGTCCGGTCAGCTTGGTCCACCGGGCGTTGGCATCGACCCATGCCTGCCGTTCGGGCAACGGTTCGACCCTGAGTGTGAGCCCGCGGCGCCGGAACTCACCCAGCCCCGGCTCGGCGACCGCCGATCCGTGCAGGAACCACGACCGTCTGGTCTGCGCAGCCCATGCCGCGGTGATCAGGTCGACCACGTCGTCGGTGAGTCCGCGGCGAGGCCCGGACTCGATGATCGCGGTCCGTACTGCCTCGACCGGGACCTCGGAGTGCGATGTGTCACCGGAATCGTCGGTGGATACCCCGGACCGCCCCAGCTCCTGGGTGATCCGTGACCGCCAGCCGGCGAACTGATCGGCGGAGAAGATCAGATGTGTCTCACTGGTCTTGGCCAGTCCGAGGGGAGTGACGATCCGACGTACCGTCTGAATGTCACCGCGATCCAAGGCGAGCCGGCCCTCGGGGTCGGATTGGGCCTCGCGCAACCGTTCAAGGGTCATCGCCAGTTCACGGCGCGTGATGACCTTGTCGGAGGGGGTGAAGTCCGGATGGTCGGGGTAGAGCGCGGTGAATGCGTCGGCGATCAATCGTTCCACGGCCTCGCCGAGTGTGGTCCCGATCGGCGGCTGCGCGGTGAAACCGGCATGCAGGGACCGGAGCGGCGGTTGATCGGCGAACAGTGCGGCGTCGGCGCCGGCGGTGGATGCCACCCCGTAGTACACCTGGATCGCCGACCCGATCTGACCGCGCAGCTGTGATTGCTGCTGCTGCAGAATCGATCTCGCCGCGGCCCGATCGGACTCGGCGAGTTCGTTGGCGAAGCCGGCCCACCGGTCGCCGGCGAGGACATAGTTGAGGATCACCAGGCGACCGAGCTGCCTGGTGATCTTCTCCGGGAAGAACGCCGGGGTCCAACAGACGGTGAACCGGTCGGTGGCGGTGCGCATCAGCGCATCCAGGCGATCATGATCCTCGGCGGTGGTGTGTCCTGCCTCGTCGAACGGCAGGTCGACGATCATGCGGAAGACACCATCACGAGAGGGTCGGAACGCATCATCGGACAGGTAGCCATGATCACGGATGTTGCCGAAGACCACTTCGACGTCACGTTCGGTGGCGCGCCAGATGGCGGTCCGCAAGTATGCCCCGTCGACGGCCTGCTGCGCGTTGCCGACACCGAAGAACTCGCTGAGCAACTCGCGCATGAGTTTTCGGCGTTCGCCATCGGTGTCGTTCTCACGGCCGCGTTCGATGATCCGCTCGTAGTCCACCGATTCCAGGGTCACCGAGAAGATCGGGTTGGCGTCACCGGAGACGGTGATCTCGGGGACGTCGGCGGCCCAGCGGCGCACCTTGGCGACGATCTGGCCGACCTGGTCACCCGGGATCAGGCTGACCACGCTGCCATGGTTGAGCGATGCCAGACGTGACGCGTCGATCTGCTTGAGCGCGGGCACATTCGGTGCCAACGCCGACATCAGCAGGGTCTTGGCGATCCGGATGTCGGCGCGCAACCCGGCCGGCACGTCGGCATCGGAGGTGTCCGGATCGACGTTGACCTGGTGGAAGAGCAGCGGGCGGAGCTTGTCGAACCACAGGGTGCGTGCGGTCTTGAAGGTCTGGGCCACGGCATCGTTGATGGGGGTGTTACCTGCGCTGTCGATGATGTAGTCGAACGCCTCCCCCACCGGGATCACGTTCTCCACGGTGAGACGGTCGGCGTTGTCCTCGAGCATCTGCTTCATCACCTTGAGCGCGGTGCGTTCACGCTGCATCACCCCCGACAGACTGCGCAGCGTCGCGATGAGCGCCGGCGAGAACGGGTAGGTGAGTGTGAAGGCATCCGAGTCGGATCCGCGATGCTGATCGTCGGTGTTGATGCCGTCGAGCAGAACGTCCCACACCTTGGGGTTGCGGTCGATCGCGGCGAAGGCACTCTCGAGCCACTGCTGGGCCTCGGGATCGCGCACCCGGAGCAGGCGCTTGTGTGCGATGTACGGCAGATTCTCGTCGCCCAGAACCACATTCGCGAACCGCCCGGCCTGATGTCGGATGGCTTGTTCGGCCGCCTGCTGGGTGGCTCCCGAGTCGGAGCCCGTCGCCACCCACCTGGTCAGATCGAACTGCCGTGCCACAAAGGAGATCACGGGGAGCGCGAGTCGTCCACGACTGGTCTCGACGAGCTTGGTGAGCTTCTGCACCTCGGCGTTGAAGCGTTCGCGCTCGGAGATGATGAACGACAACCAGAGCATCAGCTCGTCGAGGAGCAGCACCACACCCGCATAGCCCAACGACTTGGCGTGTGATGCGATCACCGCGAGGCCGTCTTCGAGTGGCAGCCAATCGGTGTTGCGGGAGTAGCTGGTGAAGTAGGTGGCGATCAGGGCCTGCTGCAGGCGTGAACGCAGGGCGGGGTCGGCGTCTGCGGCGGTGGCCTCGGCATAGCTGGTGGCGTTCCAATCGCCCACCGCCACATCGGCCTTGCCCCAGTCGACGGTGGTCCCGGAGGAGCCGGCCGATCCGTTGAGGGTGGCGAAGAACTTTTCGTCTCCGTCGGCGGCCCGACGGTTGGCGGCGTCGGTGAACAGGTTGCCGGCCGAATGGAGCACCGGTGGTGCCGAGTCGGGATGCAACTCCCTGATCTGGTGCAGGTACTGGTCGAACAGTGAGGCCTCGACGGAATCTGCGCCCAGGAAGTGGAAGGTCAGCCGCAGCAGTTTCTTCTGTTCGATGGCCGTGTGCTTGGCGATGATGGGCTGCAACTCGGGAACCGCGAGTGCCTGCGGTGCGTGGCCGAGGATCGCGTACAGCACCGCCATGAAGTGCGATTTACCGGAACCGAAGGAGCCGTCGAGAAAGGCGGCCTTGTTCTCACCGGTGCGCAACCCCTCGTCGACGACGCCGAGAGCGACGTCGAATGCCTCGGCCAATGCAGGTGTCACGACGTAGGAGTCGATGGTCTGGGTCAGCTGCGCGTCACCGACCGAGTCGGACAGTTTGAGGACATAGTCATTGCGTCCCGCCGACTCGGTGATGTCGAAGACCTCGCGCAGTGTGTGCGCGGGGCCAGAGGCCATTCCCGGAAACATCAGTTACCCGCCTTCTTCTTCCGTCCGCGCGTGGGTGCTGCAGGCCGCCACTGTGCGAGTTCACTCACCGGCACGCCCACCTGCTGCGACTTCTCCTGCAACTGACCGTTGAGGTATTCGTACAGGTCGACACCGAGATTCGGGTCTGCTCCGCTGTGCCACTGTTTGACCCAGGGCAGCACCTCGGCGATGCCGGCGACGACCGGCACGAGCGTCGCGCTCTCCACACCTTCGGATTCACGCATCGCATAGATGGTTGCGAGCGCCAGCCCCTGCTGTGCGTGATCCCATCCGGCCCAACCCAACAGCGGTGTGGGGTCGGTCTCCCGACCGGCATCGGGGTACAGGATGAACCGTTCCTTGGGCACGTCGAGCTTTCCGCGATGCGACCAGTAGGAGGTCTTGCGGAAGTCGGCGGTGGTGTATTTGGGCGGCACCGGGATGTCGGTTGCGGCGATCAGTCCCGCGTCCTCATCGCGCTGCATATCCCACACCCGCTCCCACTCGGCTCGCTTCCGCAGGCCCGAATCCTTGTAGCGGTGGGCAGCAAGGTAGGGCACGGCTTGATCGGAAAGCAGCTTGACGAGCGTCTCGGTGACTGGGGCGTCCTTGTGTCCGGCCCACAGATCGAGTGCATCGATGAATTCCTGGTCCCGGCCCAACACGCCGGCGAGCTCACCCACCGATTGCGGCTGCGGCAACCCCTGTGGGTTGACCCACAGCTGTGGATTCTCGATTCTGTCGAGTAGCCAATCCCGCAGAGCGCGTTGAAGTTTGGTATCCCACGACTCCCCCGCCCAGCGCCGTTTGTACTCCGGACGCTCGAGAAGGCGAACATATGGATTGCTCTCGATCTCGTCGAGCCGGCGCTGCACCAGATCGCGGTACTCCTGCGGCCAGTGTGCTGGAATCTCGGTGATCGGCGTGGAGCCGTGCCGGGTGAACCACTCGGATTCGGCATCGCCAGAAGCGATCCTGCGCGCCAAAGCAATCTCAAAGGCGCGCTCACCCAGGCTGATCCCGGGACTCGATGCGCCATCTGGCAGATTCAGATTCGAGTCGGTCAGACCGTAGAGGTGGTAGACCTCCCAGTCGAGGTCTTCCTGGGTTGAGAGCATGGATCCATGTATCTTGGAGTTCATTGCGCGCAAGTCGGTCAAGGTGGAAACTCCGATATGGGATCCCACCGATTCCGCACACGGTTCTAGTTCGGCTGCCTCGCGTGCAAGATCGTCAACTTCCTTTGCACGCACAAGTGGCCACCGTGAAGGGAGTGGAAAATCTTGCACAGTGGTGCCGTTGAACTGGTAGCGATCCGACCACTTCTCAGGGCTTACTCGCGCGCCTTCTGTTCCGACCGGATCACCGCCCTTCGGATAACAGTTCTGCCGCAACCAGAAGCATGCAGTTGAACTGTTCAACACACCGAGTAGTCGCAGGTGGTCGTCCTCGGTCGCGTACTCCGGCAACTTGATGACGGGCGCTGTCTGCTTGAACACCTTGCCTCCGCGGTCGAGCACGAAGTGGTTGTGGGTGGCGACTTCGGCAAAGGTGATCGACAATGGGCTTCGATAACGTGCAGGGACCCAGCGGTACCAAGTCCACCACTTGTCACCCCCGTCGAGTTGGGTTTCACCACCGAAACCGGTAGTTGCGCGGAGTGTTCTCCGGAGTGGCCACTGTCGCCGATACCAACGAGCTTGAGGGTCGATAGCGATAGGATCGTGTGCGTCGTCATAGGGCGCAAATGATGCGTACTCAGGGCGGATGCTCCAGTCGCGGACAACTTCCCCCAGGATCAGCGTCTTTACATGCTTGTCCTGAACTCCTGCGCGGCGCAGGGCATGGCGAGGCGCAAAGAATGCGTCATCGGCACCCGGAAAACTCGCGAACCCGATCTTTCCATCGATCTGGTCATCGAGAGCATTTACAGCCGCTGAGTTGATTGCCGAAAGCGCTTCCACCGCTCCGCCGCCAGAAAGGCTCCAAGGATGACCCTCGAGGACCTGACGCTTGAGGTCGACGACCGAAACCCACTGATCCTCGAAGCCTGGTTCGTCGACGTGTTCCACAATCGAAGTCCACACTTTGCCCTTGGCCGGGTCCTCGGGAGCGCCCGGTTCACCCTGTATACCCAGCACGGCGCGCACATCGTCGTCGGATTCACGGTTACGGCCGACGAGAATAATGGTCGGGGTGCCGTGTCCCGGGATGTAGGCGCCGGACGTATCGGCAACGAGTCTCAGATCCTTGGTCGCCAAGAACTTCTCGATCAGCGGAACCCCGAACTCGCGCTTCATGAACGAGTTGGACGTTATCTGCCCGACCCAGCCGGGACGGTCACCGCGTTTGGCGAGGGTGAAGAATCGTTCCATGAAGGGCACGGTCAATGCGTAGGTGCCCTTGCAGTAGGTGAATCGCTCCCGATATCGCGCATTGAGCGCCTTGTCGCTGACCGTGATGTACGGAGGATTACCCACCACCACGTCGTACTGCCCGAGGGTCAACAGATCGCGCAGCTTTTCGCCGTCCTCGGTGGAGTAGGCGAAACCACTGGCCACAGCGTCTTTGTCGAACTTCTGGTCACCCAGGTCGAGCGCAACCGCACCGTCGCGCTCAGGGCCGTGAAGGAGCGAGTCGCCGGTGGCGAGATTGAGGGTGTAGTTGGGCACGTGCACGAGATCGGTATCCCCGGACGCCTTCATCGCCGCCACGATGAGTCGGAACTTGGCGATGGCCACGGCGAAGGGATTGAGGTCCACTCCGTGAATCGAGGCCAGCGCCTTGTTGGCGCGAGCCCTGCGTTCCATACCGGGAGCGGCTTCTTCCCAGCGTCGGACGAGTCGGGCGTAGGCACCCAAGAGGAAGTGCCCGGAACCGCAGGTCGGATCGATGAGCGTGAAGCCCTCGAGTGGTCGATCCTTGAGGGCCGGTTCCATGGTGCGGTCGAGGATGAACTCCTCCACGAACTCCGGTGTCTGGAGAAGAGCGTACTTCTTCTTGGCGTAGTCGGAGAGGTCTTGGTACAGGTCACCGAGGAAACGTGTGGAGAGCTCGGGATCGGTGAAATGCCAAACCAGTTGGCCGTGCTCATCGGTGCGGCGCCAGTACGCGAGCAGCTGCTCCACGGCAAACGAGCTGGGGGCGATGAGCTCGATGGCGGCGTGGTCGTCGACCAACGATGCGGTACCCGGGTTGGCGCGCAATGCGGCAAAGGACTGTTCGAGCCATTCGCGATAGGAGCGGCTGCCCTGCTCGTCGCCGCGCTCATCGCGGTAGAACTGATCCTCGGCATCGAGGGCACGCTGACGCAGCGTCGGGGTGGGCCCACTGATCCACACCGCGCTGGGCCCCAACAGCAGGTTGTCTTCACAGAAGCGGACGAAGACCGAGGTGAGCAACCAGCCGACGGCGGCCTGGACGAGTCGGTCCTCCACAAAGTCGGTCCACGCGGCGGCGGTGCGCTTCTGCTCACGCGCGTGGGCATGCTCGGCCTTCCACCGGGCGGTGCGGTCGGCATCGGCGTCGAGCTGCGCGCGCATATCCTCCACCAACAGCGCGAGCTGCGGTTTGAGGTCCGCCGTCAACTGTGATCCGGCGATTGTGGCGAGAGGCATGGTGTGCGGGGCTCCTGGGATGGATCTCTGTCGAGGGGTGGTTGGGGGTCGTTACGGTGCGACGATGGCGGCGGCGGCGACCAGCGCTGTCACGTCGTCGTCGGTCAGCGGGATGAACTGCTCGGGGCTGTTGAGCGGCAGTGCCACCCCGTCGACCAGTGGACCAGCCTGCCCGCTGGTGTGCGGCTGTGGAATAGTCGCCCAGACCGAATGTGGCGGTGGGTCGGTCAGGTCGGTCCACGTGCGCACGATCCCGAGCTGACCGTAGGCGGCCAGCGTGGACAGGTCGGTGAGCACCACCGGTCCGTCGACTGCGGCCACCGCGTCGACGATCGACGGCACAGCTTGGGCGACGAAACCTCTCAGCCCTTCCTGATCGGCGGCGGCGCCGGCGTCCGCGGCGAGGATCATCGACCAGTCGAGACCGACCTCCGCGGCACGCTCACGCATCGTCGCCAGGATCACATCGGTCGCATTGATGCGGGTCGCTCCGAAATGTTCGCAGAGGGTGTCGGCGACCGCGTCGCTGTGGCCCAGCGGAATTCCGAGCGCACGGAACCGCCGGTCCCCCGCGCCGAGCGCATGCAGCACTTGTGACCGGGTATCGCCGGACACCACACGTGAGGGAACCAGGGTGCGGTAGGTGGGGACGGTCGACCCCTTCGGCTCCTCCTCGACCGGGAATCGGTAGCGGGCGCGGGCGTCATCCCACGCCATGCCGGGTGCTACGCGCGCCACCAGATCGTCGAGTGCAGGGCGGCGCGGCAGAGTGCCCTTCAGCATCGGGAAGCGCGCCAGTAGTCGGGTTTCGAGCTCGGCGCGCCCGAACGTATCCGTGGTGGAAAGTCCTTGCAGCACAACACGAAGAGCGGTGTCCACCGGGAGGTTCGACGCGTGGAGTTCGTTCAGGGAGGTGAGGCCGACCTCGGTCGAGGAGGTGACCGCGATCGCCAGCAGCACGTGCAGCGGAACCTCCACCTCCGTCGGCGAGGCCAGGCCCAGTGCCGACGCGGTCTTGGTGCGAATCGTGAGCGCTGCGTCGTCGGAGGTGACCAGAGCGGTGCCCTGACCGATGGCCCCGGATATGAGATCGTTGGCCGCGTCGGCCAGCACGGTGGGAAGCCGTCGATGGGTGGTCGAGGTGGCCAGCATGGCCACCGTCCCTGCGCCGTGGCGACGCACCATCTCGATTCCGACATGATCGGTGTGTGTGGTGTCTTTGGCGGCCGGCTTCGGCGCGCACGCCAGAACCACACGCAGCACGCCCAGTGCGACCCGTTGGACGTCGGGGAGGTCACCGATCTGCATGTCCCCCACCAACTCCCGAGCCAGCAGCTCGGGTGTGGACACACCACCGGAGGCGGTGATCAACGAGAGCGCACGCTGATAGAGGTCGTCGATCGTCGCCTTGGTGCGCTGCGTGGGGAACGACTTCACCGGGTCATCGGTGTGCAGCAGCGAGGAGAACTCACCGAAGATCTGCGCCACCCGGCCCGGCGTGACGTGCACACGGACGGCGAGATCGTTGTAGGTCACGAACGGGTCTGCCGGGGACTCCGCGTGTGTACCGAGCAGCAGCTCGAGGACCTGGCGGCGCATCACCGTCGGCCGGCGACCGGCGAGATCGGTGAGGGTGCGGACGAACTCGGGCAAGGACGTATACGGCGGAAGCGTCGTGGACACGTCCGGCCGCTGGTCCATGACGATCACCGGCGTTGGATGGAAACTCGGTCCGTTCCCGCCTCGGCGTGATGCCTCGGTCGAGGCCGCTTCGTCGGCACGGGCGGTGAAGACGGACTTCCATGCGGTGAGCATCGCCGTGGCAGTGTCATGGCGCTTGCGTGCGTCGCGGGCCAACGCGGTCCGGAAGAAGCCGGCGAGCGCATCCGCGCGCACCTGACTCAGGCCCGCGTCGGTGAACGCCTCCACATCGATGGTGACGTCATCGGTGAGTGCCGTCGGATCCGAGCGACCGTCGCCGTACACCGGAGTGGACCCCGTTGCCATCTCGTAGAGCACCACGGCCGCCGAATACCGTTCGGCCGCGGAATCGAACGCCGTCCGCTTACCCATGCCCAGAAACGGGTCACGGTAGGTCGGGGTACCGGCTTCGGTCTCGGTGACCCCTGCGCGCGACAACGAGAAATCGAACAGGGCAAGGCTGGTCTTGGGGCGCTTGGTCTTTCCGGTCCCCGGGGTCTTCGCCATCCCGAGGTTGGATGGCTTGATATCGCGATGGACGATCCCGGCGGCATCGAGGGCGACAACGGTGTCGAGCAATTGCGTGCCCCACAGCTTCAACTGCGCTTCACTGACAGCCATGTGTCGGACGATGTCGGAGAGCGTCTGCTCACCACAGTCGCTGAGCAACAACGCGGTTCGTCCGCCGAGATGCAGCGGTGGCTCGAGAAGTTCCACCACTCCGGGGATCGTGGGTTGCTGCTGACCGAGTTTGGTCAACACCTCGGCCTCGTCATACAGGCGTGCGGTCTTGGAGTCGTCGAGGCCCACCTTGAGAACTCGACGCTCACCGGCGGCGGAGTTGTCGAGGACCAGCACGCCCCGTGCCGTCGAGCCTGCCCCGAGCAACTTGACCACGGTGAACCGGCCGTCGGCGAGCTCGTCGTCGGGCAACGGGTTGAGCGGATCTGGTTCGGGCTCCACTCGGACACCGCGAGCGACGGTGTATTGCTGCAACTCGGTCCGGAACTCGGCTGCGCCGAAGTGTGGTTGCTGGAACTTGACGTCGAGCTTCACCCGATCGGACACCGACGGTCGGGTTGCTTGCAGAACCACAGCGCGTAGCGACTCGTCGACGAACCGGCCGCCGGATGCGGCGAGGTCAAGACCGTTCTGGATGCGCAGCCGTGCCCGCAGATCGGTGCGATCGCGTGCCGGTGCTTCCCCGGTGAACACGAAGTACGCCAACGCACCCAGCGAAAAGACGTCGACGGCGATCCGGTCTGCCGTCGGCGACCACCGATCCTCCGGGGCCTGGTAGACATCCTCATCTCCAGTGGAGCCGGCGATCGCGGAGCCGGCGACGGTCGCTGACGCCGAGGTGGATCGATGGATGCGACCGGCCCACGACCAATCCGCCAGTCGGATCTGCACGTCACCACCGTCGTCGAGGCGAGCGGTGTTGATCAGCACCGTGCTCGGGGACAGTCCCCGGTTGGACACCTGGTTGCGGTGCGCGTAGGCGAGCGCATCGGCGACCTGGGTGAGGATCTCGATCTGCTGTTCCACGCTGACCTCGCGTGTGAGCAATGCCAGATCGAGTGGCTGGAAGTCGTCCAGCTTCTCGTAGACGAGGACGGCGTTACCGTCGTCGTCCTGGGCCAGGTCGAGCGGCGGGACGATCGACTCCTGCCGGAACGAGCGGATGAGCTCGTATTCGCGCTGGATCCGGCGTCGTGCGGCCGCCCGCGCCTGCGCCGGGGCACCGCGGCGGCTGGTGACGATCCGGCCGCGACCGTGAACGCCGGTCACCTTGTGAACGACGTCGAAATCCTGCCAGTCGTCGCCGCTGTCGAGGGTGTTGCCGGTGATCGTCCACGAGCCGGCATCACGTTCCAGGCGGCGCGATGCGCCCAGTTCCCGCAAGGCAAGTGCGAGGATCACGCTCATGTCTTCGCCGTAGTTGTCGCGACCGTCGACCGGCGGCTCCAGTAGGCGTCCGGTGATCCCGGGCAATCCGGTCTCGGCTTCGCGGCCGTCGATGCCGAACAGGTTGGACTTCGCGAGGTCGGACAGGTTCACAGTGAACTCGTCACCGTGGAAGAACACTTCCTCCTGGATGAAGGGGAAGTGCCGCATCACCTTGTCGACGTCGAGTTGGTTCTCGAGTGCGACCTTACGAACCTCGTCTTTGAGGCGGGAGGCCAGCTTCTGTGCCTTGTGGCGGGTGGTGAGCAGAGCAGATCGCTGTGTACGGGACTTGCGGCTACGGCCGGTGAGAACCCAGTTCTTCTCATTGCCAGAAAGGACGCCGTTCCAACTCTTGAGTTCCACCATGTGGAGTCGACGGCGACCCAGGATCAACGCATCGATCTCGTTCCAGCCGCCGTGGTTGTCCATGAACTCGAAGTTGGTCCACGCTCGGTACGGCGGTGCGGGCGGGACGATGTCACGAAGCTGCTTCAAGCCGTCGGCTTCATGGGCATATGCCGACTTGGAGACCTCGATCCACCGGTCGTCTGCCACCATGTCACCCGCCTGCTGAACTCGTCACGATCTGCGACTTCCGAGGCTATCAATGCGCCGCGCCGAAGTGGTCGCGGGTAGTCCGGTCGACGGTATTTAGGCTTCCTGTGCGCTTGGCAACCGGGTTTGTCGGACTTGTCGGCTAAATTCGTCGCGAAACCAGGGAGAGGCCACGATGGCGACGCAGTACGGATGGTGGCGGACGTTCGAGCATTTCTGTGTGCCCGAGTCGGCGCCGGTGGCAGTCAGCAGCGACCTCGACCGTGTCGAGGCGCATCTGCGCGACAACACTGCCGGGTATGGGAGGTCCCCTGTGATCGGGTCGGACGACGGCGCCGGGTGGCGAATCGCATTCGTCGCGAGAAAGTCCCAGCTTGACGACATCCGTGTCGCCCGCCCGGGTCAGGCGGCCAAGTACGACGCGGCGCGTGCCGGCGGCCCACGGGGCAACCGCGGTGACGTGCCGCCGGTCGACGAGACCTCGGTCGCCCCCGTAGACCTCGACTCCTCGGCGAAAGTGTCACGCGTGTGGATGGAGGTCCGACGAGACAACAACACCGACGACTTCGGCGAATGGCTGTACTCCTACCGTTACCGCGAGGACGGCAGCGCCAGGCCGGCTTTCGCCCGGGTGGAGCAACTACAACCGGACGACCACGTACTCCACTACTGGCGACACGCGATCCATGGGATGTCGGTGGTCGAGTGTGCGCCGCAGGTGGACGGCGACGACGTCAGGGTGCAATTGCGCGACTTCGTGTTGTTTCCCGAGCCGGTCACTCTCGACCTGTTGCGGGATCACACTACGAGCATCGTCGACGTCTACCACCAGACCCGATCGGTCCGGCGATACCAGCAGTTCCCGTTCCAGATCGATCATCCGTCGTCCTCCGAGCCCACACTGCACGGCGCGGCGGTCACCTACCTGTCTGCGGTTCCGCCGGCGCTGATCCCAGCGGTGCCCCTCCTGTCTGCGCAGTATGTGTCGGCGGTTCTGGCCTCAGAGCAGGAAGATCTACCCGAGTTACGTGAGGCCGTTCGGGGACCGCAAGGACGAGGACCTGCCGATCCCAGACTGCGACGCGCGATCGAACTGCATGCAGAGGACATGGCGATAGCTCTGCTCGATTCGGAAGGTTTCACCGAGATCGAGCGGATCGGGAAGCCCTACGACCTCCGCGCAACCGGCGGCGGCCACGACGAGCTACACGTCGAAGTCAAGGGTTCCTCGCAGGCCATCGATACGGTAGTCCTCACGCGCAACGAGGTCATTCACGCCGACGACCACACGACCTCCCTTGTCGTGGTTGATCAGATCGAGGTCGCCATCACAGAGGACGGCTACAACTGCACCGGCGGTAAAGTGCGGCGGTGGGACCTGTGGGTTCCTGAACGAAACGCATTGGCGCCGTTGCAGTTCGAGTATCAATTGCCGGATGAAGTCGTGGTGGAATGAGTCGCTACCGCCTCGATGACGAAGGGACCTGTGGGTGGAGATCCTCGATGAGCTTGGGCTGACATCGGACCGCACCGTCAGCCTGTTGACCGACTCGGTGTGGGAGTCACTGACTCCCGTGATCGAGAAGTGGAAGGGTTCGATCACCGCCGCCATCGCATATGTCGGCAGTACAGGTGATGTGCAATTGCCGTTGTCCCAGGGATGCTCGCTCATCGTGGACGCCTCCGAGCACGCCGTTGCCGGGCATATGACCAATCCACACACGCTGTTGCGGTGGCATCGAGCAGGGGTCAGCCTCTACTCGCGTCCGCACCTGCACGCCATGATGATCTTGGCCGAATCACTCGGCGGCGCAGCCCCTTTCCTTGTTGTTGGTTCCGCGAACGCGTCTCAGCATTCCGCGAACGTACTCGAGGAGGCCGCACTGGTGACCGACTCCATCGAGCTCATCGGTCAGGCGCGTGAAGGACCGACGCTGGAGCATCGGAGGATGAGACTCACGGTAGCGAGGAGGGCGAGCCCGATCCGGAGTCGACGGACGACGACGCAGATGGTTCCGAATCTCGCGAGCCGACGCGGGATGAGGATGATGTCGATGCGGACAATGTCGCCTATCAGCGTCCGAAACGTATCGACTTCACGCCGGTCCAGACCGATGCCGAGATCTCTGAGTCCGCAGCCAACTACGCCGACGAACTCGCCGCACAGTTCGGAGCCAATCGAAGCGAGCAATCGTCAGGGCTGTCGATCGATGTGTTCCGGCAAGACGTGGAGTCGGAGGATGCGCTGCTGTATGCCGAAGGTGTCCATGTGATCCCCATCTACACGACGACAAAGTCGGGAAAACCTAGCCTCAAGTCCGTGTTGTCGACGCCGGCATTGGTCCTCAGCCGATGGGCCAGCCCCGGATTTACTACGCGCTACTACTTCCTTCTTCGGCAGAGATCTGAAGACGACGTCCTGTTCTCGGACCTGAAGGATGCGTTCAGTGAGTTCGGAGAGTCGGTGGACCTAGACACCGGTTACCTGCGGAACTCGGTCATAGATGCCGTCTTGGGCTTGTGGACGGACCTGCACTGGGTCACGACATAGGAGTCGGTCGCCTCGCGAGACACTGTGCGGCGGCTATCGACCCGAGCAGATACGGTGCCGGGCAGACGAGATCAGACGTCGCAGTTCGCCACGCTCGTGAACTCGTCCACCGACGGACGATCCACTCCGCCAGATCTGTGGTCACCTGCGCCCGGTCGGCGTAGCGTCAGAACCGTGAGCTTCGATGTCGCGGGCGACGCCTACGACAACTTCATGGGTCGTTATTCGCAGCCGTTGGCGCAGACCTTCACCGACTGGTTGCCGATCAGCCCTGGGCAGCGAGCCCTCGACGTCGGTTGTGGACCCGGCGCGTGGGCCGCAGTACTCGCCAGGCGGCTGGGCCCACGCAACGTCAGCGCCGTCGACCCGTCGTCATTGTTTGTCGCCGCATGTCGTGCCACCCTCCCCGACGTCGACGTCCGGCAGGCGAAGGCCGATGCACTGCCCTATGCCGATGACACCTTCGACGTCGTCGGTGCCAATCTCGTCGTCAGCTTCATGCCCAATCCGCGGGCGGGCCTGTCCGAGATGGCTCGCGTGACGCGGCCCGGTGGGCGGATCGCGGCGACGGTCTGGGATCTTGCCGGTGGTCGAGCGCCGATGGCTCCGGTGTGGACGGCGTTCGACGTGCTGGGACTGCCTCTGGTGGACGAGACGCACATGCCCGGCGGTGCCCCTGGAGAGATCGCATCGATGCTCGACGACATCGGGTTGACCGACGTCACCGACACCGAACTCGTGGTCCGGTTGCGGCACAACACCTTCGATGAATGGTGGGAGCCCTACCTGCACGCTGTCGGTCCGATCGGCGAGGCCGTGGCAGCACTCGCGCCGGCCGAACGAGAACAACTGCGTGCCGCCTGCCGGGAGGCCCTGGGACCGGGACCGTTCGATGTGACCGCAGTCGCACATGCCGCCCGGGCGACGGTGTGACACGACTGTTCGTACGCCGGTTGCCGAACAGACAGGTGGTACCTGTGGGCGGCGATAGTTGAAACCGATAGTATTTCGCCGGTGAGAATGCTCGACACCCTCGGCCTGACGTCAGAACGCACGGTAAGTCTGGTAACCGATTCGGTATGGGAGTCGTTGACTCCGGTCCTACAGAAGTGGCCGGGTCATGTGACCGCGGCCGTCGCCTACGTCGGATACACCGGCGATGTGCAGTTGCCGCTGACTTCCGGCTCGACGCTGATCGTCGATGCGTCCGAGCATGCGGTCGACGCGCACATGACGAACCCGCACACCCTGCTGCGGTGGTATCGCGCAGGCGTCAGTATCTACTCCCTCCCCCACCTCCACGCCAAGATGATTCTGGCCGAAAGCGATTCGGGGCCGGAGCCATTCCTGGTCGTCGGTTCGGCAGATGCCACGCAACACTCGGCGAGCATCCTGCACGAGGCCGCCCTCGTCACCGATTCCACCGAGCTCGTCGAGCAGGCGCGGGCGACCTTCGCCGGCTGGAAGACGTCAGCCACCAAGTTGGGCTCGGCGGCGCTGACCCGGCTCTGTGCTCGGTACGACGGCACCACGGTGCCGGTGGAGGCCGACTCTGCGAACACCGACACCACGAACGGCGATGTGTCGACCGCCGTCACCGAGGTCGACGGGACCTCCGAAGCCGACGACGTCGCGGAGACCGTGGACACGGACATGACTCGCCCCGCCTCGTCCGAGGTCGACTCCGCGGACACCGGATCGGCCGATGTCGCGTCGACCGGAGATGACGCGATCGACGTGGACCCGGTCCGGGCCTCATCGACCGTGGACGATCCGTCGGACGCCGACAGGATCGCCTACCAGCGACCGCAGCGTGTGTACCTGGCTGCGGTCCGCGCGAACACGGACATACCTGACGACGCCATCGATCATGCCGAGGCTCTCGCGCTGGAACTGGGCGTCCAGGAAGGATCCGGGCTCACTGTCGAGGTCTTCCGGCAGAACGTCGATTCCGGGCTGGAGCCGCTGTATTCCGAGGGCGTCCATATCGTTCCGATCCACACGACCACCAAACGGGGCAACCCCAGCTCGAAGTCCGTGTTGGGAACGCCCGGTCGGGTGATCGGACGGTGGATCGACAGCGACCCCGACACACGGTATTACTTCATCCTTCGTCAGACCTCGTCGGAGGTGGTCCTGTACGCCGACGCGAAGTACGCATTACGTGAGGGCGGCGTAACCGCGGAACTCGACATGGGATACCTCCGTCGCAGCGTCATCGACGCACTCGTCGGGCTCTGGACCGGCCTCACGTGGACGACATCGTAGGTGTCGGAGCCGACCACTTCGTAGTGGTCGCGTTTCCGACGTCGGCTGCCTGAGGTTTCGACACGTCTTGTCCCCGGTTGGTGATTGAGCCGGGACCGAGCGGAGCGAGGACCCGTGTCGAAATCTCCGCAGCGCACGCTGGGTGGTGCCCACTGCCGAGGTGGTGACGTCGACGAGCCCGGCCGTCTGAGGTTTCGACACGCCTCGTCGCTCCGCTCCTCATCGGCTCAACCATCCACCTCTGCTTGCTGATTGGCCGATTGAGCCGGACTCTTTTGCTGATTGAGCCGGGACCGAGCGAAGCGAGGACCTGAGTCGAAATTCCGCCAGCCGCCTCGAGTGGCGACCACATCCGAACACAACCACCCACTGGGCGTAACCGACCGAGCAGAACCAACCCGCAAAACTCCCGCAACAAGCTCCGAAAACCCACCACCCCAAACCCATTGCACACACCATCGAACACCTGTATCATAAAAGGATCTTCACGCGACAGGGGGTGAGCGTCGATGACCAACGACATCGGTACAACCGATCCCCAATCCCGCGTGTCACAAGCAGTCGCCCTGATCACACAAGGGTTGGACCTACTCGCTACCGCCGACCTCACCACCAGTGAC
>NZ_BCNF01000078.1 GCF_001485495.1 Gordonia desulfuricans NBRC 100010 | reverse complement strand
ACCGTCGACCCACCGAGGTTTCGACACGGGTCCTCGCGATGCTCGGCCCCGGCTCAACCACCAACTTCCGTTGCGGCAATTGATGGTTGAGCCGACACGGAGCGTAACGAGGCACCACCCACTTCGAGGTGGTCACCGACATCGCCGACAGCGACGTCAGTGCAGCAGCGGCGCGGTGGTGCGGTAGGGACTCACGGCCGCACGCATGCGGGTGACGATGAGGTCGACGATCGCCGGGTCGGCACCGAGGGGCTCGGTGACGGCATCGGCACCGTAGGTGAACAGCCGCTGGTGGAACAGACCGGGCGCCAACAGATGTGACGCCACCACGACGCGACGGCCGGTGCTGCGGGCCTGTGCGATGGCATCGGGAACAGTGGGTGTCGCAGTGGCGATGAAGCCCACCTCGACGTGCCCACCGATCAACGACTCGAGCTGGCGGGCGGCCAGCGACACCTGCGCACAGGCGGACGGATCGGAGGAACCGGCTGCGGCCAGGACCACCGCATCACCGGGACGCCAGCCCGCCTCGACCAGGCGACGACGGGTGACATCGGCGATCACCGGATCGGGTCCGAGCGCACGGGTGACGATGGTGTCGGACCGTCCCGCGAGGGCAACATGCTCGGGAATGTCTTTGCGCACATGGTATCCCGATGCCAGGAAGGCGGGCACGAGCACTGCCGGGCGGCCATGGTCGAGGTCGGCGATCACCTCGCTGGGCGTGGGACCCAGCACGTCGACGAAGGCCGTGCGGGTGCAGCCCACCTTGGCGGCCACCAGCTCGGCGATCTCGGCGATCACCGCGACGCCGTGCGGATTGCGGGTCCCGTGCGCCACGAGCACCGGGTGCACGTCGGCCAGCCGGTCGCCGTGTGGAAGTCGGAACTGCTTGGTATGTCGAATCATTCGTCCCCCGTCTCTTCGGGTTCCTCGGCCTCGTCGTATTCCAGGTCGACGGCCAGCCGATAACCGCGTTTCACCACGGTCTGGATCATCTTGGAGTCACCGAGGGCCGCCCGCAGGCGTGCCACCGCGACTTCCACCGCATGGGTGTCGGCACTGTCACCCGGTAGTCCGCGCAGCAGTTCCTGCCGCCCGACCACCCGTCCCGGCGACTTCGCCAGCATCTTCAACAACAACTGTCCGGTCGCGGACACGTCCCGCATCTCACCGTCGACCAGGACCGCCTGACCGCGGATCGCGGTGTCGTGGCCGGCCACCCGCAGGGTGCGGCTCCGGCGCGGCAGCTCGTCGGTGATCAACCGCACCAACGCACCCAACCGGAATCGGCGTGGATAGGCCGTCGGGATCTGCAACGCCTCCAGCGGGCCCGCACTGACCGAGCCGACACACATCACCGGCACCGCCGTGCGCATCGCGTGCACGAACGGCTGCAGCTTTCCCAGTTCCTTGGCGCGGGTGAGGATCGCCGCAGCGGCCGGTGCACTGGTGAAGGTGATGGCATCGAGGTCGGCCCGGATGGTGGCCGTGATCATCTTGTCGATCCGGCCCACATCGGGATGCATGTTCCACCGGTACACCGGCACGGCCAGGACATCGGCACCGGCCGCACGCAACACCGCGCAGAAGTCCGGCAGCGGCTCCCACTCGGTGGTGGCACCGTGCAGCTGCACCGCCACCCGTACCCCGTCGACACCCTCGGCCAGCAGGCGGTCGAGCACCTCCGACGACGACTCGCTCTCCGGCGACCATTCCTCCCGCAACCCGGCGGCACGGATCGCGCCCTTGGCCTTCGGACCACGCGCGATCAGCCGGCTCTTGTCCAGCGCGGCCACCAGCGCCTCGGCCTCACCCCACCCGTCGGCGGCCTCCACCCAACCGCGGAAACCGATTCCGGTGGTGGCGACCATGATGTCCGGCGGATCGGCGATGATCCGACCGGTCACCCGCTCGAGTTCGGTGTCGTCGACGAGCGGCAGAATCCGGATCGTCGGCGCCAGCATCACCTCGGCACCGCGACGCGTCAGCAGGGCCGCGAACTCCTCCGATCGCCGGGCCGCGGTGATCCCGATGGTGAATCCCTCGAGGGGCAACTCGTCCGGCACGGTGGCCGGGCGGCGGCTGTCGCTCATCGTGTCCCATCGACGGCAGCGGCGAAGTGGACCTCGACGACACCGTCGACCACCCGCACCGCCAGCGACGGCACCGCGACGGTGTCGTCGTCGAGGCACACCCCCGACCGCAGCGAGAACACCTGCTTGCCGATCGGGCTCGCCACGGTGGGCTCGCCGCCGTGGTCACCGGTCAGCCCGCGCGAGAGCACCGCGGCGCGGGCGAACGGGTCGATGTTGCCGATCGCGTGCAGCCGCGACCGTCCGACGGCCTCGCGGTCGGTCTCCGACGCCGGGATGCGGAACAGCGCGGCCTGCGCCCCGTGCGGTCCCAGCACCCCGACGCCACGTCCGACGACGAGCTCGTCGAGTGCACACACGCGCACCCAGACGCCCGTCTGAGTCTGTTCGGCAGTGTCGATGATCGTCATCAGCGCACTCCTTCCGATTCCAGCGGGACATCCGTCCCGGCCGATTCCACGAGGACACCGGCCCCGACCGACGCCGACCGAACGGTGGGCAGGTCGAGCAACACCGGGACCTTGCGCTCGTCTCCCTCGGTGAACCGGATGGTGGGGTCTGACACCTCCGGAGCGTTCACGAACGACACGAACCGCTTCAGCTTGTCCTCGTCTTCCAATACTGCGGCCCACTCATCACGGTAGCCCGCGACGTGGAGCTCCATCGCCGCCTCCAGCTCGGCGGCCAGCCCCAGGCTGTCGTCGCAGACCACCGCCTTGAGGTGGTCCAGTCCGCCCTCGAGCGACTCCAGCCACGGCGCGGTGCGCTGAAGTCGGTCGGCGGTGCGGATGTAGAACATCAGGTACCGGTCAATGTAGGCGACGAGCGTCTCGTCATCCACACCACCGGCCAGCAGCTGCGCATGCTTGGGTGTCTGACCGCCGTTGCCGGCGACGTACAGGTTCCATCCGTGCTCGGTGGCGATCACACCGACGTCCTTGCCGCGGGCCTCGGCACACTCGCGGGCACAGCCGGACACACCGAACTTCAGCTTGTGCGGCGACCGCAGACCGCGGTACCGCTTCTCCAGGAACACCGCCATCCCCACCGAGTCCTGCACACCGTAGCGGCACCAGGTGGAGCCGACGCAGCTCTTGACCGTCCGCAGGCTCTTGCCGTAGGCATGCCCCGACTCCATGCCCGCATCGACGAGGCGACGCCAGATCTCGGGGAGCTGATCGACCCGGGCACCGAACAGATCGATCCGCTGACCACCGGTGATCTTGGTGTACAGGTCGAAGTCGCGGGCGATCTCACCGATCACGATCAGCTGTTCGGGGGTGACCTCGCCACCCGGCATCCGCGGGACCACCGAGTACGACCCGTTCTTCTGCATGTTCGCCAGGAAGTGGTCGTTGGTGTCCTGCAGACCGGCCTGCTCGCCGTCGAGGATGTGATCGCTCGACGTCGACGCCAGGATCGACGCGACGGTGGGCTTGCAGATCTCGCAGCCCGATCCGGTGCCGTACCGGTCGATCAGTTCGGAGAAGGTGCGGATGCCGGTGACGGACACGATCTCGAACAGCTCGGCGCGCGACTGCGTGAAGTGCTCACACAGCGACTTGCTGAGCTGCACGCCCGACGCCTCGAGCAGGGCCTTGATACTCGGCACGCAACCACCACAGGTGGTGCCGGCCGAGGTACACCCCTTGACCGCCGCGATGTCGCAGGCGCCCTCGGCGATGGCCGAACAGATCGTCCCCTTGGAAACGCCGTTGCACGAGCAGATCTCGGCATCGTCGGGCAACGCGTCGATACCGACGCCCGCGCCGCCGCCCGCCGGGGTGATCAGTGCCGCCGGGTCACCCGGGATCGCGCGACCGACCATCGGCTTGAGCATCGCGTACGCCGACGCGTCACCCACCAGGATGCCGCCGAGCAGGGTGGACGCATCGTCGGAGATGACGACCTTGGCATACTTGCCGGCCACCGGATCGGAGTAGACGATCTCGAGGGCGTTCTCGGTGGTGCCCATGGCATCACCGAAGCTCGCGACGTCGACACCGAGCAGCTTGAGTTTGGTGGACATGTCCGCACCGGGGAACTCCGCGGCTCCGCCGAGCAGTTGTTCGGCGACCACCTCGGCGGTGGAGTATCCCGGGGCGACCAGCCCATAACAACGCCCCTCGACCGCGGCCACCTCACCGATCGCGAAGATGTCGGGATCATCTGTGCGGCAACCGGTGTCGACGAGCACACCACCTCGTTCGCCGACCGCCAGACCGGCATCGCGGGCGAGTTGATCACGCGGGCGCACACCGGCCGAGAAGACCACCAGTGCCGCGTCGATCACCGACTCGTCGCTCAGCGTCACCGACACCCCGCCGGTACCGTTGTCGGCGATGGCCGACGTGCCGACCCCGGTGTGCACATGCAGCCCCAGATCGGTGACCAGGTTGGCCAGCACCGCACCGCCGCCGTCGTCGACCTGCATCGGCATCAGCCGCGGGGCGAACTCGACGACATGCGGGGTCATCCCCAACAGCCGCAGGGCATTCGCCGCCTCGAGGCCGAGCAGCCCGCCACCGACCACCACGCCGACCGCACCCGGTCCGGCGACCTCGGCCACCGCGCGGATGCCGTCGAGATCGTCGAGAGTGCGGTACACGAAGCACTTCTCGTGATCGTGACCGCTGACCGGCGGGACGAACGGGTACGAGCCGGTCGCGAGCACCAGCGCGTCGTAGTCGACGGTACGACCGGAGTCGGTCACCACCCGGCGTCCGGCACGGTCGACGGAGGTGACCGTCTCCCCCAACAACGACTCCACCGCGATGTCACCGTCATAGGTGTTGCCGCTCAATGCGAGTGCGGTGCGATCCCACTCGCCCACGTAGGAGGACAGGCCCACCCGGTCGTATGCGGGTTCGGCTTCCTCACCGATCACCACGACGCGCCAGGTGCCATCGGTGTCCCGCCGGCGCATCTCCTGCACGAATCGATGTCCGACCATTCCGTGTCCGGCGACCACGACGGTGCGCGACGTGTTCATCTCGGTTCCCTTCGTCATGCGTGTACTGCTCTCGTCTGCCAGGCCCGGTCAGGCCTTCGCCTCGACGGTCTCGGCGTCGGTGGCTTCTGCGGTGTCGGTGGACTCTGCGCTCTTACCGGAACCCTCCAGTGCCGCAGCGATTTCCGGTGAGACCACGTGGATGTCGTCGGTGTGGCTGTAGTTCGGGTCGAGGACGACCTCCCGGCGGGCGTAGAACCACCAGGTGATGACACCGGCGATCACGTAGAAGGCCAGGAAGATCCAGAACGCGATGGTGGCCGACTGGTTGGCCTTGTAGCTACTGCGCAGCACCAGGTTGATCGCGACGCCGCCGAGCGCGCCGACCGCACCGGCGATCCCGATCAGTGCTCCCGACATCGACCGCGACCACAGGGTGCGGGCCATGCCGTCCACACCGGTCAGGTTGCGGGACTTGTGCTCGAAGATCGTCGGGATGATCTTGTAGACAGAGCCGTTGGCGATACCAGAGATGGCGAACAGCAGGATGAACCCGACGATGAATCCGGCCAGCTGCGGCGTCTCGATCTTGTGGCCCGCATGTCCGTCGGCGACGGTTCCGGCGATCACCAGGATGATCGAGGAGGCGACCATGCCGACGAAGCACCACAGGGTGACCTTGCCACCGCCGAAGCGGTCGGCGAACTTCCCCCCGAGCGGACGGAACAGCGATCCCAGCAGCGGACCGATCCAGGCGATCTGTGCGGCCGAAAGTGCTGCCGCGGCGGCGGTCTCACCGGATGACTTGAACGAGATGTTGAGCACCTGGCTGAACGCGAAGGAGAAGCCGATGAACGATCCGAAGGTGCCGATGTAGAGGATGGAGATCAACCAGCTGTCGTAGTGCTTGAGGCAGTCGATCATCGCACGGCCGCTGGAGGTCTGGTGATCGAGGTTGTCCATGTAGATCGCGGCACCGACACCGGCGATGGCGAGACCGACAAGGTAGATGGCACAGACGATCTCGGGCTTGTCCGAGGCCAGCCAGATCACCAGCAGGCCGAGCAGCTGCACGGCCGGCACACCGATGTTGCCGCCACCGGCGTTCAGTCCGAGAGCCCAGCCCTTCAGCCGCTGCGGATAGAAGGCGTTGATGTTGGTCATCGACGAGGCGAAGTTGCCGCCGCCGAATCCGGTGAGCGCTGCGACGAAAAGGAACCAACCGAAGCCGAATTCGCCCGGGTTCATCATCAGCATCATGGTGAGGCCGGTCGGGATGAGTAGCACCACCGCGGAGAAGATCGCCCAGTTCCGGCCGCCGAATCGCGCAGTGGCCTGGGTGTAGGGGACGCGCAGGCAGGCACCGACAAAGGTGGCGGTGGCCGCGATCACGAACTTCTGGTCGGCGTTGATACCGTACTCGGGTCCCATGAACAGGGCCATCACCGAGAACAGCGACCAGATCGAGAAGCCGATGTGTTCGCAGATCACCGACCAGACGAGGTTGCGGCGGGCGATCAGGGCGTTGCCGCCCTCCCAGGCAACGGTGTCCTCGGGATCCCAGTCGGTGATCGTGTGGTCTCTTCGCAGATTGTCCAGCAGGCGTGAGGTTGCCATGTGGTGTCCCATCGGGTTGGTGACAAGTGACTGTGGCGTCGGGGCTGTGGCCGTATGACCGACGATCAGCGTCGATCGTTGAACCAACGGTAGGGACGCCGTGTTGCGCCACTTGTCACGGTCGTGACTGAGAAGTCACGTTGTTCTCACATCCACCACCTGGGGGTGTGAGCCGGATGGGACGATGCGAACGCACCGACAGAACTGCGCGTACCTGCGGTTATACCATCAGACGGACGATGTCGACGACCCGTTTGAGACCGGGTAGCGCGCCGGCGGTGGACCGGGGGTGCAGGGCATGGACGGCAAGCCGGAACATGGTGGCCCGCAACATCATCTGCGGCCACTCCGGCTGATCGGACCAGCGGCGGACCAGATCGTCGTCGGCGCCACCCCAGGCGAGGGAGTCGACGACGACCACCGCCGCCGCCCACGACGCCGGGCGCCAGTAGGGCACGATGTCGGTGATCCCGGGTGCCGCCGCCCCGGCGAACAGCACGGTCCCGAACAGATCCCCGTGCACCACTTGGTTTTTCAGCTCGACCGGCTTACGCAGGGTCGCCAGGGTCTTGAGGATCGCGACGCTCTCCTGCCCGTCCGCCGACGTCGGCTCGGCCATCCCCGCGGCGCGCGCGGTCCGCAACGGCACATCCTCCCAGGCAGCCCGGTCGGCGGCGTTGAAGACGTCGACGTCGGTGTGCGGCGGCGCGGGCTGCTGCAGCAGGAACCGAGGACGGTCCAGATCGGCGATGGCCTCGTGCAGCCGGTCGGCCACCGACACCACCTCGTCGTGACGTGGCTCGGGGGTTCCGGCGATATAGGTGTCGGCCCGCCAGCCGGACACCACATAGCGACCGTCGGTGGCCCGGAACGGACGGGCGATCCGCAGCCCCTCGACATAGAGGTTCTCACGTACCGACGCCGACCACGCGGCACGCGCGTGGTCGGGAACCAGCGACAGCACCACCTCGCCGACACGCCAGCCGCCCAGCCACGAGTCGCCCATCGCGATCGGCGGGTGGGAGGTCAACCCGAATGTGTTCAGCACATGATCGGGCGGCTCGACAGTGTTCACATCTGCAGAGATTACCGAGCCCGCCGGGCAATCCCCGGGAACGACGCGGTGACGTGCCCCTGCGGACGCCGGGCCGGACGATCGGCCGATCGCGGTGTCGGTGGGCCGGTTCGCGCCGGAACTCAGTAGACCGGCAGCTCTTTGTCGACCTGGCTCGCCCATGCGGTGATCCCACCCTGCAGATGCCTGGCGTCGGCGAACCCCGCGCGCTTGAGGGCGGCGAGGGCCTCGGCCGAGCGGATCCCGGTCTTGCAGTAGAGCACCGTAGGACGATCCTGCGGGATGTCGGCGAGCGCTGCCCCGGACAGGATGCGGTCCTTGGGGATCAGGGTGGCGCCGTCGATGTGCACGATGTCCCACTCGACCGGCTCACGCACGTCGATCAGGGCGATCCGGTCACCGGCGTCGATCTTGTCCTTGAGTTCGGTGGCCGTCAGCGTCGATCCGGCCGCCGCCTGCGCAGCCTCGTCGGAGACGACGCCACAGAACTCCTCGTAGTCGATCAGTTCGGTGATCTTCGCCCCGTCGGGGTCCTTGCGGATCCGGATGGTGCGGTAGGTCATGTCCAGGGCGTCGTAGACCATCAGCCGACCGAGCAGTGGCTCGCCGATGCCGCAGATCAGCTTGATCGCCTCGGTGCCCATGATCGATCCGATCGAGGCGCACAGGATGCCCAGCACGCCGCCCTCGGCGCACGAGGGCACCATCCCGGGCGGCGGGGCCTGCGGATAGAGGTCGCGGTAGTTGATTCCACGGCCGTCCGGGGCGTCCTCCCAGAACACCGACGCCTGACCCTCGAACCGGTAGATCGATCCCCACACGTACGGCTTGTGGGCGAGCACGGCGGCATCGTTGACGAGGTAGCGCGTGGCGAAGTTGTCGGTGCCGTCGAGGATGAGGTCGTACCGGGAGAACAGTTCGACGGCGTCCTCCGGCTCGAGGCGCTGATCGTGGATGTTCACCGTCACGAACGGGTTGATCTCGCGGATCGAGTCGCGCGCCGACTCCGCCTTGGGCCGACCGACATCGGACTGGCCGTGGATCACCTGACGCTGCAGGTTGGACTCGTCGACGACGTCGAACTCGACGATGCCGATGGTCCCGACACCGGCCGCCGCCAGGTAGAGCAGGGTCGGTGAGCCGAGGCCACCGGCCCCGATCACCAGCACTCTGGCATTCTTCAGTCGTTTCTGCCCGGTCATCCCGACGTCCGGGATGATCAGGTGCCGGCTGTAGCGCGCGACCTCCTCGTTGGACAGTTCGGCCGCGGGTTCAACCAGCGGTGGCAAAGACGACACAGCTGCCTCCGATCATCGACGACGGATCAGGCCGCGGGGATGCGACCGACTGGCAGGGTCAACGATGCCCCGCGGTGGTGCATTCCCCACGTGCGCCCGGTCCGCACAGGTCGCGCGGACGGGTTCTCGTCAGGTCGGCGAATGTCCGGGGAACGGCCACGGGTTGGGCTTGCACACGAAGGCCGGGTCGGCCTTGATGTCGGGGTCGAGCGCCAGGATCTGGGCGTTGGCGGTCCCGAAGGACTGCTGCATCATGATCGGCGCGAGCGCCCCGTTCGCCGGACACGGCACGTGGTGCTCGTACCCGATACCGTGACCGACCTCGTGGTTGACCAGGTACTGCCGGTAGGCGACGTCGTCACCGGCATAGGACAGCGCCCCACGGACCCAGCGGGCCTCGTTGAGCGTGACCCGCTTGTCCGGGGGGTAGAAACACGACGTCTCCAGCTTGATCTGGTATCCGCACAGTTCCCGTGTGGTCCCGGTGGAGCCGAGCGAGATCCGCAGGTCCGGCTCGCCCCGGTCGATCCGCCGGAACGAGACCTTGCCGTCGCCGATCCAGCTGCGGTCGTTGGCCAGGGTGGTGTCGACCATCTTCGCGAACGACCGGTCACCACCGAAGTCCTGCCCGTTCAGGCCGTCCTCCACCTCGACGGTGTAGGTGTAGGCCTGTCCCCCGGTCCCGACCTGTCCGGTGGTGCCGGGCACCACGTGGAAGGTCTTCTTCCCGGCGACGGTGAACGCGCCTCCCGGCGGCAGGACGCCGGCGGTCAGTTGCGCCTCCTGGATCTGCCCGGTCGGTGCACCGATCGGGGTGGTCTCCTCGGTCACGAGCGCATTGCGGGCCGACGGATCGGGCGCCACCTCGGACGCATTGCTCCCGCCGTCGGAGTCACGGATGGTGAACACGAGCAGGATCACGGTCAGCACCACCAGCACCGGGATCGCATACGCCCGCCAGCCGTAGGTCGCGACGAATCGTCGCAGCGCATTCGGCTGCGGTTCGTCGGCGTCGTCACCGGCGGAATCCCGACCGCGGTCGCCCCGGGCACGCCCGACCTCGTCGGTGGGATCCCAGCGGGCCCGCAGCGGCTGATCGGGAAGCGGACGAGGTCGTCTCGGTACATCCCCCGACCCGACCCGCCCCGACCCACCACGTGCGGTCCGCGGTCCGGCCTCCCCGGCCCGGACCCGCCCCTCGGTGCGGAACGCCCCCGGGTCCTTCGACTCGTTCCCGGGCGCATCTTCTGTGCGGCTCACGTGTCACACCTTCTCACAGGATGGCACGAATACCACGGAGGACATCGTTCCGGCGGACCGGGAACCGTGCCCCAACCGCGACGATGCCGCCGCCGATCGGCGTCACCCCCCGAGTACCCTCGAACCATGTCTACAGCCGCCAAGGCCTCCTCCGGGCGAAACGGAACCCGGCTCCCTCGGAGCGCACGGCGCATGCAGTTGCTCGAAGCCGCGAGCGAGATCTTCGTCGAACGCGGATACCACTCGGCGGGGATGGACGAGATCGCCATCCACGCGGGCGTCAGCAAGCCCGTGCTGTACCAGCATTTCCCGTCGAAGCTCGACCTCTACATCGCCGTGGTCGACTCGCATGCCGAAAAGCTCGTCGCCGACGTCAACAAGGCCCTGCTGACCACCACCGACAACCGCAAGCGCGTGCGGGCGGCGGTCGAGGCGTTCTTCGACTTCATCGACCTGGACAACTCCGGCTACCGGCTGATCTTCGCGTCGGATGTGATGGACCCTGCGGTCATCCGCCGCACCGAGGGCGCCACCGAGGCCTGCGTCGACGCCGTGTACGGGCTGGTCATGCAGGATTCCGGACTCGACCCCTACCGGTCGCGGATGCTGGCGGCCGGGCTGGTGGGTGCCAGCCAGGTGAACGCCCGCTACTGGCTCGAGGCCAAGCGGCCGATCGACAAGCAGACGGCCGTCGACACCACCGTCGCCCTGCTGTGGGGCGGGCTGTCGCATGTGCCGATGCAGCCCGGCGGTTCCTTCGGTGATCCGGTCGTCGTCGCCCCGGCCGACGACGGTCAGGCCGACTGACACCGAACCCGGCGCACCGGGAGGACCCGGCCGGCGCACGAGCCCGACGAGCACAGAAACGACCGACGGCTGCCGTCCCCGCGAGGGGAACCGGCAGCCGTCGGTGTCTGCGGTGAACGCGACCGGTCAGGAACCGAAGCCCACCCGGCGTCCCTCGGCGGCGCCGACCTCGACGTAGGCGATCTTGGTGACCGGCACCAGGAACCGCGACCCGCGGTCGTCGGTGAGCACCAGGAGTTCCTGCTTCCCGGCGAGTGCGGCCTCGACCGCGGCGAGTGCATCCTCGGCCGGCAATGCCGAGGCGATCGACAGTTCGCGCGGGCTGTCGGTGATGCCGATCTTCACTTCAACGGTCATGGCCACCCTTCGGTTGTGGTTGGAGCTCGTGCGCGGGCTCGACGGTGACGCATCGTCGCCGAACATCCGCTCGCCGAACCAGGTTAATCCAGCGTCGCCGACCGATGTCAGCCGCTCCGCTATGGGCTGAACCGCATCCCCGGAGACGAGCGCGGCCCGCAGGGCCGATCCGGGACGGAAGGCGCGGGCGTCCGCGGCCTGCGGAACCCGGCCGCAACCCGGTCTCAGCCGAGACCGAGATCGGCCATCCGCTGCGCATGCCGTGCCGAGACCGTCTCGAAGAAGTCGGCGACGCCGTGCAGCGACGACGCCCCGGCGAACAGCAGATCCATCACGTCGTCCTCGGCGGCGAGCACCCACTGCGTGTGGGTCACCGCCTCCCCCAGCAGGCGTCGGCCCCACAGCGTCAACGGGGAACGCAGGTCGGGATCGGCCGCGATCGCGGCGTTGACGTGGTCCCGCGCGAACTGGGAATTACCGGTCTCGGCCATCACCGACGCCACCACCTCACGCACCGACGCGGGCAGCATCTGGGACAGCTCGTTGTAGAAATCGGCGGCCAGGCCATCGGCGACATACGCCTTGACCAGCGCCTCCAGCCAGGTCTTGGGCGTCGTCGCGTCGTGATACTGGTCGAACACCTTGCGGTAGCGCACCACCGACTCCACCGGGTCGAGTCCGCGTCGCGTCACCTGCTCGGCGAGCATCTCGTAGTGCGCGAACTCCGAGGTCGCCATGCGGGCGATGGCGATGCCGGCATCCTCGTCCGGGGCCATCGACGACTCGGCGACAAGGCGGTAGAAGGCGGCGTATTCGCCGGCGAGCAGGACCGCGAAGAGCTTGGCGATCGCACCGTCGTCCGGGTCGATCGAGGATGTCGGGAGGGGCTCGGACGCATCGGCAGACGGCGACATGCACTGATGGTAACGGGTCCGCCGAGGCCACCACGTACACTGATGGTCGGTGTAGTACCGCGGACGTTGCGTTCCACCCACGTGGATGTCCGGCAGCCCGACTGCCCCGCGACCGCGGACCACCCGGCATTGTGCGCGCACTTCGAGCCCACACCCGCCGTCCGACGCGGCCCCCGACGGCCGCGCGACGGCCCGCGAGATACGTCGATTCCCGGCGCTCGCGGTCATGTGGAGCCTTTCGTGCGTGCTCGAGCAGATACGAAAGGCACACGAAAACCACATGACCGATACCGGAACCGAATCAGACGTGCAGACGACCATCGTCGACGAGACCCACAGCTCGCCGACCTTCGCCGAGCTCGGCGTCGACCCCCAGATCGTCGAGGCGCTCGCCGACGACGGCAAGACCCACACCTTCGCGATCCAGGAACTCACCCTGCCGCTGGCGCTGGCCGGCGACGACCTCATCGGTCAGGCCCGCACCGGCATGGGCAAGACCTACGGCTTCGGCGTCCCGCTGCTGCACCGGCTGGCCAACGCCGCCGACACCGGGGTGCGCGCCCTCGACACCACGCCGCGGGCGCTGATCATCGTCCCGACCCGCGAGCTCTGCCTGCAGGTCACCGGCGACCTCGAGGTGGCCGCCCGCAAACTCGACGTCACCCTCGCCGACGGCACCGAGCGCAGGATCCGGATCACCGCGATCTACGGCGGCCGCCCCTACGAGTCGCAGATCTCCGAGCTGCAGGCCGGCGTCGACGTCGTCGTCGGCACCCCCGGTCGCCTCCTCGACCTGGCCAACCAGGGTCATCTGATCCTCGGCAAGGTCTCGGTGCTGGTGCTCGACGAGGCCGACGAGATGCTCGACCTGGGCTTCCTGCCCGACATCGAGCGGATCATCTCGGCACTGCCCGCCGACAAGCAGACGATGCTGTTCTCGGCCACCATGCCGGGCCCCATCGTCACCCTTGCCCGCACCTTCCTCAACCGGCCGACCCACATCCGCGCCGAGCACGCCAACGACTCCGCGGTGCACGAGCGCACCACGCAGTACGTCTACCGCGCCCATGCCCTGGACAAGGCCGAGCTGGTCGCACGCATCCTGCAGGCCGAGGGTCGCGGCGCCACGATGATCTTCACCCGCACCAAGCGGACCGCACAGAAGGTCGCCGACGACCTCGCCGAGCGCGGCTTCGCGGTCGGCGCCGTGCACGGCGACCTCGGCCAGGTCGCGCGCGAGAAGGCGCTCAAGCGCTTCCGCAACGGCGACATCGACGTCCTCGTCGCCACCGATGTCGCCGCCCGCGGCATCGACATCGACGACGTCACCCACGTCATCAACTACCAGTGCCCGGAGGACGACAAGACCTACGTGCACCGGATCGGCCGCACCGGTCGCGCGGGACGTACCGGTACCGCGGTGACCCTGGTCGACTGGGATGAGCTGCACCGCTGGGAGCTGATCAACAACGCCCTCAAGCTCGAGGTCCCCGCCCCGGCAGAGACCTACTCCACCTCCGAGCACCTGCGTGAGGAGCTCGGTATCCCGGAGTCGGCGACCGGGCGGATCGCCAAGCCCAAGCGCGAGCGTGAGTCCGACGAGGGCGAGCGACGTCCCCGGGCCGAGCGTCCGGCCCGTACCCGCACCCGTCGTCGGACCCGTGGCGGCAAGACGGTGAACGACGATGCGGCCGAGAACACCGGCGACGCAGCCGCCGACTCCGCGGTCGCCACCCCGGACACCGCAGCCGAGGGTTCCGCAGCCGAGGGCAAGAGCGACGGTGAGGGCACCGACGGTGCACCCCGTCGCCGGCGCCGTCGTCGCGGCGGCGCCCGCCGCCGCAGCGGTGGGGACGCCGGCACCACCGAGAGCGCAGACGAGAGCGCCCCGGCCGCGGCTGCCGCCGAATAACTCAGGGGCAGAAGCGATCTCGACGCCAACCGAGCATCAGGAACCGCCGGTGCGGACACCGATCACACCGGAACGCAGGACCCGCGTCGACCTGGTGGTCAGCGCTGTCATCGTCGTGGTGCTCGTCGTCGCCGGTGTGGCGGTCTGGTACGTCTCTCCCGCTCGCCACGCCGACGACGTCCAGGCCACATCGGACTCCCCGGCGTTCGCACCTGCCGACGTCGTACCGGCCGCCTTCGTCGCCCGCTGGCATGCGGCGTCGGCGGCCACCGGCACCCCGGCGATCACCAAGTCGCTGATCGTCACCGCCGACGGCGGCGAGGTCACCGGCCGTGACCCGGAGACCGGGCACCAGGTGTGGCGCTACTCCCGCGACATCCCGCTGTGCACCGCCGCGGCGGCGTGGCCGAACAGTGCCGACGAGGTACTCGCGGTCTATCGCAACTCCCGTGGATGCTCGGAGGTCACCGCCCTCGACGGTGGCACCGGGCGCCGCGTCGGCAACCGGACCAGCGACGCCGACGACACCCTGCATCTGGTCACCGACTCCGGCTATGTGCTGGCGCAAGGGCCCGGCCGGCTGGAGACGTGGGGATCCAATCTGGTCCGCGGCATCGAGTACGGCCGGGTCATCGCCCCGGTCAATCCCGACGTGCAGCCCGGCCGGACGGACTGCACCCTGTTCTCCTCGGCCATCTCCGGCGATCGCCTCACGGTGATCGAACGCTGTGCCGACGATCCCGGGTACCGGCTGACCGTGCTCGGGGCGCTGCTCGACAGCAACGAGAAGGTCACCCAGTACGGGTCGTCGCTGATCACCGACATCGCGACCGGCCCACCCCCGGTGGTCATCGCGATGAGCGGGTCGGCGATCGCGGTCTACGACGGCGGGACCAACGCGTCCGCCCCGAGCAGGCCCACCATCCGACTGTTCGACACCGACGGCGCACCGGCGGGCACCGACATCGTCCAGGGCAACCCGGCACCCCCGGCCGACAGCATCCCGCTGACCTCCGGCGGGGTCATCACCTACTTCACCGGCACCGCCACCGTGGTGCTCGACGCGCAGTCGCTACGTCCGCGCTACCTGGTGCCCTCGACGCTGGGTCCCGGCGAGATGATGGCCGGGGAGTTGCTGCTCCCGGGACCGTCGGGGGTCAGTGTGCGTGATCCCGCGACCGGCAGACCGGTGCGGACCATCGCGCTGAAGCGCGAGGGATACACCGGTGGCACGGTGAGCCTGCGGGTGGCCGGCGAGTCGGTGGTGGAACAGCGCGGCCCGACCGTCGAGGTGTACGGCCCCGCCGGCTGACAGGGCCCACCGCGATCCGCCCGAAGGTCAGCTCGGGTCGAAGGTGCGGACCGGTTCCCCGGCATCCCAGTACTTGCGGAGGTTCTCCGCGAGCTGACGGTATGCCATGGCGCCCTTGTTCTTTCGGCCACGCATCACCGACGAGCCGGATGCCGACGCCTCGGCGAACCGGACGGTCCGCGGGATCGGCGGGTCGAGGACGGGCAGACCGTAACGGTCGGCGACGTCGGACAGCACATCGCGGCTGTGGGTGGTACGGGCGTCGAAGATGGTCGCCACCGCGCCGAGCATGGTCAGGTCCGAATTGGTGATCTGCTGGACCTCGGTGACCGTCCGCAGCAGCTGGCCCACGCCACGATGGGCGAGCGTCTCGCATTGCAGCGGGACGATCACCTCGTGCGCGGCGGTGAGCCCGTTGAGGGTCAGCACCCCCAGCGACGGCGGGCAGTCGATGAGGATCACGTCGAAGTCCTCGGCCACCTCGACCAGCGCCCGCTTGAGCGCGTACTCCCGCCCCGGACGCATCAACAGCAGCGCCTCGGCACCGGCGAGATCGATCGTCGCCGGCAGCAGCGTCACGTTGTCCTCGGTGTCGAGCAACACGTCGGCGATCTCTTCGTCCCCCAGCAGCACGTCGTGCACCGACCGCTCGAGCTGGTCGGGATCATGCCCGAGCGAGAACGTCAGACACCCCTGCGGATCGAGATCCACGACGAGCACCGACACATCCAGATCCGCCAAAGCCGCACCCAACGACGCCACGGTCGTCGTCTTGGCCACCCCACCCTTTTGGTTCGCAATCGCGAGAATGCGCGTCATGCACCCCACCTTACGGCCGGTACCGCCGCCGCACGGACCTACCGACCCCACCGATCACCGTGAGCGCAGGACGCTCACCTGGATCGACGCCCCTTCCCGGAGCCCCCGCTCCGCGGACTGCTGCCGCCGGGACGTCCCGACGACGGCGGGCGGGGCGGGGCGTCGTCCTCGACCAGGTCGGCGGAGATCCACCGCAGCGATGCCGGGGTGAACAGCATCACCAGGGTGGTCAGGGCGAGCAGGGCCAGCGGGACGGCGAAGATCGCCTGACCGCTGGTGAACAGGTAGTAGGCCACCGGGAGCAGCAACAACTGGGCGACCAGCGAGATCGCGCGGCCCCAGCGGCGGCCGACGAGCAGCGCCACGCCGCCCACCAGGACGCCACCGAAGATGATGCCGAACCACAGGGCGGTGCCGTAGCCGCTGATGAAGTCCTCGTGATGGCCGGCCATCTCACGAATCACCAGGACGACCGCGAAGATCAACGCCACCGCACCCTCGAACGTGGTCAGCGCACCTGCCACCCGGATCTGGGTGGGCGGCGCCTCCACGGCCTCGGTCCCCGCGTCGTTCTCCGGGTCTTTGCTCTTGCTCACCCGTCCAGAGTAGAAGGTGTGCGCACGTACGCTCTGCGCACCTGAGCCGTCGTCGACCTCTCCGACGCCGACGAGGCCCCGCAACGCCCCCTCTGCCCCGAAACCCGGGGAACGCCCGAAACCCGGGGAACGCCCGAAAGTGAGGGAACGCCCGAAAGTAGGGGAAAGTCACCTTCCCCTACTTTCGCCATCGTCCCCGAGTTGCAACACGGGGAAGACGTCGAAACTCGGGGAAGAAGCACTTTCCCCTGGTTTCAGGGAGGGAGAACGGCATCGGGAGCGGTCACAGACCTCGGGGAAGAAGCACTTTCCCCTGGTTTCAGGGGTGACGAGCGGCATCGAGAGCGGTCACGAACCTCGGGGAAGGAACACTTTCCCCCGGTTTCAGGGGTGACGACGGATTGCGACGACGGGCGACGCGCGGCACCCGGACACGCGGTCACAACGACGCCGCCTGCGCGAAGCGACCGCTCACCCCATATCCTCAGGAGTCGTGCGCGTCATGCTCATCGTCAATCCGTTCGCCACCGCGACCAGCCCCGCGGGTCGTGATGCCCTGGTCAACACCTTGAGCTCACACTTTCCGGTGGATGTGGAGCACACCACACACCGCGGTCACGCCGGCGAACTCGGGGCCCGGGCGGCCGCCGAGGGCTACGACGCGGTGATCGTGCACGGTGGCGACGGCTCGGTGAACGAGACGGTCAACGGCCTCCTCGGCGCACCGTCCGCCCCGCCCCGCGACCGGTTGCCGATGCTCGCGGTGATCCCCGGCGGGAGTGCCAACGTGTTCTCGCGCACCCTCGGCATCGACCGGGATCCGTTGCGGGCGACACGTCAGGTGATCGAGCTGCTCGACCGCGGCGAGCATCGTCGGATCGGCCTGGGCCACTCCGCCGACCGCTGGTTCGTGTTCAACGCCGGTATGGGCATGGACGCGATCATCGTCCACGCGATGGAGGACAAACGTCAGGCCGGCAAGGCCGCCACACCGGCGCGGTATCTGTGGACCACGGTGCGCAGCTTCTTCAGCAACGCCTCGGACACAAAGACTTTCACGGTCACCACCGCCGACGACAAGCCGCTCGAGAACGTGCGATTCGCCTTTGTCAGCAACACCAGCCCCTGGACATACCTGGGCAGCCGGGAGATCCGCACCAATCCGACAACCGGATTCGACACCCGCCTCGGCGTCTTCGCCGCCACTTCTACCGGCGTCATGGCCAATCTCCCGCTGGCCACCCGGCTGCTGACCCACCGCAACCCCAAGGCCCGGCATCTGTTCCGCACCGACGACGTCGAATGGGTGGAGTTCAGCGCCGACGAACCCCTCGACGTCCAGATGGACGGCGACTACATCGGCGCGCACACGGCGATCCGTTTCGACCATCGTCCCGATGCCCTGGACGTGGTCGCACCCCTCCCTCAGAACGGCACAATCGACCCGAAGTGAGCCAACCGGACATCCCGGACGGCTGTGACCGGAGCCACTGCTGTGGTGGAACTCACCACACCTGCTTGGCCTGATCATGCCGGAGGACGGGTTCCGACCTGCAGAATTCGCCCACCTGAACCGAGGATCGAGCGTATAGTAGATCATCGTGGTTCGAGCTGACCCACCGCCCCCCGCCAAGGGCGCTCCACCGACAGTGATATTGCCCACGTGTTAACCGAAGCCCATTGACTTCGTCTGGATTCGTGAAAGTATTCACAAGCAACAACGCGGAAACATTCGGTGCCTCCGCGTGAACTATCGGTTACAGCCACAACCACCCGCATAGAGGTTTTCGAGTGGTGCGCAAAGCACCTGAAGGAGAAGTAATGGACTGGCGTCACAAGGCCATCTGTCGCGACGAGGATCCGGAGCTGTTCTTCCCAGTGGGAACCAGCGGTCCGGCCATCGCCCAGGTCGCCGACGCAAAGCTCGTCTGCGCGCGTTGCCCCGTCACCGCCGAGTGCCTGTCGTGGGCCCTGGAATCGGGCCAGGACGCCGGCGTCTGGGGCGGAATGAGCGAGGACGAGCGTCGTGCACTGAAGCGTCGCACCGCACGCACCCGTACCCGCAGCAGCGTCTAGCGAGTACCCACGCCGTCCTCCACCGGCGGCGCACAAGAGACCCGGCCACGGCCGGGTTTTTTGTTGCCCCGGCGATCGACGGCACCCCGTCCGGGGTTGGGGCAACAGCGATCCCGCCTCACACCGGGATGGTCACCAGCACTTCGGTTCCCGGTCCGGCAGGGTTCGGACCGGCGGTCACCTCGCCGCTGAGTTCGATCGAGACGAGGGTTTGCACGATCCGCAGCCCCAATTGGTTCGACGACGCGAGGTCGAAACCCTCGGGCAGCCCGGAGCCGTTGTCACGCAGCGCGATACGTAGGCGACGCACATCACGGTCTGCCTCGATGTCAATGCGCGCATCGGGTTTGGGCTCGGCGAAGCCGTGTTCGATGGCGTTCTGGATCAATTCGGTGAGCACCATCACCAGTGGCATCGCACGGTCGGATGCGAGCACACCGATGCGATCGTTGTGCCGCACCGTGATCGGGCTCTCCCCCGAGGCGACGTCGACGAGCATCGGCACCAGACGATCCACGGCCTCGTCGATGTCGACCTCCTCGTCGACACTGCCGGAGAGCAGTTCGTGGACCAGGGCGATCGAGGCGACCCGGCGCACGGCCTCGGTCAGCGCCACCCGCACCTCGCTGTTCGGGGTCCGGCGCGCCTGCAACCGCAGCAACGCCGACACCGACTGCAGGTTGTTCTTCACCCGATGGTGGATCTCGCGGATCGTCGCGTCCTTGCTGATCAATGCCAGATCGCGACGTTTGACCTCGGTGACGTCACGGATCAGGACCACTGCACCCGAGCTCCGGCCGCCCGGACGCAGGCCCACCGCCCGGATGAGTACGGTCGCGCGGCTCGCGTCGACCTCCATCCGCATCCCGATGTCGCGGTACGGCCCGGCCGGTGGTTCGTGGACGCCGGCCGCGCCGTCGAGCATGATGCCGAGATCCTCGGACTCGAACGGATCGGTCAGCAGCGAGGCCGCGACCTCCGACAGCCGGGTCCCCGACAACTCCGACGTCCACCCCATCCGATGGAACGCCGACAACGCGTTGGGACTGGTGTAGACGGCGATGCCACGCTCGTCGAGCCGGATGAAGCCGTCACCCGCGCGCGGCGTCGACAGCCCCCGGGGATTGCCCTCGGGCAGCGGGAAGGTGCCGTCGGCGACCATCTGACTCAGGTCGTTCGCCGAGTCCTGATAGGCCAGTTCCAGCGGCGACGGCAGTCGCGGGTGGGTCAGGTCGACCGCGCGGGTCAGCACGCCGATCACCCGGCCCTCGTATCCCACCGGAACCGCCTCGCGGCGGATCGCCATGGCGCCCATCCACGCCGGGTCCTCGTCGCGGACGATGCGCGCGGTCGCCAGGGCCCGCAGCACCTGCGGGTTGGCCCGCGGTTCGATGACGGTGCCGACCTCGTCGTTCGGGAAGACCGTCGAGGCCGTGTTGGGGCGGCACTGGGCGACGGTGACGACCTCGCCCTCCTCGGTGCGCACCGACAGCAACAGGTCGGCGAACGACAGGTCGGCGAGCAGCTGCCATTCGGCCACGAGGCGCTGCAGATGGGCCGCGGCATGGTCGGCCAGGGTGGTGTGTTCGGCCAGCAGATCGGCCAGGGTGGACATGTCGGATCGGCCTCAGCGCACCGCGCGGCCGGCGTCGACGACTCCTGTCATGGACATAACGTAGCCCACCGCCGTCGGGCTCCGGTCCGCCGGTGCACCGCCGGCGCCGGCCCGCACGGGTGGGCGATTCTCGATCCGGTGGGGCGACGTGGGACAATCGTCGGGTACAACTCGACGAAGGAGGCCCCTCATGGGTAAGCGGGGACGCAAGAAGCGCGCACGCAAGAAGAATGCAGCCAACCACGGCCGTCGTCCGAACGCCTGAGCCCCGCGCTCGGCAACAGACGAGAAGAGCCCGGACGGAGATGTCGGAACACCGACAACCCGTCCGGGCTCTTCGTCTGTCCGGGGCCGCTCAGGGAGCGGTGTCGCCACCGGTCGAGTAGTACGTCTCGGTGATCGTCACCGATTTGCGGATCTCCACACGCAGCCGGTCGCGCAGACCCGCAGGGGCGTGGTCACCACCGCATTTGCGCCCGATCAGTGCCTTGAGCTGGCTCTCGATCCCGAAGTGGGCCAGGCACGACGGACAGTTGTCGAGGTGTCCCTGCAGGCGTTCGCGGGCACCCGGGTCACACTCGTTGTCGAGGAGCAGCCAGACGTCGGCGATCACCGCCGAGCAGTCCAGCGAGGTGAACTCGGGATCGTCGTCGGAGGGCTTGAGTACGCCGGAACGATCGGTCATCGGGATACCTCGCTCTTGGCGGTCTTGGCGGTGGCCGACCGGTTGAACCCGCGCTCGCGGGCGACGTCGGCGAGCAGCCCACGCAGTTGTCGGCGGCCACGATGCAGTCGCGACATCACCGTTCCGATCGGCGTATCCATGATCTCGGCAATCTCCTTGTAGGGCAGTCCCTCGACGTCGGCGTAGTACACGGCCATCCGGAAGTCCTCCGGCAGCGCCTGCAGCGCATCCTTGATCTCGTCGTCGGGCAGGGCGTCGAGTGCCTCGATCTCGGCCGAACGCAGTCCGGTCGAGGTGTGTTCGGCGGTGGCGGCGAGTTGCCAGTCGGTGATCTCGTCGGTCGGGTACTGCGCGGGCTGACGCTGCTTCTTGCGGTACCCGTTGATGTAGGTGTTGGTGAGGATGCGGTACAGCCAGGCCTTGAGGTTGGTGCCCTCACGGAACGACGCGAACGCCGAGAACGCCTTGACGTAGGTCTCCTGGACGAGGTCCTCGGCGTCTGCCGGGTTGCGCGTCATCCGCAGGGCGGCGCCGTACATCTGGTCCAGCAGCGGCAGCGCGTCGCGCTCGAAACGCTCGGTCAGCTCCGCGGCGGTCTCGTCGGGGTCGGCGCGGCGCGGCGCGGCCGAGCCGTGGCCGGCCTCGGCCTGATCGCCCTCCACCTGCTCGGGGTGCCCCTGATCGGCCTGCTGCGGCGCGGCGGGGTCGGGTTCGGTCACTGCGATCCCTTCGGTGATGACGCCTGGGGACGGTCCGTCGGGCCGTCCGATGATGTCGATCAAGTCTACCGATCGCCTGTCGCCGACCGCGCGAGGTGGATCGAGCAGTGTCTCTGCGCCCACGCCTGCACCCGCCTTCCGCTGTGCTCGAATTGGTGTGCCCCGACCGGGTCGTCTGGGCCCCGACTGCTGGTCACAACACCTCGACGGCGACAATTGTTCCGATTCGTGTCAGACATCGCGCAGGAGAGTCCGTGGCCGCCACCCCCGCCATCGCCGCACTCGGCAAGGCCCGCATCACCCATGAAGTGCACCGTTACACCCACGACCCCCGCAGTGACGCCTATGGCGCCGAGGCGGTCGACGCCCTGGCCACCACGCTGGGGGTGCAACCCGCGCAGATCTTCAAGACGCTGGTGATCTCGGTGAGCGGTGGGGCCCGCGATCACCTGGCCGTCGCGGTGCTGCCGGTGCCGCAGAAGCTGTCGTTGAAGGCGGCCGCGGCCGCACTCGGAGCGTCGAAGGCGGTGATGGCCGAGGCCAAGGCGGTGACCCGGTCGACCGGATATGTGCTCGGCGGGGTGTCGCCGATCGGCCAGCGCACGTCGCTGCCGACCGTCGTCGACGCCTCGGCGCTCACCTGGCCCCGGGTGCTGTGCAGCGCCGGCCGACGCGGGCTCGAGGTGGAGCTGACACCGGCCGACCTCGTCGCGGTCACCGGGGCGGTGACCGCCGAGATCTGCGCCTGAGGCCGTCGTCGGTGGCGCGTGCCACCATGGGTGGCATGTGCGGACGCTATGCGGTGACCACCGACCCGGCGAAGCTCGCGGCCGAGATCGACGCGGTGAACGAGGTGCCTGCGCCTCTCGACCCGCCGGGCGACGGGGCCGACGGCGACAACAGGGCTGCCGCGGTGCGCTCCCCCGGGGTGAACTACAACGTCGCGCCGACGACGTCGGTGATGACCGTGGTCAAACGCCACTCCCCCGACGATCCCGACGACGATCCGCTGTTGCGTGTCCGCGCGATGCGCTGGGGACTCGTGCCGTCGTGGGCCAAGGAGCTCGGCAAGGGTCCGCTGCTGTTCAACGCCCGCGCCGAGACCGCCGCGGAGAAGAGTTCGTTCCGCAACTCGGTGCGTTCCAAGCGGTGTCTGGTGCCGATGGACGGCTGGTACGAGTGGAAGCCCGGCCCGCCCGATGCGAAGGGCAAGCCCACCAAGATCCCGTTCTTCATGTCGCCGCACGACGGCACCCGCCTGTTCATGGCGGGACTGTGGTCGGTGTGGCACGACCGCTCCGACCCCGACGCCGCACCGCTGCTGAGTTGTTCGATCCTGACCACCGATGCCGTCGGCCACCTGCGTGAGGTGCACGATCGGATGCCGCTGATCATGCCCTTTGCGAACTGGGACGCCTGGCTCGATCCCGATCACCGTGCCCCGTCGGAGTTGCTGGCCCCGCCGGGCGAGGAGATCGCCGAGGCGATCGACATCCGTGAGGTCGCGCCGCTGGTCAACCGCGTCGCCAACAACGGACCCGATCTCCTGGCACCGGTGGGTGCGGAGTAGCCATCGGTGGTGGTCGGCCGTGGCGGTGGCGGTGGTCGGCGGTGGTCACCCGACGAACCCGGCCGACAGAGGTTTCGACACGCATCGTCGCTACGCTCCTCGCGGCTCAACCACCAAACCAGGTGGGCGGCCGACGAACTCGGCCGACAGAGGTTTCGACACGCACCGTCGCTACGCTCCTCACGGCTCAACCACCGTGCCACGCACGGCACGCGACGACGAAGTCGGCGCAGACAAGCACCGGCGCCGTCGCCTGTCTGGACTGACGAAGAGCGAGGGAGCTTGCGACCGAGGCGATGAGGAGGGAAGACGGGCGGTAAGGCGCACGGCACGCGACGACGAAGTCGGCGCAGACAAGCACCGGCGCCGCTCAAACGGTCAGGACTGCGGCTCCGTCGAATCTTCCGGCTTTGAGATCGGCGAGGGCGGTGTCGGCGTGGTCGAGTGGGTAGGCGTGGGTGGTGGCGGTGACACCGTATTCGGCGGCGAGCGCCAGGAACTCGTGGCCGTCGGCGCGGGTGTTGGCGGTCACCGATCGGATCTCCTTCTCGTAGAACAGTTCCTGCTCGTAGTGGAGAGCAGGGATGTCGGAGAGGTGGATGCCTGCGATGGACAGGATGCCGCCGCGGTCGAGGGCCCGCATGGCCACCGGTACGAGTTCACCGACCGGCGCGAAGGTGATCGCCGCGTCGAGGGGTTCGGGTGGGCTGTCGTAGGCGTCGCCGGCCGATGCCGCACCGAGCGACAGGGCCAGTTCCCGGGCCTGCGCACCGCGGGTCATCACGTGTACCCGGGCGCCCTGTGCGATCGCGATCTGGGCGGCGAGGTGCGCGCTGCCGCCGAATCCGTACAGGCCGAGCCGACCGCCCGGGGGCAGCGAGGCACGTTTGAGTGCCCGATAGCCGATGATCCCGGCGCACAGCAGCGGTGCGAGTGTCACGTCGTCGATGCCTGCCGGTAGCGGGTAGGCGAAGCCGGCCGGGACGGTGACGTACTCGGCATAACCGCCGTCGACGTCCCAGCCGGTGTATGTCGATGCCGGGCACAGGTTCTCGGCACCACGGACACAGTAGGAGCAGGTGCCGTCGGTGTGGTGCAACCATGCCACCCCGACCCTCTCGCCGAGCGTCAGGCCGGCCGCTTCGGCGCCGGGGCCGACGGCGGCGACCTCGCCGACCACCTCGTGGCCGGGCGTCACCCCGGGGCGGTGTACCGGGAGATCGCCCTCGCTCACATGCAGATCGGTGCGGCACACCCCGCAGGCGTGGACGGCGACCAGTAGTTCGCCGGGGCCGGCGACCGGGACGGGTTTGTCGACGAGGTCGAGCGGACCGCTCTCGATCGGACCGGGTCGGTTGACTGCCCATGCGCGCATGTCACCACCGTAGGTCGCCGCGGCCGTCACCGAACAGGGCCGAGAGTCCGTTCAGTGGAACCGATAGTCGTCGAGCGGGAAGGTGTCCATCGCACGCAGGGTGGTCAGGGTGGCGTTGGGCCGCAGCAGGGCCGCCTCGCCCTGATGGTTGAAGTAGTAGCTGTGCGAGCCCGCACAGTTGCCGAGGTAGAACACCGAGTCGGCGAGATGGTCGGTGACCTCGTCGAGGAAGGCGTCGTTGGCCTCTCCGGTGACCTCGAAGGTCGACGCGCCGCGGCGGCGCAGTTCGCCGAAGAGTCGCCCGATGTGGCGCATCTGACCCTCGATGGTGGTGAAGTACGACAGTCCACTGTACGAGTAGGGACTGTTGAGCGACAACAGGTTCGGGTATCGGGGCATCGTGATGCCCTGGTATGCCTGGAATCTCGATTCACGCCACCAGGCGCCCAGGCTCAGCTGATCGCGGCCGACGATCTCGAAGGCGGGAAAGTTCGTGTCCCACAGGTCGAATCCGGTGGCCAGGACGAGGGTGTCGATCTCGATTCGACGGCCGTCGCCGGTGACGACGGCATCGGGTTCGATCCGCCCGATCCCGTCGGTCTCGAGGGTCACGTTGGGGCGGGTATAGGCACGGAAGTAGCTGTTGGAGAACGTGGGTCGCTTGCAGCCGAGGTCGTAGTGCGGGGTCAGCCGGCGTCGCAGGTCGGCGTCGGACACCTGCGCACGCAGATGTGCTCTCGCCAGCAACGCACCGGCCTTGTTCCCGAGTCTGGCCTGCCGGAAGTGCAGCACGCCGAACACCATCAGCATCTCCAGCAGGGAGGTGTTGACCAGCCGGACGGCCCGCTGCGTCGCGGGAATCCGGGCGAAGAGGCGTTGGACGGCCCGCGGGATCGGGAAGTCGATCTTGGGGACCACCCAGATCGGGGTGCGTTGGAAGACGGTGAGTTCGGCGGCGACCTCCGCCGCCTCCGGGATGAGCTGGACGGCGGTGGCGCCGGTCCCGATCACCGCGACGCGTCGGCCGGTGAGATCGACGGAGTCGTCCCAGGCGGCGGTGTGCAGGACGGTTCCGGTGAAGGTGTCCATGCCCGGGAAGTCCGGGGTGGACGGCTGGGACAGGAATCCGGTGGCCGTCACCAGGTATCGACAGGTGCGGGTGGCACCGTCGGCGGTGCTCACCGTCCACAGCCCGGATTCGTCGTCCCACCGGGCTCCGGTGACCGACGTCCCGAACTCCATCCGGCGGGTCAGGTCGTACTTCTCGGCGACATGCTCGGCGTACCGTTTGAGTTCCGGGCCGGGTGCGAACAGTCGGGACCAGAACGGATTGGGTTCGAACGAATACGAATACGTCACCGAGGCGATGTCGACGGCGAGTCCCGGGTAGTGGTTGACATGCCAGGTGCCGCCGAGATCGTCCTCCCGCTCGACGATCGCGACGTCGTCGATGCCGAGGCTGGCGAATTCGATCGCCGCGCCGATCCCGCCGAAGCCCGCTCCGACGATGAGTACCTCGTTGTCCGGTCGCATCCGCCCAGCCCCCATGAGTGCCATCACCTGGTGACGGTAATCGCAGATCGGCCGTGGGGTAACCCCCTCGGTCACCGGCGGGGCCGTCCCCGCCGGTGGCGTCGGTCAGCTGATCGGCGAACCGTCGTAGAGGACGTCGAAGAACTGGGTGGCGACGAGGGTCTCACCCTTGTCCTTGTTCATGCCGAGATGCTTGCGGTAGGCGAAGATGTGCTGCAACGACAGTGCCGAGTACAGCAGCGGCATGTGGTCCTTGTTCTGGTCGTAGACGCCGGTCGCACCCATGGCGGCCTTGAAGTTGGCGGCGGCGCGCGACGGATGCATCAGCGCATCACGCAGCACCGCGGCCTTGATCATCTTCTTGCGTCCGGCCGGGACGACGACCAGCTCACCCGGGTTGAACAGCGCGGTGTCGAACTCCTCGGCGGTGGCGACGGTGCAGCCGGCGGTGGGGCGCGGATTGCACTCCACCATGTGGTGCACGCCGTCCTCGGTCATCAGGTAGTCGAAGCTGATCTGGCCGTGCCAGTTGAGCTCGCGGGCGATGCGCTGCGCGGTCTCCAGCGACTCCGGTGAGTCGACCGACTCGTAGATGATGCCGCCGCGGTTGTCGATGGTCAGCGGATGCTCGTAGCACGCGTGCAGCACCACCTCGCCGTGGTGGACGACGCTCCAGCTGCAGCGGTCGACACCCTTGAGGAACTCTTGCACCAGCCACGGGTCGTCGGCGCTGGGGTGGATGGTGTCGACGTCGGCCTCACCGGCGAGCGGGCCGGTGTTGGTGGCGATGTCGAGGCCGCCACGACCGAACGCGGCCCGCGCGAACCAGTGTTCCCAGTGGCCGAGCGCAGCCTTGAACTGCTCGTCGTCGGTGGCGGTCAGGGTCTCGGCGACCGGCAGCCCGAGGTCTTTGCACAGCTGCGCGAAGCTGACCTTGTCGTGCACCTTGCGCAGGGTCTCGAGGTCGGGGAAGAACAGCTCGACGTCGCGGCCCTCGGCGATCCGATCCCGATGTGCGGCGAGGTAGAAGACCTCTTCGAACATCGGCAGCAGCCAGTTGATCTGCTCGGCGTCGATGGTCTCGATGATCTTGTCGACGAACGCCTCGGTCTCCTGGGTGGGAGCCGGCACGGTGATGTGCTTCTTGGCGCCCCGCGAGTGGCTGCCCGGTGCGGCGCGGAAGGTGTCGCTGGCGATCAGGAAGCGCTTGGTCTCACCGAGCTTGTGGATCTCGTCGACGGCGAAGGGCATCCGGGATGTGGTCGCGAGAATCCGCGGCTCGACACTCTGCATGACTGGCGACTCTAGTGGATCCGGACATCGGGTGCCCAGGTGTCGGCGCGCCATGTCACAAACCGGCAATCGGCACGTACCCGACCCGCCGGATATCGTCGACAAGATGTCACGGAATAGGCGTGCGGCCAGCGACGCTGGGTTGGGCATGGCATCGACCGACCGGACCGGCCACTCGGCCCCGCCGTCCTCCCGACGTGTACCCCGACGACGTCCGCTGACCGGGGGACGCGCCTATGCGGCCGCGGTGGCGGCCTTCCTGGTGGTCATGATGGGCACCACCCTGCCCACCCCGCTGTACTCGATCTACGGCTCCGAACTCCACTTCGGCGTGACCACCACGACGGTGATCTTCGCGGTCTACGCCGCCGGGGTGATCGCGGCACTGGTCGTCTTCGGCCGGTGGTCCGATGTCGTCGGGCGACGCCCGCTGTTGCTCGCCGGCGCGGTGCTGTCGGCGTTCAGCGCCCTCATCTTCCTGACCTCCGACGACATCGTCGGGCTGCTCACCGGGCGTGTGGTGTCCGGGCTGTCGGCGGGGATCTACGCCGGTGCCGCCACCGCAGCGGTGATCGAGCTGGCGCCGTCGTCGTGGCGATCGCGTGCCCCGGCGGTGGCGACCGCGGCCAACGTGGGCGGTCTGGGGTTGGGGCCGCTGGTCGCCGGGCTGCTCGCCCAGTACGCGCCCGCTCCCCTGTCCCTGGTGTTCGTCGTCGACCTGGTCGCACTCGCGATCATCGGTGCCGGGATCTGGTTCATGACCGAGCCGCTGCGGTGGACGGCCGACCGTGAGCTGTCGGTGCAGCGGTTGTCCGTGCCGTCGGAGGTACGGCCGATCTTCGCCGGCCCGGCGATCGCCGGGTTCGCCGGGTTCGCGGTGATGGGAACCTTCACCGCGGTGGCACCGTCGTTCGTCTCCCAGGTGATCGGCATCGACAACCACTTCGTGGCCGGGGCGGTGGTGGCGCTGCTGCTGGGGACCTCGGCACTCACCCAGATCGTCGGCCGGCGCCTGCCGACCGCGCCGTCGTTGATCGCCGGCTGCGCGATCCTGACCGTCGGGGTGGGCGTGGTGGCGGCGAGCCTGGCCACCGCATCCCTGGCCCTGCTCCTCACCGGTGCCGTGGTGGCCGGTGTCGGGCAGGGCATCTCGTTCAGCAAGGGACTGGCCGCAGTGGTCACCGCCGCCCCGGAGGACCGCCGCGCCGAGGTGACCTCCACCTACTTCGTGGTGGTCTATGTGGCGCTGTCGATCCCGATCATCGGCCAGGGCATCGCCGCATCGCACTGGGGTCTGGTCGACGCCGGGGTGGCCTTCAACATCGGTGTCGGTGTGCTCTGTGTGATCGCGATGGTGCTGGTGGCGGTGGCGGAGAAACGTTCGACCCGGTGACGGCCACGTCCGCACGCGCGGACTATCCGACCCCCGACTCCTTCAACGCCTCGGCCAGCGCGGCGAGGCGGCGATCGGTGGCGAGGTCCTCGACGGTCACCGGCTTCCCCTCGTCGTCGGCGAGCGGAATACGCCAGTTCGGGTACTGGTGGGAGTCGGTGCCGGGCTGATTCTGGATCCGCCGCTCCCCCACCGCATCCACCAGCGCCACGCCGAGCAGGACCGAGGGACTGCAGGCGATCAGCCGGTACAGCGCGAGGACGGTCCGTTCATCGGTGAGCGGGATGTCCGGTGACCAGAGCCCCCGTTCGACGGCCAGCGCCAGGATCGCATCCCGGTCACGTTCTTCACGTGCCCGCTCGTCGTCGACACTCTCGGTGAGCAGTCCGAGTCGGTCCCGCAGGGCGATGTGGTCGCCGGCGAGGTAGCCGACGGTCGGCGGCAGATCGTGTGTGGTGACCGATGTCAGGCACAGTTCCCGGTAGTTCTCCGGCGGGATCGGCGCATACGGCCCGTGCTCGAACCACAGGATCGAGCACCCCAGGACTCCCCTGTCGCGCAAGGTGTCCTGCACCCATGGCTCGAAGACCCCGAGGTCCTCACCGATGATCACCGCACCCGCTCGCTGCGCCTCGAGCGCCAGGATGCCCAGCAGCGCCTGGTGGTCGTAGTGGACGTAGGTGCCCTCGGCGGCGGAGTTGCCCTCGGGAATCCACCACAGCCGGAACAGGCCCAGGATGTGGTCGACGCGCAGCCCGCCGGCATGGCGCAGCACCGTGCGGATCATGTCGCGGAACGGCTCGTATCCGGCCTGTGCCAGTCGAATCGGATGCCACGGCGGCTGACTCCAGTTCTGGCCCTGCTGGCTGAATCCGTCCGGCGGGGCGCCCACCGACGCCCCGGTCGCCAGGACGTCCCCGAGCATCCAGACGTCGGCGCTGTGCCGTCCCACACCGACCGCGAGGTCGGCGATCACCCCGATACTCATCCCCGACGCGAGCGCCGTCTGCTGCGCCGCGGCCAGCTGTTCGTCGCACAACCACTGCAGCCAGGTGTAGAACCCGACGCGGTCCTTCACCTTGCGGCGCCGGCGCCGGACCTCCGCCGGATCGGTGAGCACCCCCTCCCATTTGGGTGACTCGAGGCCGTACTTCTCGACCAGGGCACACCAGGTCGCGAAGTCGCGCAGCCCGTCACCCTCGCGCATCCGGAACCGGCGGTAGGCCTGCTTGCGCTCCTTGCTCAGCGGCACCTCGTAGATCAGCTCGAGAGCGGCGAGTTTGGCACGGAACGCCTTGTTGCGCTTGATCTTTTCGGTAGAGGTGTTCTCGGTGACGAACTTCTTCGCGAGCCGGCCGACGCGCGCCCGCTTGTGGTCGGGGAGTTCGGCCATCTCGGGAATGTCGGTGACGCGCAGATAGATCGGGTTGACGAACCGGCGGGTGGTGGGCAGGTACGGCGAGGCCTCCACCGGCGGACGCGGCTGCGCGGCGTGCAGCGGATTCACCTGGATGAAATCGGCACCGTGGGTCGCACCGGCGATCTCGGCCATCGCGGCGAGATCGGCGAAGTCGCCGATCCCCCACGACCCGGCCGAACGCACACTGTAGAGCTGGGTCGCGATCCCCCACCGTTGCGACCCGAGGAGGTCGTCGGCGGTGGACAGCCGTCGCGGTGTGACGATCAGGGGTGCCGACGCCGTGCCGCCACGGCCCGGATCGGTGGCCTCGATCGTGTGGTAGCCGGGCTCGAGGTCGCCGGGCACCGCGAATGTCGCCCGACCGACCAGGGTGCCGTCGACGTCGCGCGGGTCCCACCAGTGGTCGAGCTGATGGGCGTCGCGAAGCTCACCGCCCTCGGTCCGGATCCGCACGTCCACCGGATCTCCGTGTGGCACATGGATCCAGAACCACGCGTCGTCGTGTTCGGTGACCACGGTGACCGGCGGGACGAACGCCCGCCAGGGTGCGACGTCGAGTTCGGCGAGTGCCTGCCCGACCCGCTCGTCGTCACCGGCGTCGACGCCGAGCGCGCCGAGTACCGCGATCAGGGTCTCGTCGGAGACCTCATGTGTGTCGGTGTCCCATCCCACGTACCTCGTGGCCACCCCGGTACGTCGCGCCAGTTCTGCCAACCGTTCTCGGCCGTGATCGGTCACGCCCGTCATGGTCTCAGGATTCGGCCGGTCGCGCGCGGCTTGCGGTGGACCCGGACAGCGACTTCAATCGGGTGTGGCGCAGATCATGTCCTGCACCACACGACGACCCGCGCACACGACTGTCGACGGAGGACCTCATGGCCGATGCACTCACCCTCGATCCCGCGACCACCGCACTCGTGCTGATCGAGTACCAGAACGAGTTCACCAGCCCCGGCGGCGTCCTGCACGACGCGGTGGCCGAGGTGATGGACAAGACCGGGATGCTCGACAACACCACCGCGGTGGCCGCCGCGGCGCGTGCCGCCGGGGTCACCGTGATGCACGCCCCGATCACCTTCGCCCCCGGTTACGGCGAGCTGACCCGTCATCCGTACGGCATCCTCAAGGGGGTCGTCGACGGCAACGCCTTCGTCAAGGGCACCTGGGGTGCCGAGATCGTCGAGCAGCTCTCCCCCGCCGACGGCGACATCGTGATCGAGGGCAAGCGCGGCCTGGACACCTTCGCCTCCACCAACATCGATTTCATCCTGCGCAGCAAGGGAATCGAGACGGTGATCCTCGGCGGATTCCTCACCAACTGCTGTGTGGAGTCGACGATGCGGTCGGCCTACGAGAACGGCTACCGCGTGATCACCCTGACCGACTGCACCGCGGCCACGTCGGTCGCCGAGCACGACAACGCGATCACCTACGACTACCCGATGTTCTCGCATCCGGTGGAGGCCTCGGAGATCCTCACCGCGCTCGGCGGCTGATCTCCGTCTCCTGGGGCCAGGGCCGGCCCGGCCTCAGAGATGCAGGTCGGCCGGCCTGATCAGCTTGGTGGCGACGACGCTGATCAGGCCGGTCGCCACGAGATAGCCCGCGGCGATCCACGGGGTCCCGTGTCCGGCCCCGATCAGTGCGGTGAGGATCAGCGGGGTCAGTCCCGAGGCGTAGATGCCGGAGAACTGGTAGACCACCGACAGTCCGGTGTAGCGAACCGGAGTCGGATAGAGACTCGCGAACAGCGTGCCCTGTGCCCCGTAGAACAGGGCGTGGACCACACCGAACACCACGACCAGACCGACGGTGAACCACAGCAACGACGCCGTGCCGAACAGCACGAACACCGGATACACCGAAACGGTGTAGGCGATCATGCCGGCCAGCTAGACGCGGCGCGGGCCGTGGCGGTCACTGAGCAGACCCGACACCGGCAGCAGCACCGCCATCACGAGTGCGGCGACGGTGACCGCCGCCAGCACCGGCACCCGCGCGAGGTCGAGCTGGGTGGTGGCATAGGCGATCGCGAACACACCCCAGGTGTTGAACGCCGATCCCTCACCCCAGCGGGCCAGCAGACCGAGGACGGTGTTGCGGGTGTTGGGCGGCACCACGACCTCACGCAGCGGCGCCGACGACTTCTGGGCGAGCGCATCGACCTCCTGGAAGGCCGGGGTCTCGTCGACCTTGAGCCGCACCACGAATCCGATGGCGACGAGCACGATGCTCACCAGGAAGGCGATGCGCCAGCCGTAGGCGAGGAACTGCTCGTCGTCGAAGATCACCTGCAGCAGCGCGAAAACACCGGTGCCCAAAGCCAATCCGAGGGCCAGGCCGACCTGCGGGATGCTGCCGAACAGGCCGCGGCGGCGTTTGGGGCTGTGTTCGACGGCCAGCAGTACCGCACCGGCCCACTCGCCGCCGAGGGCGAAGCCCTGCAGGATGCGCAGGCACAGCAACAGGATCGGGGCCAGCACGCCGACCTGCGCGGCGGTGGGCAGCACACCCATGAGGGCGGTGGCCACACCCATCAGCACCATCGTGACCGCGAGGGTTCGCTTGCGGCCGATGCGATCACCGATGTGGCCGAAGACGACACCGCCGATCGGCCGGACCACGAACCCGACGGCGAAGGTGGCGAAGCTGAGCATGGTGCCGACAAAGGTGCTCGTGTCCGGGAAGAACAGGGTGTTGAAGACCAGGCTCGCGGCCGTGGCGTAGAGGAAGAAGTCGTACCACTCGATGGTGGTGCCGAGCAGACTCGCGGCCACCACCGTCCGAAGCCGACGCCGACGCTCGTCGTCGGTCTCGTCGGCGAAGGCGTCGACCACCTGCCCGGTCACAGCGCCGGTCACACCGTCACCGCCGGAAGGCGGGCTCATCAGTACACGTGAGGTCACAGAGAGGTGAGCCTAGACAGGGATCGCAACCTTGCCCAGACTCGGAATCACCGTGAACGAAACATCCGCTGCCGGTTGAGCAGTCGGCCGCAGCACGGTCAGTCGAACAGCACGGTCAGCCGAACAGCACTCCGGGATTGAGCAGACCCTGCGGGTCCAGCGCATCCTTGATCGCCCGCATCGTGGCCAGGTCCACCGCCGATCGACCGAGGTGGGTCCACGCCGACTTGGCACGGCCGATACCGTGCTCGGCGCTGATGCTCCCGCCGTGCCCGGCGATGACCGCGAACACCGCCTCGGTGAGGCCGTCGGCGTCGTCGGGTGGCACGTCGAGCAGGTTGACGTGGATGTTGCCGTCCCCGACGTGGCCGAACAGGATCGGACGACACCGATGATCGCGGGAACCGGCGAGTGCCTCGAGGTCGGCAACGGCGTCACCGAGGGCATGGATCGGCACCGAGACATCGAGTTTGACGACCGGTGTGGCGGTCGAGCGCGAGATCGACTCGGTGTGGCGTTCGCGTACCTCCCACAGCGCGCGGCCCGGCCCGGGTTCGACCACCGCGTCGAGTACGCCGTCGGCGGTCTCGAGCACGCCGAGGAGTACGTCCTGCACACCGCCGGTCCCCGACACCTCGAGCAACAGGTAGAAGGGTGCGGCCGTGGCGACGGGGCGCCGCCCCCCGTGTTCATGGACCAGGGTGACACCGGCGTCGGTCATCAGTTCGGCGGCCTCGATCGTCAGCCCGGCATCGCGGGCGGCGCCGATCAGGGCGGTGGCATCGTCGACGGCGCGCAGGGCGATCACCGCGACCTCCGCGCCGGTGGCCGGGCGCACCAGCCGCAACAGCACCCCGGTGATCACCGCCAGGGTGCCCTCGCTACCCGCAAGCAACCCCGGGATGTCGTAGCCCACATTGTCTTTCACCAGCGGTGACCAGCGACGCAGAATCCGGCCGTCGGCGAGTACCGCCTCGATGCCGAGCACCTGGCTCCGGGTGTTGCCGTGGCGGATCATCCGCACCCCACCGGCATTGGTGGCCACCACCCCACCGGCGGTCGCCGATTCCCGGGAGGCGAGGTCCACCCCGAACATCAGCCCTGCGCGGCCTGCCGCGGTGTCGATCGTGGCGACGCTCGCCCCGGCCTGCACACCCACACTCTGTCCGACGATGTCGATCTCGTCGACGTCGGTCATCCGTGCGGTGCTGAGCAGGATGGTCGGCCGCGACCCGTCGGGATGTGACGGCGGCACGGACCCGCCGACGAGGCCGGTGTTGCCGCCCTGCACACAGATCCGCACCCCCTCGGCGGCACACAGGGTCACCACTGCGGCGACCTCGTCGGTGGTGCGTGGGCGGACCACCGCGTCGGCATGGCCGGTGTAGCGGCCCATCCAGTCGGTGAGATAACCGGCGGTGGCGTCCGGATCGGTCAGGACATGTGCGGTCCCCACGATCTCGCCCAGCCGCCTCGTCGGGTTCACCGAGAGTCCGCGCTCAGCGCCTCGGTGATCGGTACGTCACCGTCGTTGAACTCGATGGTCCGGCCGATGGTCGTCGGATCGGCGAGGACCGCAGCGGCCACCAGCGCGACGTTGTCGCGGCTCACCTCACCTTTGTCGACGCCGACGGCGATGCGGCCCGACCCGGCGGTGTCGGTGAGCCGGCCGGGCCCCAGGATGGTCCACTGCAGTGACGTCTGGGCCAGCCGGGCATCGGCTGCGGCCTTGGCCTGCGCATATGGATAGAACGAGTTGTCCTCGGGGACACCGTGATCGGGTCCGGCCCCGAAGTACGACACCATCACGTACCGATCGACCCCGGCCGAGGCGGCGGCCGCCATCGACGCGATCGCGGCATCGCGGTCGACGGCGTAGGTCCGTGCGGGGTTTCCGCCACCCGCACCGGCCGACCACACCACCGCGTCATGTCCGGTGAGGACCGGTGCCAGTCCCGCGACGTCCAGTGTCTCGACATCGGCGACAACGGGTTTCGCGCCGGTGGCGGCGACGTCGCCGGCGTGCGCCTCGTTGCGGATCACCGCCGTCACCTCGTCACCACGATCGGCGAGGATCTTCTCCAGCCGTAGGGCGATCTTTCCGTGCCCGCCGATGATCACCACGCGAGACATGCGTTCCTCCACTCCATTCCAGGTTTCACGAGGCCGTTCCCGGTCACCCGCGTTCACCGACGATCGGTTTCATCAAGAGATCGGTTCCACAAGAGGTCGGCTTCACGCGGATTCGGCGTACACGGCGGGTCGCCGCGAAACCACAGCCTACGAGAGCCTGCCACCGAAGAGAACCCGCTGCCGACGAGAATGCCCGCGACACAACCACAGTCATGCCGCGGACCGTTCGGATCAGGCCTTGGTGCGACCTCTGACCAGGCCGACGATCCACAGCAGGATGCACGAGCCGGCCAGGCAGGTGACGAAGCTGAAGATCAGCCCGCCGCCCTTGACGTCCACGCCGAACAGACTCAGCAGCCAGCCGCCGATGAGACCGCCGACGACGCCGACCACGATGTTGAGCAACACCCCCATCTGGTCGTCGGTCTTCATGATCTTGCTTCCGATCCAGCCGGCGAGACCGCCGATGATGATCCAGCCGAGAAAACCCAGTCCGAGCATGTTGACCTCCAGTTCGACACCAGATCCCTCGACCCTACGCGTGTGTCCGGATCGGTGGGTGCGACACGAGGTGACCGGCGTCGGCAGGCCACTGACCAGCCCTTTACGGTTCGTTTACTTAGCTACAAGCAACTAGTATCTCATCCGTTCCCTTCGACGGATCGAGATCCCCATGCCCCAACCGACCGCCTCCGCGAGCACCTCACCGGCGTCCGACACCCCGGACGTCGTGGTGCTGTATCACGACCTGGTGCGGATCACCCGCGCACTGCGCACCGCCGGCCGCGGCGGCCTGACCGCGGGCCTGTCGTCGGCGTTGTGGACGATCCTCGCCCACGGTCCGTTGCGGCTGTCGGACCTCAGTGACCGTGAGGGCGTGAGCATGCCGACCATGTCTCGCGTGGTCGGCACCCTCGAACAGCACGGCTACGTCGAGCGCACACCCGATCCCGACGACGGACGCGCCCGGCTGCTGGTCGCGACCGACCTCGGCCGCGACTACCTGCGTGAGGCCAGGTCGCACAAGGCCCAGGTGCTCACCACCGCCCTCGACCAGCTCGACCCCGTCACCCGGACGAACCTGCAGAACGGTCTGCGCGCCCTCGCCGACACCCTGGCCGATCCCGAGACCGAGCCGATCCCCGAGAACTGACCGCCGACACCTGATCCCGCACAGATCCGAACAGCCCGCTTCCCGACCACCCGCGATCTCAGGAGACACCACATGACCGCCGCCTCCCCGGCCGTCGGCACCACCGCCGACGATCTGGGGCCCCACTACAAGTGGATCGCCCTCTCGAACACGACGCTCGGCATGCTGATCGCCACGATCAACTCGTCGATCGTGCTGATCGCGCTGCCCGACATCTTCAAGGGCATCGGCGTCAACCCCCTCGATCCCGGCAACACCAGCTACCTGCTGTGGATGATGATGGGTTTCCTGGTGGTCACCGCGGTGCTGGTGGTGAGCTTCGGTCGGCTCGGCGACATGTTCGGCCGTGCCCGGATGTACAACATGGGTTTCGCGATCTTCACCGTGTCGTCGATCCTGCTGGCGATCACCTGGTTCGACGGCAGTGAGGCGGCCATCTGGCTGATCTTCTGGCGCGTGATCCAGGGCATCGGCGGCGCGTTCCTGATGGCGAACTCGTCGGCGATCCTCACCGACGCCTTCCCCGCCAACCAGCGGGGTCTCGCGATGGGTATCAACGGTGTGGCCGCGATCGCCGGGTCATTCCTGGGCCTGATCATCGGCGGTGTCCTCGCACCGATCCAGTGGCACTACATCTTCCTGGTGTCGGTGCCGTTCGGCATCGTCGGCACCGTCTGGGCCTACCTGAAGCTGCGCGACACCGGGGTGCGCCGCCGCGCCAAGATGGACTGGTGGGGCAACCTGACCTTCGCCGTCGGGCTGGTCTCGATCCTGGTGGGCATCACCTACGGCATCCAGCCCTACGGTGACTCCGACATGGGCTGGACCAACCCGTGGGTGCTCGCCGCACTGATCGGCGGCGCGATCGTGCTGGGCGCCTTCGTGGTCATCGAGACCAAGGTGGCCAGCCCGCTGTTCGAGCTGTCGTTGTTCGGCAACCGCTCGTTCGCCTTCGGCAACCTCGCCAACCTGATGGCCTCCATTGGCCGTGGCGGTCTGCAGTTCATCCTGATCATCTGGCTGCAGGGCATCTGGCTGCCGCAGCACGGCTACGACTACACCAAGACACCGCTGTGGGCCGGCATCTACATGGTCCCGATGACGATCGGCTTCCTGATCAGTGCACCGGTCTCGGGCGCGCTCTCCGATCGTCTCGGCACCAAGTGGTTCACCACGATCGGCATGCTGATCACCGCGGGCACCTTCGGCGCGCTGATCGCGATCCCGGTGGACTTCACCTACTGGGTGTTCGCGCTGATCCTGCTGATCAACGGTATCGGGATGGGTCTGTTCGCCTCGCCGAACCGTGCCGAGGTGATGAACAGTCTCCCGGTGACCTCCCGCGGTTCCGGTGCAGGCATGATGACGACCTTCCAGAACGCCGCGATGGTGCTGTCCATCGGCCTGTTCTTCTCGCTGATGATCGCCGGTCTGAGCGAACATCTCCCGTCGGCGATGTTCGAGGGCCTGACCGCCGGCGGTATGCCCGCGCAGGCAGCCGACGGGATCTCGAGTCTGCCGACCGTCGGCATCCTGTTCGCCGCATTCCTCGGCTACAACCCGATCAAGGAGGTCGGTGGCCAGGCGCTGCAGGGTCTGCCGCAGGCGAGCGTCGATCACCTCACCGGCCTGGAGTTCTTCCCGCATCTGATCAGCGATCCGTTCGCCGACGGTCTCTCGGCCGCATTCACCTTCGCCCTGGTCTGCTGTGTGATCGGCGCGGTGGCGTCGTTGTTCACCGGCGGCCGCAACAGCAATCCCGAGTCGGTCGAGGCCCGGCTGCCGCACGAATCGCTGGGCGCCGAGCTCGCGGCCGTGGCCGCCGAGGCCTCCGGAGAGGCTCCCGCCGAGCTGGTGGCCGACACCCCCGCAGTCGGCGATCGCGTCACCGGCGACCGGGGTGCCGATCGGCCGGACCCCGAGGTCGCACGGCGCTGATCCGCTGTGCGACCGCAACCCGGTGAGCTCCATGCGATGATCTCCACTCCGCTGATCCGGGTCGGCCGGTGCCATCCGGCATCGGCCGGCCCGGTTCAGAAGGTGGCGGGCGGCTTCGGGCCGTTGCCCGAGCGGGAGATGCGGTACAGGGCGATGGCGCCGTAGACCGCGAGCCCGATGAAGCCGATCCAGATCAGTCCCTTGATGATCGGGCCGAGCATGGCGAGCGCGATGAGCGCCACCGCGATGATCGCGAGGACCTTCCAGAAGCCGAAGGCGGTGCGGTTGGTGGGTTCAGTTGATGTGTTCATGTCCCCACCATGCCCGCCTGGCGCCCCGATTGCACTGGTCAGAGCGGGTTCTGGGGGAAAGATCAGGGGTTACCCCGACGCATCGCATCGCCGGTTCCCTCAACTCGCCCGGGGTAGCCACGTCGTGACGGTGTAGGTACATCCCAGCTCCCCCGGACTGACGATGCCCCGCCGGTCGCGGAACCAGGTGATGCAGACGTCGGCGGCACAGTCGACCGACCGGGTCACCATGTATCCGTGGGTGCAGTCCCGGAACCGGTCCTCGTAGTTCCACCGGTCGAGCAGGCCCCGCGGCACCACATAGCCCGCGACCGAGGGGATCTCCATCAGCGTCGTCGACAACCGGACCAGCAGCGAACCGTCGCGCAAGACCATGATCTGAGCGCACGGCACGTCGTCACCGGGATCGGCCCCGGCCACAGCATCCGGCTCACCCACGGCGTCCGGCTCGACCGGGGCCTGGTCGTGATCGGTGGCGTCGTGACCGGCGGGGCCGAGGTCGAGGACCGCCCCGCGTGGCATCCCCGACACCGACTCGGTCAGCCAGTCGCGCATCGCCGTCCAGTCGATCCCCGGACGGGCCGGGTCGGGATTCTCTGCTCGACGACGGTCTCGGCCGGGGTCGTTCGGGTTCGGGAAGTGGTCGGATGTGGACATCGGGACCTCCTGAGTGGTCGCCGCGCACGGGCTGCACGGTCATCCGTTCTGGGATGACCTCAGTGAAGCACCGCCCACCGACAAAACGTCGAACGCGAGTGCGAATCCGTGCCGCCCAGGTGTCCCCTACTCGGCGTCGCGGGCCTGCTGCGACTGCCGCTTCTGCTCCTCGTACTCCTGGGCGATGTTCTCGTGATCGACGGTGATCAGCGGCTGACCGCCGAACTCCCGGTAGAGCGCGAAGATCGCCAGGATGACGCCGAGGATCGCGCACAGCCAGGTGCTGCCGGGAACGTCCCCCCACCCGCGGTTGACCACGTCGACCACCGCCCACACCACGCCGAGCAGGCCGATCGCCACCATGACCACCCAGATTCCGAGGCCTCGCACCGTCATCACTCCTGTCGTGTCCGCATCGCCGTGATCTCCGACGGTGATCTTGCCATGCGCCCGCCCCGCCGGGCCGGGCACGCCGGGTCCGGGCAAGATGTCGGTCATGCCGATCCCCGAGTTCATCCGCGACCTCCGCACCCATGTGGGCCATGCACCGCTGTGGTTGTCCGGGGTCAGCGGAGTGGTCGTCGACGACGCCGGCCGTGTGTTGCTGACCCGCCGTGCCGACACCGACGAGTGGGCGGTGGTCTCCGGAGTGCTCGAACCCGGCGAGGGACCGGCCCGCGCCATCGTCCGCGAGATCGGCGAGGAGACCGGTGTGCGCGCCGAGGTCGTCCGCCTCACCAGCGTCGACGTCACCCCGATGATCACCTACCCCAACCGGGATCAGACCCAGTACCTCGACGTCTGCTTCCTGGCCCGCCACCTCGACGGCGAGCCGCGCGTCGCCGACGACGAGAACACCGCGGTGCAGTGGTTCGCACCCGATGCGCTGCCCGAGCCGCTCGCCGAGACCACGCGACTGCGACTGGAGAAGGCCCTCGCCGGAGCCGAACAGGCCTGGTTCCGGCGCTGACCGGGCGCCTGCACCGAACTCAGACCGTCCCGCCGGCTCCGTCGGTCGCGGCGGCCAGGAATGCTCGCACATCGTCGATCTCGGCCTGGTTGACGCCGTGCGCCAGACCCGGATAGATGCGAACCTCGAGGGTGGAGTGGCCGGGCAGCCAGTCGATGGTCCGCTCGATCGCCACCGGGGCGATCACCGTGTCCTCGCGGCCCCGCCCCCAGAACACCGGCGGCCGGGTCCGGGCGAGCTGCTTGTCTCCGGGGAACTCACCGCCCTGGACGAATCCGCCCAGGATCACCGTGGCCGCGATGCGGTCGGGGCGGGTGCGCAACAACTGGGTGGCCATCAGTCCGCCCTGGGAGAACCCGACCGCCACGATCGGTGTGCCCGCGGGGAGCGTCGCGTCGATCCACTCCCAGATCAGTTCGGTGGCCGCGGCGACCTTGGCCGGGTCGGGTACGCCGGGTGTCTCGATCGGGAACCAGGCGTACGACCCGGGCTGCAGGGTCCGCGGACCACGCAGCGACGCCCACTGCAGAGCGGGGGCGATCAGTGGCGCGAGAGGTGCGAGGTCGTGCTCGTGGGAACCGAATCCGTGCAGGCAGACGACCACTGCACGGGGATCCGCTGCACCGGGATCGTCGAAGGTGTCGGTCGAGCGGATGTCGACGAGGGTTGTCACGGTGACCGGCTCCAGGCTTCGGTGGGTGTCGGGGTGTCGCGCTGCGCCGGCGAAGGCACCGGCCCGCATCCGGACTCTAGTCCGATTTCCTGGCGGATGCACTCCCCGACCGCCCACACCTGTACCGACGAACCGCCCCTGTCGGACACCGGGCCCGGGTCTTGCGATCCGGCCCGCGCAGATCTCGCGGAATCGGAATATCGAGCGGTCGCGCCGCCATTGAACCGGTCATGAGCATTTCCGAAGAGAACCCGCTCGATGTCGAACCCTCCGCCGTGATCGCACGCCAGGCCGTCGCGCTCGGATACGGCGAGCCGACCGAGGTGATCGATCTGATCACCGCCGAACTCCCCTCCCCGCAAGACGACCAGGTCCGGGTGAAGGTCCGTGCCGTCGGACTCAACCCGGTGGACGCCACGGTCGTTCGCGGATTCATGGGGACCGACGAATCCAAACTGCCACTACACCCCGGCTATGAACTCGCCGGCACCGTCGAGGCGATCGGTGACGAGGTCGCCGACTTCGGCGTCGGCGACGAGGTGGTGGTCTACCCCACCACCGGAGCCCTCGCCGACCATGTGATCGTCGACGCGTCCCGGCTGCGACGCCGACCCGCAGAGGTGTCCCCCGAGATCGCCGCCGGACTGCTGCTGGCCGGGGCCACCGCCGCCGACACCCTGGCCACCGCCGGGATCACCGCCGGCGACGTGGTCGTCGTCCACGGCGGTGCCGGAGCCGTGGGTGTGGTCGCGGTGCAACTGGCGACACGCGCCGGGGCAGCCGTCATCGCGACCGCCTCGCCGCGCAACCACGAGTACCTGAAGTCCCTCGGTGCCATCCCGGTGGCCTACGGCGCCGGCCTCGCCGACCGGATCCGGGAGGTCACCCCCGGTCCGGTGACCGCCGCGATCGACACCGTCGGTTCCGACGAGGCGATCGACGTGTCGTTGCAACTGGTTCCCGACCATTCCCGGATCGTCAGCATCGCCGCCTTCGGCCGGGCCGACGACGGCATCGTGCTGGTCTCCGGCGGCGGTGGGCAGAGCCTGCAGCACCGCCTCGACGCCATCGACGACCTGCTGGCCGCAGCCGCCGACGGTTCCCTCGTGATCGAGGTGGCACGCACCTATCCGCTCGATGATGCCGCACAGGCGATCGCCGATCTGTCGGCACGCCACCCACGCGGCAAACTCGTCGTCATCCCCTGATCCGGGCCCGTCACCACCGACGGCATCACCACCCCACGCGCACGGGCACATCCGGTGTGCGCACACCCACTTCGTACGAGAGGTCTTCCATGACAGTCCCGTCCATCACGCTCAACAACGGCGTCGAGATCCCTCAGCTCGGCTTCGGGGTCTTCCAGATCACCCCGGAGGACACCGCCGAGGCCACGCTCACCGCGCTGGAGATCGGCTATCGCCACATCGACACCGCACAGATGTACGGCAACGAACGCCAGGTCGGCGAAGCCCTCGCGAAGTCGGGTATCTCGCGTGACGAGGTGTTCATCACCACCAAGCTCAACAACAGCTTCCACGACTACGACGCCGCTCTCGCCGAGACCGATCGCAGTCTCGAACGGCTCGGCGTCGACGCCGTCGACCTGTATCTGATCCACTGGCCGATGCCCGGTGTCGGCGACTTCGTACAGACCTGGAAGGCGCTGGAGAAGGTCTATGCCGACGGCAAGGCCCGCGCGATCGGTGTCTCGAACTTCCAGGCCGCCCATCTCGAGCGGCTGTTCGCCGAGACCGACGTGGTCCCCGCGGTCAACCAGATCGAGGTCCATCCGTATCTGACCCAGGCACCGTTGCGTGCCTTCGACGCGCAGCATCAGATCGCGACCGAGGCGTGGTCGCCGATCGCACAGGGCGACGTCCTCGATGATCCGGTGCTGGAGCGTATCGCCGCCGAGGTGGGCCGATCCACCGCGCAGGTGACCTTGCGCTGGCACATCCAGCGCGGCGACATCGTCTTCCCGAAGTCGGTGACCCGCTCCCGCGTCGAGGAGAACTTCGCCCTGTTCGACTTCGAGTTGTCGGCCGAGCAGATCGCCGCGATCGACGCGCTCAACAAGGACAAGCGCCGCGGACCCGACCCCGACACCTTCAACTGGGTGCCCTGACCCGGGGCCGGACGGGGGTCTGCATGCGCGCACAATGAGCCCATGCAGATCTCCCGACGCGCGCAGCGGGTGGCCCCGTTCTATGCGATGGAGTTCGCCAAGAAGGCCGGCGAGCTCGAGGCGCAGGGCCATCACGTCATCCGGCTCAACATCGGCGAACCCGACTTCGGTGCTCCCCCGGCATTTCTGGAGGCCGCCCGCGAGCTCACCGACGGCCGTCCACTGACCTACACCGACGCGCTCGGAACCCCCGAACTGCGGGCGGCGATCGCCGAGTTCTACGCAACACACTTCGGCGCGCGGGTCACCCCGGCCCAGGTCGCGGTCACCTCCGGTGCGTCGGCGGCATTGCTGCTCGCCTGCGCCGCACTCGTCGATCCGGGTGACGGGGTACTCATCGGCGACCCGTCGTATCCGTGCAATCGGCAGTTCGCCGAGAGCTTCGGCGCCGAGGTGACGCTGGTGCCGACGACACCGGCGACACGGTTCCAGTTGTCGCCTGCACTGGTCGAGGAGGCCTGGACGGACTCCATCCGGGGCGCGATCATCGCATCGCCGTCGAATCCGACGGGGACGTCGGCCTCGCTCGCCGATCTCGTGGAGATGTGCAGGGCGATCGCCGGCCGCGGTGGGTGGACCATCGTCGACGAGATCTACCTCGGTTTGGCCGATCCGGGCGCCGACGGACATCCGCCGCGCAGTGTCCTGTCCACCGACGATCCTGCCGTACACGCGAATACTGTTGTGATCAACAGCTTCTCGAAGTACTTCGGCCTCACCGGCTGGCGTCTGGGGTGGGCGATCCTGCCGGAAGACGTTGTCGAGGTGGCCGAGCGGCTGGCACAGAACTTCTACGTCTGCCCGCCCACCCCGGCGCAGCTGGCGGCACTCGCCTGCTTCACCCCGGAGTCGCTGGCGGTCAGCGAGGACCGCCGTCGGGAGTTCGCCAACCGCCGTCGGCTCGTCCTCGACGGACTCGAGCGGATCGGGCTGCGGGTGCCGGTGGAACCCGACGGAGCGTTCTATGTCTACGTCGACATCTCGTCGACGGGGCTGGACTCGGGACAGTTCTGCGACCGTGCCCTCACCGAGGCCCATGTCGCGCTCACCCCGGGCAAGGATTTCGGCGTCGACACCGCCGCCGATCACGTCCGCCTCTCCTATGCGGCATCGACGGCCGATCTGGAGGACGCGATCGACCGCTTGGGCGCCTTCGTCAAGGAACTGGCAGGCTGACCCCGATGAGCACACCGAGGATCGACATCCGGGGCATCCTCCACTCCGACGACCTGCCCGGAGTGGTGGCCGGTGTGACCACCTCGGCGGCCACCATCGGACTCGAGGCGACCGGTCCCCGACTGGTCGGCGAGTCCGAAACCCTTGCCGCCGACGCCGTTCTGGCGCTGTTCTCGACCACCAAGCCACTGACCTCCACCCTCGCCCTGCAACTCGTCGACGACGGCGTGCTCGACCTCGACGCCCCCGCCGCCGAGTACGAGCCCCGGCTCGGCGGGATCGGTGTGCTCGACGGCGTTGACGACGATGGGACCGTCCGACTCCACGAGCCGTCGTCGCCGGTCACCCTCCGCCGTCTGCTCACGCACACAGCCGGTTTCGGTTACGACTTCTTCGACGCCGATCTCGCCGCGGTGGTGCGTGCCCGCAGCCTTCCCGACATCGCCACCGCCACACTCGAATCCCTGCAGACACCACTGCTGTTCGATCCGGGTACGCGGTGGGAGTACGGCATGAACATCGACTGGGCCGGCCTGGTGATCGAGGCGGTCACCGGCCGCCGGCTCGGTGCGGTCATGCGCGAGCGCCTGTTCGAGCCATTGGGCATGCACGACACCACATTCGCCCGCGACGAGCGGTTGCTCGACCGGGCCGCGACGCTGCACGCCCGCACCCCCGACGGTGCGCTCAAGGCACTACGCGCCCCGTCGCGGCCGGATACGCCCGAGCTGGACATGGGCGGTCAGGGCGCCTATTCGACGGCCGCGGACTACCTGCGTTTCCTGCGGATGTGGCTCAACGACGGTCGGACGGATTCCGGCGAGCAGGTGTTGTCGGCGCAGATGGTCGCCGAGGCCACCCGCGATCAGCTCGGCGACCTGCAGGTCACCGCTCTGCCCGGCGTCAATCCGCGGCTGACCAATCCGGTCGAGTTCTTCCCCGGCCACCGCAAGGGGTGGGGTCTGATCGCGATGACCAACGCCGACGACGCCCCGACCGGCCGCCGCGCCGGTTCCCTCGGCTGGGCCGGCCTGGCGAATCTGTACTTCTGGCTGGACCGGACGTCGGGCGTCGCCGGATTCTGGGCCACCCAGCTGTTCCCCTTCGCCGATCACACGGCGATGACCGCCGCCCTCGACTTCGAGGCCGCGGTCTACCGGGCACGCTGATCGTTGGTTGAGCAGGACGACCTCGCGCTAGCTGTAGTCGCCGGTGAGTCTGTCCAGCCACCCTGTGATCTCGTGGGGTGCGGGGGTGTTGAGGCGGGCGTGTTCGGCGGGGTCGCGGCGGATGGGGATGGGTGGGTGTAGGAGCTGGTAAACGGGTTCTTGCGGCGGGTCGCTGGGGGTTAGTGGGATGGGGTGACCCAGGACCGGGCGGGTGGCCATGTCGGGTTCTCCTATTGGGTGGGCGTGGTTTCGGGTGCGGCCTCGATGAATCCGAGGGCGAGTGTGAGGAGGTAGCGCATTCGGTCGGGGTTTCCGGTCAGTGCCAGGCGATCGCCGGTGTAGGGGTTTTCGATGGCGAGTACCGCGCCGGTTGTGTAGTCGGTGTCGCTGAGGTGTTTGTTCGCGGCGGATGCGGTGGGGTAGTAGGTGATTTCGCTGGTCATGGCGTCGATGTCGATTCGAGTACTCATGGCGCTGGGGGGGCTCCTGTGTGTGCGATCCGGGCTATGTCGCGGCGTGGCGGCTGGTGTGGTCGGTGTGGTGTAGGGCGGCGGCGATGACTGCCCCAAGGTCGTGGAGGTAGGGACCGGTGAGGTGGG